>JAHFSP010000002.1:91446-105460 GCA_023265685.1 Candidatus Woesearchaeota archaeon | reverse complement strand
GAACGAACCAAACAAAAAGAATCAGAGGGAAAAATCAGTTATCTCTGCGATCGTTGCCACTACAAATTTAAATCTCACACTGCCAGCTGTCCTTATTGTAACAAAGGAGATAAAGTTCGCAGTGCCGTCGTAACAGTTCACGATCTTCTATAACTCCGCTTCTACTTTTATAGAAAGTCTTCTATAAACCAATCTTTTATTAATAGTATCCTCTACTAAGAGCATGATTCTATAACAGCGTCATTTTCATGCTCGAAGAATTTAAGAACCAACGCCTCTCTCCCCTGCTTATTATGGGGAAATATAACTTCTCGTTACGCTTCTATATCGGCGTCATCTTTATAGCAACAAGTCTCATTGTCGGGAAGATTACCTCTGTTCTCTTTTTTCTCCATTTTAATGATCCCACATCCAGGTACATCTCGTTGGTCGGATATATCTTAAGTTGGCCATTATTATTCTGGGGCATATGGTGGGTAGGCAAAGAATATGGTGATGCAGTGCGCCGTTATGTTTCCTATCAATTTTATCATCAATCATTCAAAGCAGGAACGAGAAAAGCAGTTGAGAAAACAAAACAATTCCACAGCAATGTTGGCAAAAAAATAGGCACATTCAAACAACAGGTTAAAGATCGAAAAGAAAGTAAGAAAGCTCAAAAAGGAGTGACAAAATAATTCATCCAAAGCCACAACTTTAAAGTCGTTCTAAATCGGTCCTTACGGAATAATTAGAACCATACCAAAACATTATATATTCTAATCTCCATATCAAAATTATGGATGTTGCTAAAGATCTCTCCAAAATGATCACTGGAGAAATTCTCATAGATAAAGATCAACTCAAAAAATACAGTGTGGACGCCAGTGCTTTTCGCATCATTCCACAAATTGCCATTCTTCCCAAAACTATAGGTGACATTAAGCAGGTAGTTAATTATGTTTCTCAAAATAAAAAAAAGATCCCCTCACTATCTATCACCGTTCGCTCTGCAGGGACCGATATGACAGGGGGGCCACTTAATGAATCAATTATTCTCGATGTTAACAAACATATCAACCACCTAAAGCAGATAGGTAAAGATTATGCCATTGCACAACCCGGTTTATTTTATCGTGATCTAGAAAAAGAGACTCTCAAAAAAAATCTAATCTATCCCAGTTATCCTGCTTCTAAAATGCTCTGCAGCGTAGGAGGTATAGTCTCTAATAATTCTGGCGGCGAGATGAGTTTGCGCTACGGACAAACAACTGATTGGGTCCGCGAGTTAAAAGTTATTCTTCAAGATGGCAATGAATATACTTTCTCCAAGATTACAAAACAGCAGCTAGATAAAAAATGCCTACAGCAAAATTTCGAAGGAGAAATATACCGCCGCATGTACATTCTTACAAAAAAAAATGATCTAGTAATCAAAAAAGCAAAACCCAAAACCAGCAAAAACTCTACGGGATACCTTCTTTGGAATATTTATAACCCACAACAAGAAACTTTTGATCTTGCTCAAGTTTTTGTCGGTGCACAAGGCACATTAGGAATAGTTACCCAAGAAAAATTAGGTCTCATTCCTGTAGAACCTCACTCCATGATGTATGTTATTTACCTCAAAGATTTAGAACAACTTGGTGAAATAGTCAATAAAGTTCTCCAAACAAGTCCTACTAGCTTTGAATCGTATGATGATAAAACTCTCAAGCTTGCTTTACGTTACGCTGGCGAAATTGGTCGTCTCATAAGTAAAGAAGAAAATATTTTCAAATTTGCGTGGCACATGCTACCTGATCTCACCAGAATCGTTAAAATGCGTCAACTTCCTCGACTTGTACTCATGGTAGAGTTTACAGGTTCTACCACCAAACAAGTAAAAGAAAAAACACAGCAACTACAAGAGCTCTTAGCACCATTCAATCTTGATACATACACCACCAAAACAAAAGCTGACGCCAAACGTTATTGGACAATTCGTCGCCAAAGTTTTAACTTACTTCGACAAAAAATCAAAGGCAAACAAACGGTACCATTCATTGACGACATCATTGTCCCACCGGCAGTTCTCCCCAAATTTCTTCCAGAACTCGATAAAATTCTTGACCAATACCCTCAGCTCATTTACACCATTGCCGGTCACATGGGTAATGGAAATTTCCATATTATTCCTCTAATGGATATGAAAGACCCTTCTCAACGTAAAATAATCCCTTTACTCAGTGAAAAAGTGTATACCCTCGTTCTAAAATATGGTGGCTCATTAAGTGCCGAACACAACGAAGGGCTTATTCGTGGTCCCTACATTCAAAAAATGTATGGGGATAAAATGTTTAAACTTTTCAAAGAAGTCAAAAGAATTTTCGATCCCCAAAACATCTTTAATCCCCATAAAAAAACCGATGCAGATCTTAAATATTCTTTAGCCCATATCAAAAAAGACAATGAACATTATGTCTAAATAAATGATTTCTAAATAATTTTTCCTTTTTTAATCATTTTAACTTACACAAAAGAAATTTTTGAAAAAGTATGTTTATCATTAACGCTAATCAAACAATCAGGTTTAATCAAATCATAACACATGTAAGTACAAGGAAGAAAAACGTCAACAAAATGGCTTATCTGTTCAGAACTCATCCCCTCATGCTTCTTTCTTTTAAGCTCCATCTCTGCCTGATTACGCCATAATTTATGCATCGCAGGAGTTGGTGGTCGAAGCATAATAGTATAATCTAACATTTTCCAAAGTGGCTGATACATTGTAATAAAATCTAAGACTACCTTATGGTCTTTCAGGGTAGGGTCTAGGGAGCGCAAATCTAAGTGGTATTTATAACAAAGAGCAATAAACTTAGGAGAACTAATTGTTGGAATACCCACGCACCATCCTTCAAAAATAACAAAATCTTGTCGCCCCCGTACCTCAATAGTCTTCGAAATGGGATCTCCTTCTCCATCATGTAACGATTTATCAAATATCGGAAGAGAAAATGGTTTTCCTAGTTTAATAGAATGTAATACTTTGGATAGTAGTTTAAGATCATGCGTCCCAGGCATACCTCTTACAATCTCATAAAATGCATTGCCACTGTAACGCTTTCGCAGTATTCCACGCTTGAGTGCTGTCGTATAAAAATCATCCAGTGAGAAATGGTGAACCTGAAATCCATTAGATTTAAGAGATTCTTCCAACATAATACTCATAGTACTTTTTCCTGTTCCTTGACCCCCTTGAATTCCTACAATCATGGGTTCTTGAGGATGTAATCTATGTTCTGCAATCAATTTGTGTACTAATGGCTCAATAATTTTTTTCTGTTCAGGAAGAGTAATGGGCGATTTCAATATAATGACCTACCTAATCTATTTCTTAATTTTCACTACATCTAAACACGCTTTCACAATCGCTGTGGCATCTAATTTGAACACTTTCATCAATTCATTCGGTTCTCCTGACTCTCCAAAACGATCTTGCACGCCAATACGTCGAAGAGGAACCGGAAAATGTTCGCCAAGAAACTCAGCAACCGCACCGCCCAATCCCCCCGTAATCTGATGTTCTTCAACTGTCACGACTCGTTTACACTCTTTTGCTGCCCTTAGAATTATCTTTTCATCAAGTGGTTTAATGGTATGACAATTAATTACTCGTGCATGTATTCCCTCTCGCTCTAATAATGCTGCAGCTTCCAAACAACTTTGAAGAATGGGGCCAGCTCCAATAATTGCTACATCATTTCCCTGTTTGAAAACCTGTGCTTCACCAAGACGAAATGGTGTCCTTGCAGAGGTCATCTGTGCTGTTTTTGATCTGGTAAGACGTAAATACGCAGGCCCTTTATAGTCGGCAATCGCCAAGGTCGCTTTTTTAGCCTGTTCATAATCAGCTGGAACAACAACAATCATATTGGGTAAACTTCTCATAAGAGCAACATCTTCCAGGGCTTGATGTGTTGCCCCATCAGGACCTACAGAAATACCTGCATGTGCTCCCACAATTTTCACAGGTTGATTATTATAACAAATGGTTGTGCGAATTTGCTCCCAACATCGTCCTGGGCAAAACGCTGCATACGACGATGCAAATGGTATTTTTCCAACTGCAGCAAGACCGCTAGCCACCGTCACCAGATTTTGTTCAGCAACACCCATTTCAAAAAAACGTCGTGGGAATTTTGTAGCAAACGGTTCTACTCGTATCGATTCAGTTAGGTCAGCACAGAGCGCAACAACATTCTTGTTCTTTGTACCTAATTCAACTAATCCATCTCCATACCCGTTTCTCGTTGGAACTTTATCTTTAGAAAAATCAAGATGAAGCGCAGTATTAACACCTCGAAAAAGCGGAGTTGATTTCAGGATCTTCATCGTTTCTTCCTCCCAGTACCAACAGTCTTTTTATCCACATTTTTTACTTTTAACTCTTTCTTCATCTCATGGAGAGGTTTAAATTTAAAATGAGAATGATACCAGTTCCCTCTCTCCTCCACTTCATGGGCATGTATCTCTTCAAGTGCCACAGCGGCTTGCCTATCTAATGCTGGAGCCCTCTCAGTTTTAAGAGTACCAGGGGGGGCACCGTGCCATCGGTAATCATTTTCCATATAATCAACGCCTTTGCCGGGTGTCGTTTTTGCAATAATCATCAGCGGTTTGGTTGCAGTAGAAGAACGAGCACGTGCCTGTTGCAGTGTTGCTAAAACCTCTTTCATATTATTCCCGTTAATCACTTTAACGTCCCAATTAAATGCTTTGTATTTTTCATCAAGAGGATCAAGAGGCATAATCTGTTCCGTATTTCCGTCGATTTGAATATAATTTCGATCAGTAATTGCAATTAAGTTCCCTAATTTATTTTTTGCAGCAAACATAACCGCTTCCCAATGATTTCCTTCATCTTGCTCCCCATCACTACAAGCGCAAAACACCACATTCTTTTTTCCATCTAAACGTAACCCACTCGCCATCCCTGCTGCTTGTGCAAGTCCACTTCCCAAAGGGCCTGAAGTAGTTTCTAACCCAGGAAGTGACTCACGATGAGGGTGACCTTGAAGCCGTGAGCCAAATTTACGTAATGTAAACAACTCTTTTTTAGGAAAATATCCTGCATTTGCCATTGTCGCATACAACACTGGACAAATGTGCCCATTAGACAACACCATCCTATCCCTACCTTCCCATGCTGGATTACGAGGGTTGTGTTCAAGAACATTAAAATAAAGAGCAGTAAAAATATCTGCCATACCTAATGGTCCTGCAGAATGACCTGACTTAGCTTCCTGTAAAGAGGTAATAATGTCCTCGCGAATGATATTAGCCATCATCTGTAAAGCTGGTATACTTGTAAGCCGTTTCATTAACATTTCCTCATTTAATCATACAACTAGTCTCTTTCTCTTCTTCAACACTCCATTACTCCTCTAGGTATATGTTAAAGTATATTCTCAAGTCTTATAAATGTTTAGAATTGATTTATATGGACAGATTCACTCTTTTCTTTGCATCTGAATAAAATTATTTATGATCAATGCCACCACAATAACTGAAATCACATGACCTGCCAACGCATCAACAATTGCTGCCAGTTTCATAATTCCCATCGGGCAAATATCCCCATACCCAACGGTAAAGAACGTTATCGCAGAAAAATAAAAAAAGTCATGAGATGCTGCTGGATCTTGATACATCACTGTAGGGTCAAAAGTATCTGCACATCCACCATATTTGAGATATCCTTGTCCGGTTAATTCCACCACTGCAAAAATCGTGGAAAAAATAAGAATAATCACCACGACAAAAAACACATACGCTCCCACCAACGAAGGCACGTTTTTAGGATTCATCAAATGCTCCCAGCGGCGATGAACAATGTAAATAATCGCCAGAACAAAATACACTGCAATAACAATATTAACCGTAGTTGTCAATCCTCGCAGTAAAAAATTCTCTGGATAATACTTTGAAACTAAAGAAAGAACATAATTAACAAGAATAAAAAAAATGAACTTAAGTACAGGATGACTAAATAATAAATGCTTAAGTTTAGACTCAGAATACTTCTTTCTATCCTCCTGCAACGCCGTACGTAAAGAACGAAAACTCATACTCTCGCAAATGAATAACGCTTTATTAGCTTTTCTTCTAGCTTTACGTTATTTACTTACTGCAATTCCCGTTTCAACGCATTAAACGCATTACCAATTCTTTTGAACTGCTCAGCATCTCCGCCATTCATATCAGGATGATGTTGGCGTGCTAAAAATTTATATTTCTTGGTAATCAAATCAAGATCAAGACAATGAGGTTCAACACCCAGGATTTCTCGCGCTTCTTTACGAGTTTTATCAATGTCTTTCTTCTCAGTAAATGTCGTAATAAAATCTTCAAACGGCTTTTCTCCTCTAATCAGTGCATCCACTTCTTTCTCAATGACTTTAAGCACCACACACAAATTTTCCGCATATTTTGGTTGAGATTGATGGCTATACTGCATTAAATATCCTTCAGAATACCATTTTGCCGTCGCCTGTCCTGCAAGACGAGCATTAGATTGGATATCTATATCAACATCGTCCTCTGTGATACCCGCCTTCTTAAGTGCAGCAATAATACTATTTTTGAATTGAATCGCGCGTCGATCATACGAATCGCGAATGGGTGTCAAATTGAATTCATATCCTTTAGCTTTAATGAGGGTCATTGTATATATTTTCCGTATTTATAGCACGTTTAAGTGTGTTCTCGTACCACTTCTGCGCCTATCTTAAAAACCCTCTGGTCAAATTCTACTGTATCACCAACCACCAGCTTTCTCCGATTACGAGTCTCAACTTCCCCATTTACCCTCACCACCCCTGATCGAATAACCAATTTAACCTGTCCACCCGTAGAGCCGACATTGTTGATTTTAAGAAAATCGTTGAGTTCGATGTAAGATGACATGGTCAAAAGTATCTCTGATTTTTTTATTATTGCCTAAAAGAAGTCATTACTTATTTAAAGTCATCTTGTATAATCTGATAATAATCAAGCATGAATTAATCTTTATCTTTTCCGATGTTTGTAATGTCTATTAAACATTTTTGGCCCTTTGATGATACTATCAGCAACTAACTTGTCCCTATTTTTTCTTTTGCAATCGAATATGGACAACCAAAATAACCAACATACACTTTTGGTCCACCAAATTGATCAGAAGTAATATCCACCACCAACCGTTCATCAAGTAATAAAAATGTATGCGGCAACGTTTTATACCATCCCCTCCGAACATCCCCTCCTAGAACACTTTGTAAGTACACTGAAGTAAGGCCACAATTGCCCATTGGAAACATAACTCTAGCACGTGAAAGAAAAAGATTCATATTCTCAACAAATGTATGCTTGCTATACAATGATGTAAGTATGCTCAGATTAACTGTCCCTTGTTCAAACTCTTCTCGTACTTCCGCAGCAATTTCCCCTATTTGCAAGATCTCCGAATCTAAAGTATCATCCATATATTTCCCGATGGTCCATGGAATATAAACCTAATGCAATCATGGTTCTTTTAACCAGAGCTGTAACGCCAACGCCCTAAGCAAAGCATCAGGCATGGCACTCGACACACCTTCGTAAAAAATGAAAAAGGGCTCCGGCGTTTAACCGGAGCTTAAGCGCCAGCGGCCGGATTTGAACCGACAATCCCAGAGGGACAGGTTATGTTGGATTAATCTTTCAAGACCTGCGCAATACCGAATTATGCGACGCTGGCACGAATAATGTTATTTTTAGGTCTGTTTATAAAATTTTAGTGGAAGAAGTAATTAATCTCGATTGGTAAGTTTAAACAAACTATTCCCTCTAGAAGTAACCTAATTACCCAATTATTCCCTCCTTTTCCAAACCGATAATCTTTAAATAGTCTTATCTCTCATAAAATACATGCATCTTCCAGATCTCTATCAAAAACAGATTTCCATCACCGAATGGTTTGAAAATATACAACATAGCAAAACCAAGATCTTACGTAACGAAGACAATCTAAAACGAGATCGACTCCAAATTATTCATGATATCACTGGTCTACCATTCGATAAACCCTACCAGTTCAATGCCATTGATCTCACCCCACCAACACTTCAATTCAAAAAATTTCTTCAAGAACATCAACACGAACTCTGTGCTCTACGATTAATCCCAAAGGACCCAGCTCTTCCTAAATTACGCATGAGGGGAAAAACCATCAAAGATTCACTAACCTGGTTTAAACAACAAGACATTCAGCCAAAAAACTACAAAGCAGATTTTGTACCTCATTGCGAAAATACTCTCTGGTCAAGTATCTTCATCGTAAACTCAAAGTGTATTTTCGGAGAAGTTATCCGAGGAGGTCATAACCAACTTACTCAAGGCTTCCATGATCAAGAAAAACCAATTTCGTTTCTCTTTGACCTAAAATATCTTCAACTAAGCACATCAGATAACGATGCCGAAAAATACATCCAAGACATCATTAACTATATTACAATTACCAATCAAAAAACCCAACAAGAATTAACCCAGAAAGTGGGAGCAACGTTTCTTCACAATTATCTCCAAGGCTATTTTGAAAGTGTGTATTCAAAAGAGTTCGGAACGTGGTTTATTGACTACAATACCACTATTGCGCAAATGTATCATGATTTCGTGCCAATGGTCTCCACACAGTCTAATCACATAAAGTCATTAATCTCCGGTCAAGTTGCCAACTCCGGTATAGTACAAGGCAAAGTACGTCTCCTCTCAACTACCAACCAATCCTCCTCTCCTGATCTCTCTGCTGACGAAATACTCGTTTGCACCATGACCACACCAGATAATTTTCTCCTAATGCAAAAAGCTGCCGGAATTATCACCGACCAAGGGGGGATGTTAAGCCACGCTGCTATCGTTGCTCGTGAACTCGGCAAACCTTGTCTGGTCGCAACAGGAAATGCAACAAAAATTTTACAGGATGGTGATTTGATCGAACTTGATGCTAATCAAGGGATAGTGAGAAAACTACCCTAAGAACACATAAAATTAAAAAATAAATTCTAAAAGAAATAAGAAAACTTCTTACCGTATCCGAATCACTTCCAAATTCTTTGGTGCAATCGTCTCTATCCGAAACGTCTTATGAATCGAGCTGGCAAAATCTAAACAACGCGAACTCTCACCATTAACAACAATAATTTTACGCGGCTGAGGATTACATCGTTTGACATAATTCAACAGTTGTCGTCGATCAGAATGATTTGTCAGTTCAACTTTATGAACATCCATTTTAACCTCTTTGACAACCTGCTTGCCACTTTGAGAAAATCCAATTTCACGTTCGCCTTCACGCACACGATGACCAAAACTACCTGGTGCTTGATAACACGTAAAAATCAACGTATTCTTAGCATCATCACACAAATCACGGAAATACTCAAACGAAGGGCCACCCGTAAGCATTCCTGATGTTGCCATAATAATACATGGCTCTTGGCTTTCCATGACCTGCGAACGATCTTTTGGCGATGCAATCTGTTTAAAGATTGGCGACAAGAACGGATTATTCTCTTGATGAAAAATTTGTTGACGTAAATTACGACTCAAATATTCTGGATACGCAGTATGAATTGCGGTAATATCCCAAAGCATTCCATCAACATAGACAGAGGCTTCTGGAATCAGTTTCTCACGCATAGCTCGCTCAACAATAACCATGATCTCTTGTGTACGTCCTGAACCCAGAACGGGCAACAACACTTTACCACCACGCGCAAATGTATCTTTAATCACTTTAACCATATAATCATCCGCTTCCTGCTCAGTCATGGTATTATCTTTACCACCATACGTAGATTCAATCATCAACGTTTCAACACGAGGAAATTGTGTATTGGCAGGTTCTAACACATTCGTGCGAGCGTACTTAATATCACCAGTATACACAAAATTGTGTAACCCATTACCAATGTTAAGATGTACAATCGCGCTTCCTAAGATATGTCCTGAATTATAAAACGTCAACCGGACATCAGGTGTAATGTCTGCAACCTCATCAAAATCAAGACAAATCGTATGAAGTACCATCTGACGAACTTCATCACTCGTATACAACGGCTCTTTTCCTTCATTACGTTGAATTTTCACCATGTCTAATTGCAATAATGCCATAACATCTCGTGTGGGATACGTACAATAGACTGGGCCTTGATACCCATACTTAAAGAGATACGGCACAAGTCCAGAATGATCCAGATGAGAATGGGCCACAATCACCGCGTCAATCTCACTAATATTAAATTCAGGAGCATCTAGGTAAGGATACGTCTCTGGTCCTTCTTCACCTGGGTCAATACCGCAATCAAGTAATACGCGTGATTCTGGAGTTTGAAGAAGAAAACAGGCTCGTCCAACTTGACGCGCAGCGCCCAAACATGAAACTCGAACCCACTCGTGTTTTTTCTCACGTAACCACCCATCATAAATCCGGTGTCCGGTACGATCTAAAAACTTCTTACGCTCAGCAGCATTTTCATACAACACAGAACGAATATTCTCAATAAGTTTAGAACGAATGGGAGGAACCCGTCGAATAAGAGGAATCCAAAATGTTTTATTGGCAACATCTTTAAGCAACTCACCTTGTTTACCAATCACTAATCCCGGTTTTTCCGCATGAATAATCACTTGTGAACGGGGCGGATCAAAAATGAATTCTTTAATCCCTGCTTCTTCTGGAATGATCTTCATAATCTCTTTCTTAGCATGTTCTTGCTCAATACATAATGAAGGGTCAGGACGAAGTTCAATTCGTTTTTTAAATTCTGAAACAGCTTTACGAATCGTTCCACCATTATCTTGAAAATATTCTTTATTCTTAGTATACAAAACGATATTTGCACCTTCAAATGCTGCATCAGCAATGTTTCCCTCAGGCAAAACCTTAAGGATTTCCTTTAAAATATCTCCCATAATAATACACCTATAGTTTCTAATATATTTTTATAGTTAAGTTAGTATATCAATCTCTTCGTTAAATTCCTAACTTTAAATCTTTTTTAACCATTTAACTCATTAATCATCAAATTCTTAACACACAAACCGTTCTAATTTTAGGCATATGCCCTATCCTTTAATCAGCATATCATGAAGACTCATCATCTCTACATCCGATAAATGACAAAAGAGAAACAAAAACAAAAAGCTTACAGGACTACTTCAACTTCTTTTTGTAGAACACGTTTGATCTCTTTGTCGGTTACGACGACAACATCAATTCCATTTCCAGATGCACTATCACGATTAAGAGCAGTATTAACTGCTTTCACAGCAAGTTTAACCCCTTCAGCAACGGACATTCCTTCTTTATAATGACTCTCAAGGACACCTAACGCAAATACTGAACCAGAACCTGAGGAAATATAATCTGGAACATGTGTTACACTTCCATCGGGAAATAAATCATAGAGATGAACGCCTGTTGAATCTTTTCCACTAAGCAAAAAATGAGTAACAGCAGGAAACATACTCATTCGACGTAGGCTTGCATACAGCATTCCGCCAAGTAAATTTGCTGCCTCTTTAGCAGACGGAGCTTTAAGAGTACGGATCTCTTTTAACTTTAATTCCGCACGAATAAGTTTGATCAATAGTTGTGCCTCTGACACGCTTCCTGCGATAGTACACGCAAAATTGTCTGTAAGAACATGCACTTTATCTGCACGCTTATCCACAATCATGGTTCCTGCAGTAGCACGTTTATCGGCAGCGAGCACGACACCATCTTTACATACGATACCTAATGTAGTTGTACCCGTTTTTAGTTGTTCAGCAGTCATTGTACGACTCCGAGAAATCTGTCTCAACCTCTTCTTAGTCATCTAAAGAGATTAATTGTTTATAAACATTTCGTAAGATCTCATTCCCTAGTTTTAATATGGCCTTCCTCGTGCATCTTCCTATCTTAAATTTCATTGTCTCATTTCATTGTCCCTTCTGAAATCTGCATAATATTTTTCCGGTTGAAGAATATCCTTTTCCGAAGCAGGCCTACAAAGAAGATATACCATCCCTTGTATTCGATTCAGATCCAAGAGGGTTTTTACAAAACAATAACCATCATTATAATCCCCCAGTTCTTCAATTGTCTCTGGAAGCGGATTCTGACAATGAATCTCTCGTTGAGTTGAACCAAGAGCTATTTCTGCATAAGTAGCAATACCCTCTTGAATAATATGATCTCTCTTTTCACCACTACCAATTCCACAGTTAACCCCGTCACCGATTTGATCTACCAAACTATGGGTAAGTTCATGTCGTAAAACTGTTTTAGGTTCTAAACTATCCACAAACCATAATTCTATCTTTTCTAACAATGAATCCTCTAAACTAGGGATTACTCCACTTGCAATATAAATCTCATCTTGTCCAAAATGGTGCATTCCTAATGTTAACTTCCCCTGACCTGCATAATCTCTTTCTTGAGAGGTCAGTTCAAAACGTAGAGTTGGAACTGTTTTAAAACGATAACCCCAAAATGTTTCTACCTCTTGAATCTCTGTCGGATAATCCTGTGTAATTGAGTTTTCTATTTCTGGTTTACGAGAAGTATGCGCGTCATAAACCAGCATAGTTTCAGTTACATTCGCTAGTATAAAACCAACAGGTAAAGCAACCGCAGTTTTGTAAAGTCCTTTTTCTACTTGTTGTGAAATCATGTTGTTTCCAATTTTTTTATCTCTCGTGGCGAAACTTGATACACAGTACATTCCATTGGATCGTAACCTGCGTACTGCGGACCTCGTAATTGTTCTATCGGGTAATTCATCGTTAACTTAAAAGTCTCCAACGCTTGCTCAAATGTTAGTCTTGCAGAAATTATAACCTGTTTTGGGCTTGTTGGATCGGGTATGGGTGAGAAGAAAAATGATGTTGCAGTAGCCGATGCGTACTCTCTTGGGGTCATTGAGTCAATAAGGGTCGCTGTGTGTGGTCTATCTCCCTTACTATTAATTTTATATAGCTCCACTCCTCCATTTGTTTGTTGAGCAAGAAGTACATGGTATGAAGAGCCAACAAGCGCAGTGTGAAGATAGTTTTTTCCAGGATGTATATCTTCAAATTGTTTCGCAAGATCTCCTATCTTTGCCTCTAATAAGGTCATCTCTTTAAGTACCGATAAAATGTAATTCTCAGGATCATAAACAACTTGGGGATTTTGTAGCGAAAACCCTCCAGCTACTAGTCCTATCGTGTTTTCACCTAGGAACGATTTATCTACTTTACCAACGATCGTCCACTCCAGATTTTTAGGACCAATTTGCATACATCTATCTACTCCCATAACGTACCCAAACGAACCATCAGGCTCAAAGTATTGAACTGCACAATGAAGAGTCATAATTCCTCTAAAAAAACACCACTTATAAATTTTACCACTAAAAAGAGACAAACTAAATACGTCCTCCATTAACCCCTACTTCCTCTTAAACTTCTTCTCCAGCTCCTCTGCACTCACTTTAATCACCGTAGGCCGACCGTGCGGACATGTAAAAGGATATTGAGTAAAAGATAATTGCCGTACAATCTCTTCCATCTCTGAGATCATCACCTGATCACCAGCCATTACTGCCCCCCGACAGGCCATTCTGGTCAATATTACTTCTCGCAATTTTTCAAGACTATTCTTCTCACCCTCATGTAAAGCACCAAGAAAATCCAAAAATAATTCTTTAGGTTGTTGTTTCCCAAAAATTGTTGGCAATGTCTTGAGAACAAAAGTATTTGTTCCAAATGGTTCGAGAGTCAACCCTAACTGTTGTAAAAATATCAAATGGCTAGTAAGAATGGGCACATCACGAAATGCGACAGTCACTACAACCGGTTGCAGTAGTGTTTGTGATGTAATCTGACCCAACGACAAGTCTCCCATCAACTTTTCATATAAGACTCGCTCATGTGCTGCATGTTGATCAATAAAAAAAGCTCCCCCCTCACTCTCAGCAACAAAAAATGTCTTATGAATTTGACC
>JAHFSP010000002.1:89053-91346 GCA_023265685.1 Candidatus Woesearchaeota archaeon | reverse complement strand
GCACTACAAATTTCATCACGCTGTTCAATTTTAATTTCTGATTTCTGCGGATGAATATTCACATCAATACGCATCGGGTCAAGCTCAATATCAAGAACAAAAATAGGATGTTTGCCATGAAACAACATGGAGTGGTATCCTTCGTAGATGGCTTCACGCAGATCACTATTTTTAATCCATCGTTTGTTAACATAAAGTGCCTGTTGTCCTCGGTCATTACGTGACTGTGATGGCATGCCAATAAATCCTTTCAATACAAACCCATCTCCTGTAACATCAATGGGTATCATCTCTTTTGCCACGCTAACACCATACAAAAATGCGACTCGCTCTCGTAAATTTTCTACCTGTGGTGCATCAAGAATGGTCTCACCATTATGTATCAAACGAAAACGAATGTGGGGATGAATCAACGCATATTGCATCACGACATCAATAATATGGCGTAGCTCCACTGCATCCGTTTTGAGAAATTTTTGTCGAGCAGGAGTATTGAAAAATAGTGATTTCACTTCAATAGTTGTACCTTGTTCATGTGCACACGCGCCTTCATGCAAAATAGCTCCTCCCTGTATGGTTACGCTATACCCCTCCGAAACATCTGCGTGTGCCGTTGCAATCGTAAGGGTACTTACAGCGGCAATCGATGCCAATGCCTCTCCACGAAATCCTAACGAATGAATGTTAAATAAATCGTCCGCTTGAGTGATTTTGCTTGTCGCATGTCGAATCAAAGACAATTTAGCGTCATGCGGACTCATCCCTGATCCATTATCAGTAATGCGAATAATATCTCTCCCCACATTTTCAACATCAACTAAAATTTTCGTTGCCCCCGCATCCAAAGAATTCTCCACTAACTCTTTCACCACCGACGCCGGCCGCTCAATAACTTCCCCTGCGGCAATCTTATTAATTACGTCCTCGCTAAGAATTTGAATCTTCCCCATCATTATTTTAGATAAAAGAATGTTTATATTGATTATGGTGGGTGAATGCTAACGTTCAAATCTCTCCTCAGCCTCTCTTCTTCCCCGCCAACTCATACACTGCATTAATCGTGTTCCAATTTCTCGTCGTACCAACACACTTCAACTTCCTCTCAAAGAACACGTTCGACAGTTTTGTTCGACCATACCCATTCGGACAATACAGAAAAATCTGATCTTTCACCACGCAGAATTCATCAGGTATAAATGCTGTACGATCAATATTCTTAACCAACGACGCTTCAGGAACGCAAGACAAAAACGTAACATACAATGCCTCATTCTTTTCTTTTATACGAAACACATTATTGTCAAGAACCCACTTAATGTGAGCAGGCGTACGAATAATCACTCCTACCTTCAATCCAGTTTTCTGTTCAATAGCATTCTCCAGCTTCTTGCCAAGTACTTCAACATTACTACCTTGACTCTCAAACACAACATTGCCACTTTGAAGATGGGTTTGCACATGTTTCAACGACAGTGAGCAATACGCTTCCACAAGTTGCTTCATAGTGATTGACGCATGACCTGCAACATTGATCCCGCGTAGAAAAGAAATATACACTGCCATATCATCTGTAAACCATTTATAACTAAAAATCTTTCGCACTTAAGTTATCACTTAAAAGTAACTAAAGATTTATAAAACCCTCATTTACTCTAATTCTAAAATGGGTGACGCAATTGATTTCCTTGAATTAAAAAAAGAACAAGAACGTCTCGCACGCAAGCTCGTTATAGAAGACCAACTCCCTCAATCAATTACCAAAATTGGAGCTGCCACGACTATCTCACTTCCAGATAAATTAATAGCAGTCATCATAGTTTGTGAGTACCCTTCAATGAAAATTCTCGAAGAGAAAACCTACTCTCTTCACAACCCTCTCCCACCTAAAGCAGAGTTTCTTGCCTATCGCGAAGTCCCAGCGATTGCCGAAGCCTATAACCAACTCCAAGAAGAACCAGACGTACTTCTCATCAAAGGTTATGGCATTCTTCATCCACGTAATATGGGTGTTGCGTCCCACTTGGGCATTATTCTCAACGTTCCCACAATAGGTGTTACGGACTATCTCAACCTAGGGAAGATCCAACAAGATGATATAACTCTAAACGGTGAACTCTGTGGTCATACTTTGCTCCCTCGAGAACACAGTAATCTTCTCTACATTACTCCCGGCTACAAAGTTTCTTTTGAAACAGCGAGAGATATTGTTAAACAAAGTCTACGCTATCCCCATAAAATGCCAGAACCATTACATCTTGCTCTGCGTAAAAAGAATGATTGCAAAAAACCCAAA
>JAHFSP010000002.1:0-88953 GCA_023265685.1 Candidatus Woesearchaeota archaeon | reverse complement strand
TACTGCTGTTGTTCATCCTTAACATGCGATGGAAACGCTCGCGAGCTCCAGAAGCTGCGTGCTTCCTCGTAAGGCATATATCTCTTGAGTTTAAACCATTGTTTGATGAAATTTTGTAACGCATAAACTTCCTGATACAACTGTTTCTGGCGAATCGTCGCAGTATTACTATACCATCGATGAGCAAAAAGACCTTTAATCTCTTTAAGAAGCGAGGACTTATCAAATGCATCTTTATAGCCCTCATTCATGTATGCTCGAATAATCATCTCCACTTCTCCTTTATGTGCAGGTAATTTTTTTCCATCACGCACAACTTCCGTAGGAAGAATATTCAAAAAGTGAAAATCTAAATCCAAATAATATGTTAAAGCTGCCCATTTCTCATTTGTCCCTTTAGACGTTTTAAACGATCCAGAGGGTGTATCTGTTGGTGTTTTGACCATTCTCCACCAAATCCAAATTTCTTTTTCGCCACCTTGACTAAGACGCTCTCCGTAATATGACTCCCAATGTTCTCCATCTCCTTCAACATCCTTCCAACCGTTTTCAAGCAACCACTCATGCAACCCCATATAATACTCTTTAATATGGAAGATATCTTTGTACTTAACTTTAATAGGGCTATATTCTGGAAAAATACTTGTCGTACTCGATTTTGGAAGTGGAAAACGTGGCATAAGATCTCAAAGAAGCACAGAAAGTATATAACGTTTGCGTCAAACCTCATTTGCCCATCACTTTTCGATACGTTTTTATCATCTTCCAATCAAATGTAAATGCTTCTGACTTTGTTAAATGCAATTAACCTATTTTAGCTCTATCTCAATGATTCCATATTTTTTACAATAATTTACATTAAGTCCTTTTTCTTTACGTAAGAAAGTAAAAATAATCAAAGCGATAAAAATAATAATGGTCTTTTCTCTAGTTTTCAAACCACGAACTTAGTTCTAGAACGAAAGGTATATAAATGCTAAAAGTTTATTAAGTCTTAAAAGTGCAAGAGATAGATGTCTTCACTTTCAAAAAAGGAGGTGACCAAATTGCAACAAAAGGTGAACGGGGATATTTCTAACAAAGCTGTTCTTACAGTACTAGTTATTGTTATCCTTGTAAGTGTAGTTGCATTAGCTGCATATTTACGAGCCCTAGATAAAGCAGTACCAGAAGTAACATACGGTGCAAACGGGAAAGTTTCTTTATACATTGATGCCCCCGCAACGTTCAATCCAGATGCTCAAATAGACAGCGAACAAGCAAAAGTATCTTTAGGGATTGATAACCCAAATGAGACTCAGAATGGGCAAAACAGCGACATTGCCGTTCAATAAAGTCTAGAAAGTAGAATTAATAACTAGATAAAAAGAACTAGATAAAAAGAAAAAATATTCAAAAAATATTCAAAAAGGAGGTTAAAAAATGGCAGATGTTTCAAATCGCACAGTGGTAGCATTACTTGCTGTCGCATTAGTTGTAACCGTCGTTGGTACGGTTGTGAGTGTAAGTAAATTAAGTTCTCTTGGTGGAGAGTACAGTTTTCTAACCGGAGCAGCAACATCTGGTACTGGGACAACATCCCTTACAACAGATTACGAAGTAGGAATTAGCATTGACGACAGTTCAGTTAGTTTTGGAACTGGGCACGTTCAGGTAGGATACACCAACGCTTCAGTTCACGCAAGTGGGGTTTATAACTCAACAACTTGGTTGAACGCTTCAGGTTTATATCCTGTCAACGCAACTCAAGCACCTAACGTTAAAGCCACAAACACGAGTGCTCCAACTAATGTTACAACCGGAGACTGGATGGTTGTTTCTAATACGGGTAACGTTGACTTTAACTTAACTGTTGGCGCTGACACCCAAACGAGTGGTGAATCCTGGCTATGTGGTTCTGATGGTGGTTGTACTACCACTGCCGTTGCTCAGTTGTTAGTACTCGCAAACTCAAACGAAAGTCAGTCCTGTGACGAATATAACATTCCTTCAACCGTTGGAATCGCACCAGCAACTGGTTTTACCAACACGAGTTGGCAGGAACTTTTGACCACTGCTGGTAAAAATAACGTCACATTATGTAGCGACTTAGATTTTGTCGACACCGGAGATTCGATAAACGTATTTTTTCAAGCATACGTCCCTTCGGATGCAACCAACGGTGCTCACAGTGTGCAATTAACGTTCCAAGCAAACAGCCGAAGTTCACAAGATTAAATTAAATCTTGTTATTTTTCTTTTTTTATAACTTTTTCATCTTAATTTCCACTCGCCACTTTAAAACAACAAATCTTCGATTTAACTTACATAATCTCATTCACAAAAAGAATCACCATAGTTCCTCATTAAAATGAAACGCACTCTACTTCTCATCACGATTGTACTTTTTCTTCTTCCCGGTGTATTCTCCATTAGACTTACACCCCCTGCATTAGAATTCGCCTATGAACCGGGTGTCAAACACACCGTAACATTTAATGTAAACGATCTAAAAAACAATGGAGTGCAAGTTGAAACGGGCGGCGACTTTTCTCGTTCCATCAAATTACTCTCGGACCCTAGCACCTGCAAAGAGAGTTGTGGATTAGAATTTGAGATTACCGTTCCAGAATTTCCGAGTAATGCTCCTGGTAAAAAAGAAGCATATATCTCTTTTAGTGAAGTTCCTCCTAGTGCCTATGGTCGCCCTGCCGTGTTTGCTGTTGGCAAAATTCGTGCTCCAATGATTATATATGCTCCATATCCTAACAAATATGTGGTAGTAGAGGTTGGCACCCAAGATAACAAACGTCGCTTTCAACTCGGCGAAACAGCATATTTCATTGCCCGAGTCAACAGCCACGGAAAAGAAACCATCAATTCTTTAAAAGGAAACATCGAAATCAAATCAGAAAAAGGCGAGCTCATCACAACCGTTCCGCTCACCACAAAAACCAATCTACCGTATGGAGAAACAGTTGATCTATACGCAGAATGGCAAACTAATCCTACATTTGCTCGTGGTGTTTATTTTTATAACGCTATTGTTGATTACGATGGAAATACAGCCAGCCACTCCCGTGCTCTTGAACTTGGAGACCAAGTGATAGAGGTTCGTAAATTCGAACCAGATCAATTCACTGCAAACACTATCAACCGCTTAGAAATTACTCTCTACAACTCGTGGTCATCGAACACTCCTGCCTCTGTAAAAGCTGTTCTTAATTCTAAATCAGGTCAAGTCCTTACTACTTCTTCCTCAAGTACCATCGAAGTTCCAACAGGAAATATTGCACGTGTCCCTTTATTTCTAGATTTAGGATCAGTCTCTCCAGGGGAGTACGATCTTAATTTTACCACTCAATTTAATGAAGGTAAAACCTACTCGCAGCAATATTCTGTAATAGTTAACAGTGATAGTTCTACCATCAAAGAACCTCAACAAAACTCCGCACCAAATCTACCCCTCCAAGAAAAAGAGGGTTCCTTGTTTTTACCAGTTATACTAACAATAATAATACTCATCGCTCTCGCGTTATTAATTCTGATTATCATCAAAAAGAAGAAAAAAGGCACAACTCAAAAAGATGAACTCTAAGCAGACTCGCATACGGATTTTACCTCACAGAAAATTTTAAAAACCACCTAATTCTATAAGCAACCATGAAACGCACTACTCTCATTATCATCACTATTATTCTTATTTTAGTAACCGCTTCTATAGTCTTACAAGTTCTACATCATATTCTTCCACAGGAAACATTTGCATTAGAATTTGATTTAGTAGTTGTTGAGAAGGGTGTCGGATTCAATCTTGACGAAGACAAACTTCACTTTGGAAGTATAACTTCTGGTGGAGGTGGATATCGTCATTTCCGCATTAATAACACAAATTTCTATACTCAAAGAATTAATCTCAAGATTGTAAGCATGCAAAATATTACGCCCTGGTTCACGGTCGAACCTTCAGCTCAATATTACCTTGCCTCTGGTTCATCAAAACAATTCACAACGTGGTTATCCATCCCTAAAACAGCTCCATTAGGTAACTATTCAGGGTTCATACTTGTCAAAACATACCGTGCATGGCCATGGGACGAACCTACTGAAATTGATCTACCACAGGCAATTCCAACAGGTAATGAGAATAATGAAATAAATCAGTCCATTCAGAGAAGTTTTCGAGTTTCGTAAATTTTTGAGCTTTCAATATTCTGCTTTTCTCTCTCTCTCTCTCTTTGGAATCATTCCCATTCTAACCATTTACTCTTATACCCAAAAACCTAAACGAAAACCTAATAAATGCCCTCCTGCCCAACCTCACTATGTTAGTCGGAATTGTCGGAAAACCTAATGTAGGAAAATCAACCTTCTTTAAAGCAGCCACGCTTGCCGAAGCTGAAATTGCCAATTACCCATTCGCAACGATTAAACCTAATTCCGGCGTCGGATTTGTCCGTCTTGCCTGCGCCGACCAAGATTTTAACACTCAATGTAATCCCAGAACCGGATTTTGCGAACACCATTTTCGTTTCGTTCCCGTTCAACTTATCGACGTCGCAGGATTAGTTCCTGGCGCTCACGAAGGCAAAGGGATGGGTAATCAATTTCTCGACGATCTTCGCCAAGCCGATGTCCTGATTCATGTTATTGACGTTGCAGGATCAACTAACGACAAGGGCGAATCTATTCAAATTGGCACCCATGATCCAGCAAATGATGTTCGTTTCCTCGAAGTCGAATTAGACATGTGGTATCTCGGAATCATCCAAAAAGGGTGGGAGAAATTTGCACGAACCGTTACTCAAGAGCGTGCAGCAATTCATATTGCCTTAGCAAAACAACTCACCGGACTCAAGGTTACCGAAGCCATGCTTGAAGATGCTGTTGCAAAATTAAAACTCGATCCACAAAAACCTCTTTCCTGGACCGATGAAGACCTTCTCCAACTCGCAACAATTTTACGCCTTCGGACTAAACCAATGCTCATCGCCGCAAACAAAATTGACCTACCCGGCGCTCAGGAAAACTTTCAACGACTTAGTACAACTTTTCCACAATATACTTTTATCCCATGTTGCGGTGATGCCGAACTTGCACTCAAACAAGCCTCCAAAGCAGGGTTAATCGATTATGTACCCGGGGATCCTAAACTCGTCCTACTCCACGCTGAAAAACTCAACGACAAACAAAAAACAGCACTTTCCTCAATTCAACACAACATCCTTGACAAATTTAACTCCACTGGCGTCCAAAAAACACTTGACACCGCTATCTTCACCCTACTTGGCTACATGGCCATCTTTCCTGGAGGTATTAGCAAACTCGAAGACAAAGACGGCAATAGACTACCTGATTGCTTCTTATTACCTGCAGGATCAACTGCGTTAGACTTTGCCTACAAACTACATACCGATCTAGGTAAAAATTTCATCTGCGCCAAAGACGTACGCACCAAACGCACTGTAGGCAAAGAACATCTCCTCAAACACCGCGATGTCGTTGAAATTGTATCTGGAAAATAAACCGATCAAAAAAAAGTAAGAAAAATTCTAAGAATGAACATCGTAACAAATAAGCATTCAAAAAAGCAATTAACTCTCAAAAACAACCTTTCCAATCTAGTCATTTGAATATTTCTTCCTATTAAACCCCCAACCCGTATACTCCTCAAGCGAAATCATTAAAAGACTCCCAAACCAAAATAGATCATGAGCTTCTGGAAGAAAATCACTCGTTTAGTTCAAAATCCATTTCGTACCTCCACCAAGACCCAACCTGTTCCTATTTCTCAAATTCAGACTTGGCTTACACAACGTCTACATGACATCGAAAATCAACACCGCAGCATAAAAGCTAAAAAATCTTTTTTTACCTCGCGCACCAAAAATCTTCCTCGTTTTGAGGATGAATATCATCGTGCTTTGAGTTCATTCCTCTTCATAGAACGAGAAAGAATTACCAATGCTGTCTCTGACATTACTCTTGTTCACAAAAGTATTAATCATTCTCTTCCTCTTGACAAAATATTTATTCTTAATAAAGAACTCCTCACTCATTATGAATCATTAAATATTGCGATCCGAAATCATCCTAATTCAACCCAACTCTTAATTCTTACCCAACGACTTGAAACTCTGCGCATCACCTCACGTCTCTTAGACCAATTCTGTATTAAACAAGGCTTAGGAATGTACCTCTCCTTGCAGCGTCGCCGAGAAGAACTCGAAACAACTTCGCAACTTCTCCAACGTCTAAGACAACAACAAACCAATCTTGAAATTCAAATAAAAGAAAATAATGAAAAAACTCAAGAAAGAAACCAAGAACAAGAACAACTCACCCATGACCCCCTCTTTACCGCCGCCACACAATTTGAAGCCACCAAAACCCAACTTGCACAACAACAAGCACTACTTGAACACGAAATCTTAACATTTTTTTCCCCTCTGCTTCCTTTCTTTGCCAACTACAATCAAAAATATCCTCAAGATCAATTAGTAGAAGACTACTACACCAACCCCATCACTGCACTAGCTCACGACGAAACTCTTGCTATCAATCATCGGTGTGATCACATTTATGCGCTTCTCAAACAAAGCCAAACTGCCCAAGAAACCCAGCTCGTTGTCGCAACTCACCTTGACGCCATTGAAGCTGGCCATCTAGTTGATCTCCAACACCGTTTACTCCAAAACAAACAAGAACAAGATCAACTCGCACTACCTGGTCTCACCAAAGATTTTTTGATGCGTTACAAAGAAATCGAATATAAAATAGATCATTTCACAACACAACTTCAACGCCTCCAATCTGAAAAAGCACAACTTGCCGAACGCCACAAATCCATTCAACAATCTCTCCAAAGTCAAGTTAAAGCCATAGAAGAATTAACTCTCGCAGCATTCCAAGTTGAATTAAAAATTGAGAATCCGGAAACCAAAAATTTTCTTTAAATTTTCTTCCCAAACTGTATATAATTACGTGACAATGCTTCCAGAGCCGGCAACTTTTTTCCCTCAAGAAATTCTAATGATGCTCCACCTCCACTTGAAACATGTGTTAATGAATCCTCAAGTCGAAACTTGCGTACTGCCTCCTCTGTCTCACCACCGCCAACAATTGTCGTCGCAGTAAGTTTGCTGATATAACGTGCAATATCTTTCGTTCCTTGCGCAAAGCGTGCTGACTCAAAATATCCTAATGGGCCGTTCCACACAATCGTCTTTGCCTTACGTAGGTACGTTTCAAACAATGCCACCGTTTCAGGACCAATATCAAGAGCAAACATCGAAGAAGCAATGCGATTTACTCTAACCACACTACGTGACGCACGTAATTCCATAGACGGTGCCACCGCAAAATCCACCGGAAAAATAAGTTTATGGGCATGAGTTGTCTTAAGCAATGCTTTCGCAACAGTAATCGCATCCGCATCCAATTTTGACATACCTACTTCTTTCCCTTGCGCACGCATGAATGGAAACGGCAATGCTCCCCCAACGAGAATATAGTCTGCTTTTGTAAGAGCTTTCTTCATGAGTCCAACCTTAGATAACTTTGCTCCCCCCATTATCCATACACAGGGCCGCACCGGCATCAACGCTTTCGAAAGATAAAACACTTCTTTTTCAACTAAAAACCCTGCCATGGAAGGAAGAAAATGAGTAATAGCATCAACAGATGCATGTGCTCGGTGAACTGTCCCAAACGCATCATTCACATACACCTGCGCAAGATCAGCAAGACTATGAGCAAACGCCGGATCATTATCTTCTTCTTGTTTATAGAAACGCAGATTCTCTAGAACTAAAATAGAACCTGGCGAAAGTTTCTGCGCTTTCACACTAACCTCTTTTCCAATACAACTTGTAACCGTCTGGATATGTACACCAGGTAGAAGCTTTCTCATCTCTCGCACAACTGGTGTTAATCGTAAATCATCAACAACTTTGCCGTCTGGTCGACCTAAATGGCTTGCCACAACCAGAGAACAACCCTGCCCAAGAAGATAATGAATAGTAGGAAGGCTATCTCTAATCTTCGTTACATCAACAACTTTCTTGCCCTGTAACGCTACATTGTAATCAACTCGCAGAAACACCCTTTTCCCCTTGATAGGAAACGTCTTCAAATGAAATCGTGTTTGTGCCATGATGTTACCTGTATCCCAAACCTATCTTAAGCAATATATATATTTCGCTTTTAGTTGGGATGTATAGCTTTGACTTAGTCTAGACATATTCTACTCACGAAAAGGAAAAAGTTAAAAAGAAGGTCTTATCCCAAAACCCAAAAGGGTAATAAAAAATTAGTTTATAATCAATAAAACAGAGCACGAGGATCAGAGCAATAAAACTAGCAATCACGTGTCAGACGTTTTCATAAAGAGGGTGGTAAGAATGGTATTAAGTAAATTAAGAAAAGATAGTCTACATAGTGCTGTCTCAAATTCAATTGGCGTCATAATTCTTCTTGTAGGCGTGTTACTTACAGGTTGTTCATCGCAACCTCTCCAAACCAACAACGAAACACTCAATATTTCTACAACTCTTGACAGCGATTCCGATAACGTTCTCGATGACGTTGACAATTGTCCACAAATTACCAATCCTGATCAGCTCAACCTTGACAATGATGCTTTGGGAAACGCTTGTGATCCAGATTATTCTAATAAAACGACGGCTTTAGCAATTCCCTCCCCAATAATGGAAAAAGTAATTAGTTATTCAGCTAAAAACAAATTCGAAATGAGAAACAGCGATTCTAACGCAAAAGGCGAAACCCTATATCAAATCACTTCCTCCATAAGTGGAAACGACGTCGACTGGCTTAAAGATCACACAATTACTAATGCACAAGGAACATCTAAGTATTCTCAAAATCTCCATTTTACCGCTGATGATCCCAATACTCAAATGGTTCTCTACGCCAAAAACCAACAAGGCATAAGCAGTGACTACCTCTTCTTCAAAAGAGACCAAAATATCGCCCGCTATAATCTAGAATTTTCTCCACCTCTCGCATCACGAATTGTAGGTAGGGGTGATTTTTTTATTGATCTAATAGGTAAAGATTTAGTTCTTCTTGGAAAAAAATATACCTTCATCAACGCACAGCGCCCTACTGGCCTTAATAGCGCACGTCTTGTTTTCATGCGTGCTCCTCGTGTTGAACGTATCGGAACACAAACAGAAATAATCGATATCAACAAGACGTCCTACACTTTTGCCCTCTCTAGCATAACTCCCGACCAAGTTAAACTTTCAATCAATGGACAAGCTACCGGACCATTGCGTATCGGCGACCTAACTCCTCTTAGTAACATACCCAACACACCCGGTAATACTCAATGGTTAGGCATAGGCAATATCATCTACCAAGGAGAATTTAATCAAGTGGAAATCTATCTTGGTGCAGAAAAACTTGAAATCCAAGATGACCTACTCAAAGATGTAACTGACGGAGGAAGTTTAAAAATTGATGATGTCATACAGGATTTCACTAAAGTGGGAATCAATGGAGATATTAACTCTGGAATGTTTTCTCTCTCAACTATTGATATCACCCTCAAATCGCCACAAGACTTTTACGTCTCAGCTCATAGTACTCTCTTAAATACGATGGCTCAACAAGAAGTAACGCCTCCAAAATTTTTCACTCAAAATTGGGATCTTGCGTATGATGGATTAAGCCCCTCTGCTACACATCCTATTGAAATCATTCCTGTATCTGATGAGCGTTACGAGTTAAGTTGGTACGAAGGAACAGGAAGAAATGTCCGCATGCCATTATTCGAATTTAAAATAAGAGGAATTGTTTTAGGTGGATACAACAGTCCTCTCATCTTACGTGAACGCAGCGAGCTTACGACAAATGCATACGTTGTTCTCACGACTGGCCCACCGCAAGCAAGCCTCTCCAAATCCTATCTTGTCCAATATCAAGGTTGGAACAGCACCAGCAAAGAAGTGTCTTTCATTCATCTTGCCATGAACAAAACGTATGTGGGACACCCAGATGAAAGCGGAATATATCTACTCCCTGTAGGAGGCGTTAATTTTCCGGTATTAATTCAAGAGTTAAATGGCGGAACTCAATCAAAAGTCAAAGTTGACCTCAACGGCGATGGAGACTTTTTTGATAATGTTTCTATTGTTGATGATTATGGTCTTGCCATTAATTTAGATCGCGTAGAAGAGATTTTTCCCTACGAACCTAACGAAGACTACGTCCTATATCTCACCACACCCAATAAGATTTCATACGATAACACCCCCCCCACTCCTCTTGAAGTAGATATCAAAAACACCGGAGGTGCCGTAGGTGCATCCATTAAAGGATATGATCTGCTTTTCGAACCAAAATCATTTGATACCTCAGTTGGGTATACTTCATTAGGATCGAAAATAACCTGGAAAAGCGCTTCAAGCCTTTCAGGAAAATTAACCATTGACTACCCACAACATCAACGCTATCCGATTGTACGCGTCATTGGCTACTCAAGTGAAAAGTAAGCAATCCGAGCAAAAAGTAAGCAATCAGTCGTGAAAAATAAATTTTAATGTATTTTTCTAGTTTTTATTTTTTTTAATTTATAGCCATTTCTAAATTTCCCTCTCTAGATTATCATCATCCAAAGACTTTTATACTCAAATGGGTATATTCTAACCGATGCATCTAATAAAAAATCGCAAGATATTGAGCAACAAACTTCTTCCTTTACTCATCATTACATTCATCTGGTTAGTAGCTGATATTATCTTAGAATTCGTCTTTCCAACTCATCTTGAACACCTTGGAAAATCTTACCTTGAAATTGGTTTCTTACTCTCACTTGCATCATTAGGAGGCATCATTGTTGATTTACCAGTTGGTAATCTTAGTGACAAAGCCAATAGAAAAAAGCTCATGATCGCCGGTCTCACTCTTTCTCTTATCGCAACCATTTTTATCTTCTCATTCAAAGGCGACCTCTATCTCACCTTAGCTTTTCTGTTTTGGGGAGCAGCCTATCAAGTCTGGAAAGTCCCTCGAGACGCCAAATTTGCGTCACAGACACAACAAGTTGAACGAGCAGAGGAATACGGTATGGATATGGAGATAAAATATCTTGCACAGACTGTAGGCGCTTTCTTAGGAGGATTTATTCTGTTAGCACTAGGACTTATCGGCACTTTAAGTTTCTACTCCATTTTTGTTATCATCGCCATTATCCTACTCTACTTTCAAATTGTAGAGAAACGTAAAAAACCAGTCTTCAAAACATTCTTTTCATCAAAAAAATCGACATCAATTTTTTCCCAAATTAAAAAATACCGCTTATCCGGATTAATTTTGCTTCTGTTCTTCTCCCTTCTCTTTACTGCCTGGGAAGAAATATTATGGGCGTTTCAACCTCTCTTTTATGGAGCAAATGTTTTGAATATCCCTCCTCACCTTGGTGGTGTTCTTCTTGCTTTCTTCTCCCTACCTGGAATCTTTTTATCGTATCCGGCAGGTCGCCTCGCAGATAGAATTGGCAAGAAAAAAGTTCTTCTCGTAGGAATGAGTCTTATTGGCATAGCTCTCATCCTATTCTCTTTAACTCATCAGTTAATTCTCGTATTTGCATTAGCTCTTCTCATTTCTATTGGTTGGTCCATCTCTCTACCCTCACTAAACGGACTAATCATTGATCACACTCCTGACAAAAAAGGAGAAATTGTCGGTTTGTGGGATTTTTTCATGGATGTAGGGTTTGTTATTGGTCCTATTGTAGGTGGAGTTATCGCCCAGTTTTTGGGAGTTCGTAGTGTCTTTTTATGCATGGGCATCTTATTTTTAGTTTCAGTTCTCTATCTTTACAGCCAGACATTTTTCAAACACCTAAAATTAAAAGAACAATAAACAACTCAAGAGTATATTCATAAGTAATCTAAGAGCACATTATTTTTCTCAACATATTCTCTTCTTATTCATTCTTTATCAAAAACATTTTATCCATCTCTCCCTCAATACGCCGTGTAAAATCAGTGACTGTCTCTCCTTCACGTTTAGTCGTATTCAAAACACCCAACATTGATAGCACTAAACCCCTATAATGTTCATCTGCAATAAACGAATTCTGCCCTTGATGTTCACGAATAATATCTTCTTCCATATTTTCGCTAGAAGCAGATGATATCATAATCTGTTCAAACTCTTGACTAAGCAACTTGATAGTATTTTTCATAACATTAAGAGCTCCATAAGATTGAATTTTGCCAAAAATCTCTGTAAAAGAAAGATCATGTGGACGTCCTTGAGAAAGAGTCCCCGAAATCCGCAATGTAACTATAACTCCTTGAAACAATCCTTTATTTCCTTTTTCCGAAATAACTTCCTCCATTTCTCGCATTGCCTGTGCAGCAGTCTTATTATGAACATCAAAAACCAAACTTACAGCGGGGCAGACCTCTAAGCGCCTCCAATTTACTTTCTGACTAACGCTCTCAGTACTAGCAACTTCAGTACTAACAACATAATATCCTCCACAGCCATACTTTTCTATCTCTGCAAAACTATTGGGAAACATTGCACCAGGATACGTTACGCATTCATAATCAGGCAATTCAACCTTTGCAGGATGATGAATATGTCCTCCTGCGTAATAATTAAAACCCTTAGGAAAAACCGACAGAGATTGTGATTCAATCATTGCCATATCGCGTGCTAACAACTCGCTCACAGTCGTATGAAACATAAATATCTTATATCCTTCTTCTTGTTCAAGATGTTCAAGAGCCAGATTCTCATAATATCGTTGATCCAACTGACCTTTACGACCAACTATCCCCGCCATCTTTACTCCCGTTTTAGGATCTTGAGTAAATGTCAGATGGAGGCTTCGTGTATCAGGGTCGATACGCCCCTTACAGACATTTTCTAATAACCCGGCTTGTTCCAAAACATCAATCATCGTCTTACCACTAGGTGAAAAATCATGTGATCCTGCGATCACATAAAGGGGGACATTTTTTTCTTTAAGTTCTCGAAGTTTTCGCACTACGATTTTAAGTGTATCCAGAGAGGGAAGAGAAGTGTTAAATAAATCTCCTGCAAACAAAATAAAATCCATTTTCTCAACAATACATTCATCAATTCCTTTCAAGAAAGCTTTTGTAGAAAGATCACGCATCACTGGTTCACGCCACGCACCTAAATGAAGATCTGCAAAGTGGGCGTATTTCATATACCTAAGAGAGAAATAACTCTTTAAAATGATTATGGTGACAAAGGCTCTGTAGAAAAAGTCGTGCCCTGCACCAGTGAGGACAACAGTTGGTCACCCCACCATGCCCTCGCAATCGAAAGAATAAAACTTTTACTCAAAAATATAACTTCCTGCAAGGGTCCGAACGAGACTTTCTCCTGAGCCGGTAGCAAAGAGATGTAAACGAAATCAAAACCATTTCCATCATAATAAATATAAATAATCCCCTTTTCTAACCTACATGAAAGAATACATTGAACCAAAGACCGAGCTTAAAAAACTTCAATCCTCTCTTCTCTCCAAACCGGATTATCTTGTTGCACATGCAAATTTAGTAATCCCCTGTCATGACATTATGATCCAATACGGCAAAGGAATCTTGCTCGTCAAGCGTGAAAACGACCCTGTTCGTGGTGAATTCTGGCCCATTGGCGGTCGTATCAAAAAGGGAGTTCCCACAGAAGAGTCCATGCGTCAAAAAGTCAAAGAAGAATGTGGTTTGGAATTAACTCATCTTGAAGTTCTTGGATTTGGTCGCACCATGTTCAAAGACGATCCGTTTGGTCACGGCAAAGGCACAGATACATTTGACATAATGTATTTCGGCATTGGCAAAGGCTCATTAAAACTCGATTTACTCCACAGCAACCCACTGACTATCAACTCAGAAAACTTCTCTTTGTATGAAAAGACTCTACATCCCTATGTTAGAGATTTCGTTGAAAAAGCTTTGGAAAAAATCAAAAAAAGTAAGTAGAAAGTAATTACTAACTCTGCCAATTAATTTTTCTCTGGTAATACACCCAGACAATAAAAAACAACAGATAAATCCCCAGCACACCCCATGCAAAAATCGACGTTCCCTCAATAATCGTAAGAACAATTCCTACCATCGCTGCTGCCGACCAAACTATTTTAAGAACTAACAAAGCACGATATGTCTCAATCCCTTTGTCACGTAACAACAACGACGTTCCACCAATACCCATAAATGCTGCTGCAACGATTCGCGCCGTTAACGTTTCAGCGACAGGAAAACCAAACAACGTAAGTGTAAACGCAGGTGCAAACATAAGTGGCAACGCAAACAAAATATCTGCCCAGAAGTGGATGATAAACCAGTTTCGAAGTGAGTTAGGTACCGCATTCATATCTCTTTTTTTGATCTTTGACATTAAATACTTTTCTTTTGTCTAACCTATCGTTCTCTACTTCTTAGATTTCCAAGCTCATTTTGAGCCTATTTGTGCTCCAATATGCGAAACCTTTTTAATAACACGAACGCATTAAGACCTAAAAAGAGTAAAAAACTATTTTGATAAACAATCTGAGGTGTAAACGATGGTCGAAGGATATTGTGTTAAGTGTAAAGACAAACGTGAAATTTCTAACGGGAAAGAAGTAACTATGAATGGCAAAGGTGGAGTAAAACGTAAAGCCATGAAAGGATCATGTCCTAAATGTAAAACCACTATGTTCCGTATTATGGGAGCAAAAAAATAAATTAGTTGTTTCTTTTTTTTTCTCTTTTTCTCCGATATCTCTATCTTTCTAATATCTATCTTCCTAATCTGTCTAATAATATCTAAGTCCGTCTAGTCCATCTCTAAAAGTAAAAATTAAGTAACAATTATAAAGTCTAATAATCGCTACAAAGACATGAAAAAAGTTGTTGTCGTTGGTGGCGGCTTTGCTGGTGCATATGTTGCACGCAAACTTCAACATGATTTTACAGTAACATTAATCGACACCAAAGACTATTTCGAGTTTACTCCATCCATTTTACGTACTATTGTTGAACCAGACCATTTCAAAAAAATTGAAGTTCAACATACCTCTTACCTCACCACGGCCACATTTATCAAAGGCTATGTAACCGAAGTAAACCAACATCAGGTCAGTATTGGCACCAAGAAAATTCCATTTGATTACCTCGTTCTGGCTATGGGTTCTACATATAGTACACCTATAAAAGAACAAAATCTGGTTATTGCTTCTCGAGGTGAAGAATTAAAAGAATATTCACAACGCCTTCAAAAAGCCCACGATGTATTAATTATTGGTGGTGGTGTTGTTGGAGTCGAACTTGCAGCAGAAATTATTACTCATTTCCCCAAAAAGAAAGTAACGATCGTACACGCTAAAGACAAACTCCTTGAGCGTAATCATCAAAGAGCACGAGACTACGCCAAATTATTTTTCGAAAAGCAGGGAGTTCATATTCTCTGGAATGAACGGATCATCACCTCCAAAAAAGGTTCTTATCAAACTCAGAGTGGCAAAGAGATTAAAGCCGATCTTTCCTTTCTCTGCACAGGAATAGAACCTAATTACCACTGTCTTAATCAAACCTGTTCAAAAATGTTAAACGAGCGTAAATCCGTGATGGTCAATAATCACCTCCAAGTACACGGCCATCACAACATTTTTGCTGCAGGTGACATCACCTCTATTGCAGAAGAGAAAACTGCCCAAAACGCCGAAGAACAGGCAAAAGTCGTGATCAAAAATATTTGGGCCCTTGCCAACTCTCCTCTCTCAAATCCTGTTCTTACAACCTACACATCAGCCCCACGACCCATGATCATTAGCCTCGGCAAACGTGATGGTATTCTCATTTACAAAGAGCGTGTTTGCACCGGAATCATTCCAGCTATCCTCAAAACGATCGTTGAGTGGAAAACCATGAGGAAGTACCGGTAAGAAAAATATTCCACAATCAACTCCCAAATTACTTCTCTCTCTCTCTCTCTTCTACAAAAACCAAAATTTCCAATTAAAAGTCACAAAGAGAATCAGCACGAGTAACGCAACCAGCAGAATAAACATTCTTTCCTGATGGACACTCAACCACCATTTTTCATGATCTGTCTCTTTAAAATAGAGATATAACGAAATCAGTAACGTTGCAAATATTAACACATGAGCAACGCTACATCCTAAACACAATGCCCCAACACTAATTTCTGCATGAATAAAATACACGATCGAAATAAACCCTAAAATTCCCGATCCCACCAACAGCGACAAAACGCGACGAGCTCGGAACTGCAACCCCGTAGCAAAATAAAGAACCATTAAAAACCATAGTAAGCCTAAAATTGAAACCGGAATCCCTAAAAAAACAGAATAGACACTGCCATTTGCCGTCGAACAAGAGATTGTTTTAGAAATATCACACACACTATTTCCACCATTGAAATGATTAAAAATCAAATAGGTTGAAACCAAAGAACCCAAAACACTCAGAATGATTAGGATAATTCTAAACTTGTAATATTTCTCCATCCTGTGTGCAAAATGAAGATCCTATAAAAATCTGGCGAAATTATAGGCTTGCGAAGCGAGATTTTCTACTAAGCCAAAATTCTGTTCCTAATCTTCCTTTTCAGGCTATTTTCTACCGTAAACCATATAAAACAACCTTCCTTTTGAATAACACATGTCCCAAATCATATTATATACTACCCCTCTCTGTGCTTGGTGTGATAAAACCAGAGCATTTCTTAAAGAAAAAAAATACCATTTCATTGAAATTGATGTCCTTGAAGATCGGCAAGCCTATGATCATGTGGTCCAAAACACTCATCAACTTAGTGTCCCCGTATGCCAAATTGGAGAACAATGGATTGTTGGGTTTAATCCCGAAGCTATTACTCGTCTTCATGAGCATGATAAAGCTAATCCTTCTACTTCTCCAATTTCAGCGTCTTCTTCACCCCATCAAGTCTCAACTCCTAAGAAGAAAGCCAAGAAGAAAACCGCAAAACGCGAACCGCTTACTAAACCTTCAAATCCTAATGCTTTCCGTCGTTGGTAGGTGTTTACGATGTCCAATTCTTCTCACAGTACCAATAACACATCCAACCCTAAACTCACCGCGCAACAACAACGTGTCCTCTTCGAAAAGGCAACCGAAGCACCCTTCACCGGAACACTTCTCCATAACCAAGACCAAGGAACCTACGGTTGTGCTAACTGTGGCCAACAAATATTCTCCTCAAAAGACAAATTCGATTCCGGCACTGGCTGGCCTAGTTTCTCTGACGTCACCGACCAAGGAAAAGTCAAACTTATTAAAGATAATAGCCATGGCATGACTCGCACCGAAGTAGTTTGTGCCCATTGTGGCGGTCATCTAGGTCACCTCTTCGACGACGGCCCTAGTCCCACTAAGAAGCGATATTGCATCAATTCCTGCTCGTTAGAATTTGGAAAGAAAGGGTAGAGTGATTTTTTAAACATCAATTCTAATTAAAGTTATCAGTAGGTTTAAATAGAAAAATATTATCCAATAGCTATGAAAAATATAATCTTACTTGTAATACTCATGTGTGGCATACTTCTTACTATTGGTTGTAACCAAGAAGCCTCTGTTGATACTGCCGTACCATCTCACATTACAGATGAATCTCCAGAAATCGATGAAACACAGGTCACTCCACAACAAGATTCCAATTCAAGAGTTGGTAATGATGTTAAAAAACTATTTCACTTTACACTATCAAATGAGCACCCTCCAAATAGGAATATAAGAGTATTGCTTAATGGTCAGACAATATACGAAGATGAAATAAAATTTGGTTTTAGCACCTCAAAAAATATTGAATTTGAAGTTTCACAAGGGACCTCTTCATTAGAAGTTATCGATCTGGTCTCTGATCAAAAAAAATCAACAACTCTTAATACTCAAGATGGAATGTACGTTGCAGTTAGTTTCTGGGGAGATTCTATTAGTATTAATCAAACCAAGACAGAACAAGCTCGATACGATTAATTTTTTAAATTTCTTTACTTCTTACTTTATAATTTACTAATAATGGTGGTCTAGAAGAACGGCCCTAAAAGAGAAAATGCCTAAATTTAATAGATATGTCATTTCCAACACCAATTTCTCAATTTTAAATCCTTAAGAATTAATTCATTAAGAACTAAATCTTTAAGAATAATCACTTTCCTTATCCACGTATGCCCACTCCAACTATCACTACCATAAACCCAGCAACAGAACTCCCCCTCCATTCATACCCATTAATGTCTCAACAACAGGTTCTCACTATCGTAGAAGAAGTCCACAAAGCACAACAAAATTGGTCTTCTCTAACCCCTTCACAGCGTTCACCGTACTTTCTAAAACTCGCAGCAATCCTGCGAAAAAACACCAATCACTACGCAACTCTCATGACCAACGAGATGGGCAAACCCATTACAGAATCACTAGCTGAAGTAGAAAAATGTGCAGTACTTGCAGAAACTATTGCTCAACAGGGACCGATCTGGCTCCAACCAGAATCCCTCCATGCCGACGGCAAAGAACATCTTATCACATTCGAACCATTAGGAACGATTTTCATCATCATGCCCTGGAATTATCCATTTTGGCAACCTGCAAAAGTCGCTCTTCCTCCATTAATGGCCGGCAACTCTATTATCCTTAAACACGCAAGTAATGTAACAGGAAGCTCTTTAGCATTTGAAGACGCGTTTATCCAAGCAGGTTTTCCCAAAAATGTTTTTCGCTCCATTATCTGTGACCACCAAATAAGTAACGCCCTCATCGCCCACGACAACATCGCCGCGTGCTCTCTCACGGGAAGTGTTAGTGCAGGTTCCAAAGTAGCCTCCGAATCAGGCAAACATATTAAAAAAATGGTTCTTGAACTTGGTGGTTCAGACCCATTTATCGTTCTTGCCGATGCTGACATTGAAAAAGCAGTCCACGCAGCTCTAAAAGCTCGCACCAGTAACGCAGGACAGGTATGTATTGGCTCCAAGCGGTTCATCGTCCATAAGTCTGTTGCAGACAATTTCTCAAAACACTTCGCACAACTAATCAAACAACTCAAAATAGGTGATCCACTCAACCCACAAACTCAAATGGGTCCACTCGTCAACGCCCAGGCAGTCAAAGACATGGAAGAGTTTGTCACTGATGCAGTCCACAAAGGTGCCAAAGTTCTTGCGGGAGGAAAACGTCTTGATCGAAAAGGCTTCTTCTTCGAACCAACCGTACTTACCAATACTACTCCTCAAATGAACGCAGTGTGTACCGAAACATTTGGGCCTATTGCACCAATTATCGTCGTTGAAAATGATGACGAAGCAATTCAAATTGCCAATCAAACAGAATTTGGTCTAAGCGCCTCTCTCTGGACACAAGATCTCAAAAAAGCAAAACATCTTGCCCACAAAATCAACGCTGGCGCCATCTTCATCAATTCCATTTCCAAAAGCCATCCCCTTCTTCCCATCGGAGGAATTAAAAAGAGTGGGTATGGTCGAGAGTTATCCCACTACGGAATTAAAGAATTCGTCAATATAAAAACAATTAACGTGTATGAACCGTAATTATCCAAAGGACATTTCAACAAAATCATAAAAAATTATAAAACTAAAAAAATTCAAAATTCAAAATCAACAAGGTGCCACTATGATCAAAGCCAGCGATTTATTTGTCCGATGTCTTGAACAAGAAGGAGTAGAGTATGTCTTTGCGGTACCAGGAGAAGAAAATCTTGATCTTCTCGAATCATTACGTCCCTCTAAAATTAAAGTTATTGTGAATCGTCATGAACAATGTTCCGCATTCATGGCTGCAACCTATGGTCGTCTTACTGGAAAGCCCGGAGTATGTCTCTCAACACTCGGACCAGGTGCCACAAACCTCGTCACGGGGATTGCTCATGCCCATCTTGGCGGCATGCCCATGATTGCTCTCACAGGCCAAAAAGGGATAAGAGAAAATGTTCAAGCCAGTTTTCAAGTCCTCGACGTCGTCAATATTCTACGTCCACTCACTAAACGTGCCGTACAGATTCAAGGCCCTAAATCAATTCCCAAAGAAATTCGTACTGCATTCAAACTCGCAACGACCGAACGTCACGGTGTCTGCCACATCGAACTTCCTGAGGATATTGCCCATGAACAAGTCGATGAAAAATTCAGTTCATACCACGCCACTCAGATGCGTCGTCCTATTGCTGATCAAAAAACTATTACTACTGCTGCTGAAATGATTCGTGCAGCGAAAAATCCTCTTCTTATCGTCTCAAGCCGTGCCCAACGTCGAAGTGTGAGTGCTGCAATCAAACAACTCTGCAGTGTAACTGGTCTCTATGCAGTCCATACCCAACTTGGAAAAGGAGTACTCGGTGACGACCATCCCCAATCCCTCTACTCATTTGGTCTACACAAAAAAGATTACGTTAATTGCGTTGTTGAACGTGCCGATCTCCTCATCACTATCGGTTATTCTGTTGGAGAACATCCTCCCAGTGTCTGGAATAAAGAAATGGACAAAAAAATTCTCCATATAGATTTTACCCCTGCCGAAGTTGATATTTATTACAATCCAACGTGGGAAATAATTGGAGACATCGGACAAAGTCTTACTGCTCTTACACAAGAGTTAAAAGGATATCATAACAATGGGATCTACGAGAAAAAAATCAAAACAGAACTTACCAAAAAACTCCTAGAAGAAGGTGCCAATGACCCTGCGTTTCCTCTCAGACCTCGACGCATCGTCAAAGAGTGTCGTACAGCTCTTGGTAAAGAAGACATCGTATGCCTTGACAACGGCATCTACAAACTTTGGTTCTCTCGTCATTACCCTACCTACAATATTGGGACATTCCTTCTTGACAACGCTCTTGCCACAATGGGCGCAGGCCTCCCAAGTGCCATGGCCGCAAAATTACTCTATCCTCAAAAACGTGTGCTTGCCGTTTGTGGCGATGGTGGATTTATGATGAACTCCCAAGAACTTGAGACAGCTGTACGTCTTGGTCTTAATGTTGTCATACTCATTGTCAACGATAACGCCTATGGCTTCATCAAATGGAAACAACAAACAGCTGGCTTCAAAGACTTCGCACTTGATTACGGCAATCCCGATTTCGTCAAATATGCCCAAGCCTACGGCGCAGTAGGATACAAAGTAGAGAAAGCAACCGATCTCACACCGCTCTTAGAAAAAGCATTCAAACAAAAAGGCCCCGTGATCATCGAATGCCCTATCGACTACAGTGAAAACACCAAAGTCTGGGGTGAAGAATTAGGAAATTTGTTGTGTCCATTGTAGAACTGTACCTCTTCTCTCACTTATTCTTTGACAATCATTTTTAAAGAATGGTCTCATCTTAAACGCATGCAAGAAGTAAATGAAAAACGCAAACCCCATCTCTATTGGGCGATCACAACTCCACAAAGCGAAACAGCCATAGATATTTCAGTATGTATTGGATATGTTGCCATGCCGTTAGAATCAGCACCTTATTTTATAGAACAAAGAATCTTAGGCAAGCCCATTCGTCATTACGGTGGTATGAGCAAAGCAGAAAAAAAGATTGAAGAACGTGTACGTGACAGCGGTTTAGAAATTAGCTTGCAAGGAGTTCTTCGAGCCAAACAAACAGAAGTAGATCAAGCACGAAAGCAAGGACTTTACCTCACACAAACCCAATTAGAACAAAGAGTGGCAAAGCATCCACTGTGATAAATATTTTTTACTTCTTCTTCAACTCAAAACCTTCTTTTGTATCGCCCACAATCCAGCCCATCGCATCAATCTCGGCACGCAATTCATCAGATTTGATCCAATCCCTTGCCACACGAGCTTTCAATCTCTCATGCGCTAACCTAACAACAGCAGCCGGTACTTTCTCTTCCATCACGTGATCAAGTTTCAAACCTAAAACAGCATCCATTTTCAAAAGCAAGCTATACTTTTCAGAAACAGTTAATTCATCATCTTTAACAACATCCCAAACAATTGCCAACGCTTTAGGAGTATTAAGATCATCATTGACATCACTAGTAAAGTTGTCTAAATATCCAAACGCTTTTCTCTCTAATCTATCAATTATTTGAGCTCCTTCTTTTTTAAATTCAAGTACTTTCTCATTCAATCGTCGACGCGCATTCTTTGCACCCTCCAACGCTTCAAAGGAAAACATTAATGGGTTACGATAATGAGTACCCAAACAGAAATAACGATAATCAAGCGGATCAATACCTCTATCAATCAACGTCTGTAAAATCACAAAGTTTTCTCCAGATTTGGCCATCTTCTCACCCGACGAAATGACGAGAAATTCACCATGCATCCAATATTTCACCCATGGCTTTTTACCGGTAACTCCTTCTGTTTGTGCAATTTCGTTGGTATGGTGCACAGGGATATGGTCAATGCCCCCACAATGAATATCGAACTGCTCACCTAGATATTTTGTCGCCATTGCTGAACACTCAATGTGCCACCCAGGATATCCTACGCCCCATGGCGAAGGCCATTTCATCTCCTGGTCTTGAAATTTAGACTTCGTAAACCACAACACAAAATCGTGAGGGTGTTTCTTATTCTCGTCTTGATCAACACGAGCTTTTGTCTCCGCGTTCAATTGCAGTCGAGCTAATTTTCCATAGTCAGGCAGCTTTGACGTATCAAAATACACGTTTCCCCCATGAACATAGGTAAATCCTTTCTTTTCCAACGCCCGAATCATATTTATCTGTTCAGTGATATGGTCTGTTGCTTTACACAAAACAGTTGGTGCAAGTAAATTCAATCTCTGACAATCAGCCACAAACGCATGCGTATAAAACTCAGCAATTTCCCAGACCGTTTTTTGCTCACGCTTTGCTCCTTTAAGCATCTTGTCTTCACCATCATCAGCGTCAGACGTAAGATGGCCAACATCGGTAATATTCATAACGTGTTCAACTTTGTAATCATTCAACATCAATGTACGACGAAGAACATCCTCAAAAAGAAATGATCTCAAATTTCCAATATGCATGAAATTATACACAGTGGGGCCGCAGGTATACATTCCCACATGCAATGGAGTGAGTGAATTAAATCTCTCTTTACTTCGAGTAAGAGTATTAAACAACGTCAATTCCATATCTCTTCTCAAATTCATCACTCTTTTAAAGATTATGCCTGAATCAGCTTAGGTAAAAATGTAGTTGTGAATAACGAGGTCATAATCATGTAGAAATATATCTTAAAAATAATTTTTTAATCCAAACGTATATAAACCTCATTTCTTCTCTCTAAAACCATGTCGGCAATATGGGAAGTAGTACCGGAAGTGAAAACTCTACCCTCTCTCAATAAACCCCTTCTTATCGAAGGCTTACCGGGTATTGGTTGTGTAGGCAAAATCACTGCTGACTTTCTCATTGAAGAGTGTAAAGCAATCAAACTATACTCTTTCTTCTCACATAAATTTCCTCATTCCGTCTTCGTGAATGAACAAAACCTTGTCGACTCCCCAAAAATTGAATTATACTACAAAAAATTTCCTCCTCAATCAAAAAAAAGAGACCTCTTAATTCTCGCTGGTGACATCCAACCGATTGATGAAGAAGGCTGCTATACTTTTTGTGAGGAAGTTATCAAAATAGCCAAACGCTTCGACTGCCCACATATCGTGGCCTTAGGCGGCATAGGCCTCCATTCCGCTCCTCAACACCCCAAAGTATATTGTACTAGCAACACCTCATCATTACTCAAAGAATATACTTCAAAAAGCCTAGGGGTCGAAAAAACCATTTATGGTGCAGTTGGCCCTATCATTGGTGTTTCAGGGGTACTCTTAGGCCTAGGTGTGCGTCGTGGAATTAATACTGTTGCACTATTAGCTGAAACAAATGTCGACCCTTTGTATATGGGCGTAACCGGAGCCCGTGAACTTATCCGTCTCATCAACTTAAAATACAAGTATAATCTAAATCTTGCTAAGCTCACCAAAGACGTCATAGAATTAGAAAAAGAAAATCTGAATCGAACTCAAGAATGGACTGCAGAGATGCATTCCAACTCCATGCCCGGCACCCAAGGCAGAGAAGACGATTCTCGTTATATTGGATAATTTAACAAAATGTCTAGTTTAACAAAATCTCTATTATTTCTATCTATTTTTACCATTAAACCTCTCCTAAATCACTAAGACTATCTCGTTAAATGCAATTTTTCCTCATATTCTTAGGTGGCGTGAAACGCAATCGTCAAATGCCCTAAACCACACCTACTTTTACAGTCGGTGAAAGAGCATAAGCTTTATAAATCATCTTGCTATCATAATCTCGATGTTACAAAAGAGGTTTGATCGTGTCCGTAGTAGTCCGTCCTCTGTTCAATTATCAGCTCACTCTAATCCCAACTCGCATTCTCCAATACCTCCCACAATACCCTCTCTCACCACAATACCCACTCGCCGTGGTCAAGTCACCATTTTCATCATCTTAGGAATTGTTGCGTTACTCTCCATCATTCTTATTATCGCTATCAAAACCCAAGTGGTCACATTCAAACCTGGAGAAATCATCCCCACCGAAAAAAATCGTATCGAACAACTTATCACTTCTTGTATTACTAACGTCGGAGAAAATGCTGTACGCACCCTTGGTCAACAAGGAGGTTATCTCACCATTCCTTCCCAGATTGCAGATAACGCTAATCTATACTTACAAACCTCTCCCGTTTCAGATCTTCCCTATTGGGCGTATGGTGAAAACACTCTTTACCCCAGCCTTGAAGACATCAAAACCCAACTGGATCATGAACTTGAACAAAAATTACATAATTGCGTCTTTGAATTAGGAAAACTAGATTCCTACGATGTCGAAGAACGCAGTCCCATTACTGGCAACACTGAAATCGTCGAAAGTAAAATCATTTTCAATGTCCATTGGGATCTTCTCGTTAAAGACAAAAACGGCGAGATTGTAACCGAAGTTGCAAATCATGTTGCTGAATCAGACATCAAACTCAAACATGCCTACGACCTCTCTCGTCGAATTCTCGATGTTGAACTACGTGACCTCAAACTAGAAGATCTTACCCAAGATCTCATCGCATTAGAGCATAAAGATTTACCTGTTGCCGGATTTGAAGTCAGTTGTGCTCCCAAACGCTGGCCGCTTGACAAAGTCAAACAAACCCTCAAAGACCTTTTGCGCGTTAATCTTGCACAACTGAAAGTGAAAGGCACCAACATCAACCAATACCCTGCAGATCTCCCTTATTATCAAAATCATTATTTCTGGAACCTTGGCGATGATGTATCGTATGGCGATGAACTCTCCGTTGTCTTCACATTTGATGACAATTATCCATTTACGTTTGATGTGAGCCCACGTAGTGGTAATGCGTTACGCAGTAATTCTTTTGGACAGCACAATTCTCTACTCTCTTTCTTCTGTATGCAGTCGTGGAAATTTACCTACGATGTAAGCTTTCCCGTCGTGGTACGAGTTCATGATGAAACAACTGGATACGACTTCAAAAGTTCATTTACGGTTCATCTACACCATAACATCCCCAATCGCAAAGACACGCCTCATCAAGGAACAGCGGTTGTATTTGGCACCTACGATAATGATCAATTCTGTCAAGCAGGAACAGTTCCATTTACATTCAAAACCTATCAATTAGTCAATAACAATGAAGGTGTCTATTCCCGTACTCCTCTAGAGGGTGCAGATATTTCCTACAATTGTTTACAATATCAATGTGATGCAATCGCGCAAACCCAATATGATTTTGCCGGCATGGGTGATGTTGCAGCAACTCGTACCAACGTTCCACTCTGTGGAGGTGCCATTGTTCGCGCAAGTAAAGACGGCTACAAAGAAGACTGGAAACGCGTCGTCAGCAACCCCGACGGTGAGGTAGAATTAGAATTAATCCCTCTTGAGGCATTCCCCCTATCCAATGTTGAAATAGTAACACACCAATTCACCTCCTCTTCCCAAATTGGGCCTGCTCAAAAACTCTCTGACGATGTTACTGCATTTATCTCATTTTATTATGATGGTAACATGACCTCTCGCGATCCATTCTCATCCCATTTCCATGACGTAAAAACAATCATCTCATCAAGCCTTGACCCTGAAATCAGCCAAAAACAAGAACTCCAATTTCTCGCTCAAGCTGACTTTACCTATCCACTAGAAGTTCTCTTGCTCAAAGGCGGTATCAGTGATGAGGGGGGAGGAGAAGTCATCGGCGGCTACAAAGGCAACTGGACAGTTGTCTGGAATCAGCTCGAAAACACACACAAAATTGTGATTCACACATTAGTTCCTACTGACACTTCCAATACAGGAGTTATTAATCTGATGACCAAGCTTGATCAAGATAGTCTCGCCATTCCAGCTCCGGAGTTGATCTCATGATTCCAACAACTCCCAATAAAGCACAAAATAAACGCACACAACATAACACTACTCGGCCTGATCCCTCACAATCTAACTCTCAACATAACTCCCAACACGGCCTACTCTGGAAAATTATCGCTGTGTGTATGCTTGCAATTCTCATTAATACTTCAGTTGTTACTGCTCTTGAAATATCAGGTGTTACCACTCAAGACGTGACTCAAAACAGTGCAACGGTAACTTGGCAAACTGATACTCCTGCTGATAGCTTTATTGAATATGCTCCAGCGGCATCTTCACAAACCGACACGACGAACCCTCTTGCAAATTCACCTCAAAATCCCACCCCTCCCACAAACCAACCTCAATTCATCCGAAAAGGAGACGCTGACGCCGTCACCACACATCAACTCATTCTTCCTAATCTCGATCCCCAAACCACGTATCAATTCAAAGTTCAAAGCGGTCCTATTATCGATGACGCCCAAGGTTCATTCTATTCATTTCAAACTCTTGCCCCCGACATCGCAACCTCATCAGTAACTCTTACCATTCCTGCAATTATCCAAGGCACTTCCTTATCATTTAATGGCACAGCTGAAAATGGTGCTGCCATCAAAGTCCTCGTCAATGGGCATCTTGGCGCCAACGCTCAAGCCAAAGGACCAACTCCTCAAACTGCCGATGGTACATTCGTCGTAACCAATGTTCATCTCGATGAAGAAAAAGACAACCTCATTTTCGTCCAAGCAACTGATTCTTTCGGCAATACTGCCAACACGACAAGTATCGTCTATGCTGATTCTCACAAACCGCAAATTACTCTCCTTCCAGTTCCAGAATTAATCGGGGACAAACAACTCATTCTTAATGGGTCTCTAAGTGAAAATTCGAGCATCGAAGTCTTCGTCAATAATCGCTCTGTAGAACAACAAGAAAACCTTGACGCCGCACAACCATTCTCCCTGTCAGTTGATCTTCAAGAAGGTCAAAACGCTTTAATCATACGTGCAACCGATCGTGCTGGGTGGGTCACAGAAAAAATCCTCAACCTCAAAGCCGATATCCAAGTACCCACCCTACGTGCTGAAATTGAAAAAGGCTATCAATATTATGAAACCAGAGCCGAATCATCCATCTCCGGAGAAACAGAAAGCGGTGCCAAAGTCTATTTGTACATTTACCGTCCCGAAGGCCAACAATACACACCGGACTTTAGTCGTGCTGTGACTGTTGTCACCGCAGATCAGAATGGATCATTTCGCTTTAAAGATGTAGACTTCTCATTATCACTACGTTCTCAACTCACTACGAAAAAATTAACCCCGCGTCAAGTGCCTTCTGAACTTGCCCAAGTCTCCATTTTTCCAATTCAAGAACAACTTGCCGCGCAACAACAAGTAACCTATTTTGTCTACATCATCGCTGAAGACAGTAGCGGCAAAAGTGTTGGTTGGCAACGCACCGTCAATGTTAATTCCTGTTCCTCAGGTGATCTTGCATTTGGTCTTGAGAACATGGCGAAGTTTCAACAGCCATATCGTCTTAACCCTACTCTACTTGACGACGGCCGTCAGGAAATTCAAACCGTTTTCAAATTTAATTATCTCGGGCAAGGTACACCAACGCTTGACGCATCTGGAAACCAATATGATCGCAATTACAAAATTACCAATGTACGTATTGAACCTGCCTGTACTCAAGCCATGAAAGATGACACTCGCTTTGGCATCGGTTGTCAACTTCTTCCGGGATCCACTCGTCCGATTTTAGGCCCCGATGCCGTCTACGCAACGTGGACATTAATTGGTGCCTCAAAATTCAGTAAAAAAGAAGACAAATTCTGGAATGACTTTAAAAAACGTCAAATCGTGTTTCCTCTCAAAGTAACTATTGAATATCAAGAAAAAAGTGGCAACAAAAATCCTGATACCAATGAAGAACAATGGAGCCAAACCAAAACTCAAACCTCGTGTCAAGATATTGGCTATTTTGTTGACATTCCCCTCGAAAGTAAAGATCTCATTCCTGATTTCATTGCCAACGACGGTGTCGCTGCCCTCAACAAAACCATTGACATGCTCCAAACCGCACGCGGCTATGTTGAAACTGCCTATATTATTACCGGGGTAAGTTGTATTGCCTCATTTTTAGGACGCTGGGTCAGTCGTGGTATTCGTGTCGCAACATCACGTCTTGAATCGTATTTTGAATTTGCCAAACCCCAGAATCAAGCAAAACAAAAAGGTGGCTCATTCGATGAAACAGGCAAATGTCCCATCAATCAAAACAATCTCTATCTACGTTCCACGTTAGAAAATTGGTACGAAATGTATACGGCCGATCCTGCACAATATGGGGCCTGGCTTCCAGGCAAAGTTGTTGACGCATTTAATGCGGGTGGTCTTGAAGGTGACAAAACAAAAGACATCACTCTCGATGAACTATGCGACTCCACTGCAACTGCCTGGAAATTCGAAGCTGCACTAGATCAAGCCTACCGCTGGACCTGTGATCGCGCTTTTTGTCGTGCTGTTCCTGCCGGCTGGACCGAAGATAAGACTGAAGAAGCCATTACCAAAATCATTCAAGCTGAAAGTTCTTGTGCTGTGACCGGACGAGGTGTGCCACTCAAGCCATTAGAAAACTGTCAAGATCATTTGAAAGCTGATGCTACTCATCTTGTTGTTGATGCAAAAGATGTAGGCAACTGTTGGACGAAAGGTGATGGAAGTGATGTCATCTATTACAAGGATCCAAATCCTGATTTCAATGCCGATTCAAAAAGAGGTATCTTTCACTTACGACCTGCCAACAAACTATTGGGTGGACTTGTAGCACAAGAAGACACACTAATAGTGTATCAACCCCCTGATTCAGAAGGCTTAATTGCTGGAAGAGACGTAACCTGTCAAGAAGTATGTAGTGACCCCTACAAAGGTGCATTTACAGACCAATACAAATTTGATAAACAGAAAGGATACTTTAGTAAAGGTTGTTACAAAGAAAAAAACGATGATAAAGGAATTCCTCAACTCTACGATCAGAGTGATAAAATCTTAGGTTCTACGGACGAGACTCCCCGTTATGCAGCCGGATATACTAAAGATTGTTTCATTCAAAGTTATACTGATACCCGAGAACCAGAATTTTATCAATGTGTCTGTACGGGAACTCCTCCCACAAAACAAACCCACTCCAACGACGATCGCAGCCTACGTACAGCTGTTGAAGCCAACAAATTCAAACAAGGTGTAGAAGAAAAATGGTCCTATCGTGAAGAACGTATCTACAAAGAGAACAAAGGTCGTGTAGGAACCTATTACCCCGAGATTCGCTATTACAGTGGACGTGATCTCTCAGGAGCCTTCGGTCAAGATTATGTTACAGATTACCTGCCTGGTGAAAAGAAAGTTGCCAAAGTTGATCCTCATGCCGGGTTTATCGAGTCTGTTCAAACAATGTGTACCTCAGGCATTCTTAAACACATGGTCATGCTTGAAAGTATTCTCGTCGGTCTACGTAATTGTTTAGTCGAAGCTAAATATACTGGTCTCTATGACGCTGGTGCCTGTAAAACCTGGTTTACGCAAAATGTCTGTGGCCTTGTTTACAAGGGTATTGCGTCAATGCTCTCGAATAGTTGTACCCCTTCCAACTTTGATGACGTTGGAAAAGGTGGCGCCTTCGAGGATGTTGGAGTTATTGTAAAAGAAGGGACCCGGGGCATGACGGATGCATTACAATCAAGCGTCAGTGATATCAAAGCAGATTATGGTAACGCCGAACTTAACAACTATTTCCAGGGTGGTGCACAAGGTTTTGCGCAATCCATGTGTATGGCTGCATTTGGGTTTGATTTTCCGCTCTTCTCCAAAGACTTTTTACTTGATGCTGCCTACGCTTTTCCAACACACACTTCAGTTGTTGTTGCCCCAGCATTTCGTGAGTTAAGTACGTTTAATCCTGCTCGACAAACCGCCATTCACAATTACGAAATAGGTGCAGTCATTATGCCGGGCTGTAAAATTACCCGAGCCGTAACCTCGCTTAAATGTATAGGTCCAGAGGATCGTGGATTTTATGGCGTTGATTTATCTTGTAACGGCAAAGGCTGTGATTGCTTACTTGCTGACCCCAAATCTGAATTCGCAGGCGAACGTGAGAAAATAATCCACTCAGACATGAGTATCGCCAGCGGTCGTATGTTTAGTGTACCCATTGATACGCCACAACGTATCGATTCTCATTTCCGCTACGATCACGTTAAAGTTGAAGTAGAAATAGATCCAGCCGAAAACCCTGAGTTATGTTTTGATAAAGAAGTAGCCCAAGGTCGCAAAGGCGTATGGTATTTCCCTATCACTGACACAACTCCCGAACTCGTCGGCACATGTAGTGTTGATGCTGTATCGGGGCGATATAATTGTCCTGAACTCTCCAACTTATTTGGTGCAGGTCAAGCAGCCATCGAATCACCCTACATGGAATGTCACGACGCCAGAACTGATCGCTGGGTTAATTGTCAAACACCTAACCTATTTATCCTCGGTGATGATGTTCGCGTTCGTCTCAATCTCGCTCTCAATGGCAAAGGCATGTGTCTTAAACGCACGATTCGTAATCTTCCTGGTGTTTCCCAAGATGCAATCTTTCCTATTCCTGATAATGTCCAAGGCACATTCAAAAAAGAAGACAGTATTGCAATCGTACGAAGTGAGATGTTTGGCGGTGTTTCAAATCTGCTTCAAACCGTAGGAAAAGGCACAACTCAAAGTAATAACGGCTGTCCGAACTCTCCCACCTATAGTGGTACTCCAGATGATGTCCATGATGGAACAGAATTCCTCTTTGGCTACACTCCTGTCACTAACGGTGCAGGCAAAGTAACTGTCTCTGTACCTGCTGATGCAACACTCACCCCTCAATCAACTCAAGCAGGCTATAGTGTTTCCGCAGGATCCCTTGCTCTTAGCAATGTCAAAGAATTAACCGTAGATCAAGCCAACCAAGCCTCATTCAACGTCGACGGATTCACTCTATCTAATGCTATCGGTCGTCCTGAATTAGGAACACAACCATTACAATGTACCTATCGTGTCGCCAAAAAAAGTGTGTATGCGAATGAGGCTAATAGTAAAGAAATCCAAGTAGTCTATGAATTATACGAACATGATGAAGGGGGAGGCTGTACAACTCCGACTCAAATCGCCAAACCCCCTGCGATCGGAAAAAATCGTCACGTTCAACAAGTCCGTATTCAAAAAACCGCAACTGCTGTAGCTGAAGTAGGCGGCCTTCATGACGTCTTCATGCAAGATAATTATAATCGCGTTCATCAAATTGCCATAGGCGTCTTCAAAGAGCTTGGCAATGATATGACCAACGCTCTCGCCCTCTATTACGACACTCTTGCCTTTGTCATGAAAGGCAAAACCGAGAAGAATGATGTCGCTGCCTATAAAACAGAATTAAATAATCTGCTCAAATATTTCTTTGGAGAAGCAGGCCAACGTAACTACGCCGGTCAACCTGCTCCCGCGTATGGCCCAGACGTCACCGACACCACTGACTACAAAAAAATATCTATCTATCTGTGCGAAGTCGATAAAAAGATTAATGGCGATACTACAGATGGTAAAGGGTTATACTGTAATGCTGGAACTCTTGCAAGTGCCAAGAGGGAACTAGCAGGAAAATGTGATAGTACAATCTATGACAAAAGCATTCTTAATGATGATTACATATATCAATGTAAAGTAGACAATAAAGCCGCTGCGTGTAATACTAAAACAGGAAGAACTAACCCTGTTTTCGTTATCCCCGCTAATCATGCTCTTTTCGTTCTTTGTAATACATCTACCTCCCCAACAGCTCCTTCTCCAGCATCGCCCCCTTCAGGTGATTGTACAAGTCAAGGTTTCGATAAAAGAATAAGTGGAGATACTACCTGGGCATACAAATGTCTTACAACTACTACTGCTTCAAGTTGTACTATCGCAACAAATGTTATTCAGAATCCATCATTTATAATTCCATCTGGTAATGAACTTATCACTAAATGTGCTTCAACTCCAACCCCTTCCCCATGATCAATTCCAAAGGTTCCGTCTGGCTACAAGTAATCGTCATCGTAGGAGTCGCCGCACTCACCACAGCGATCATGCTCCTCCTCATCCATTTTGATGTCCTTTCACCCCAAGCGCAAGAACAACAAGTCAACGTACTCAATGCAGAATTTATTCCATTAGAGAGAACCGGCGATCTTCAAATACGACAAGTAGATCTTTGTAATTACGTCGACACTAAATTTAACTGCTACAACAAAACAGAATTATTCCAACGCGACGACAACATCTATCTACGCTTCTTAGTAGAAAGCAGCGTCTACCAAGGCGAGATCATGATCGCACGTAATTATCGTGTCATCAATCCCGAAGGTAACATCATCCTCGACTTAGAACAGCAGAACTCCTACACATTTCACCAAGAATCCCCTAAAGAATCTCAAGCTGTTGCCTTTGCTGATTACTTCACCCTCGGCAACAATCCTCAAATCGGTCAATATCAAATCGAGATCATTGTTGAAAACCCACTCCTCAACAAAAAAGTCACTATCATCAAGAGGTTTGATGTCGGATGAGAAAAACCAACCTTATTGTACTCATTGTAATTCTGTTTTTAATGTCAATAGTTATTGCTGATGATCAAATAAGGGTATCTTGTGAAGAAGGAGAGCCCCTGGTAGGTGTACGGGTTTCATTAGAATCAGGAAATTATGTTAATGGTTTAAATTTTATGTGCTCAAGTACTAACGGTATTTTTTCTACCAGCTCATCAATTGGCAAAAAAGATTATAGTAACGTAAATTTTATATGCCCATCAGGTGAGGTAATAGGAATATCTTTCGTGCGTAATAAACTAAATGAAGAGGGATCTATTTACAAAATCTATGATCTCCGGGTGACATGTAAGATTGGCCAAGAAGATTACAATTACCACACGTACAAGTTCTTCATAAAAGATGGAGTTATAACGACTGAAAGAGTTATATCTCGCGTTGATAATGGGGAGTCGTCATATACTGATCCTCACCTGAAGCTTAATTGTATTTTACCTACTGGCGATTCTAAAGGAAGAACATTCTCAGGTATTACCCTTACCGACACACCTGAATTAAAAGATAATAAACTTTTTTTCGATAACACTGGCTGGGAAAAGATATGTACTCTGGCTAGCTCTCCAGCTGTAGTACCTATTGCGGCGGAACCTGTGGAATCAGAAGTTGATGGCCAACCTGCCGCAATTCCCCAACCAAAAAATAATCTTCCTGAATTTAGTGCTATTGATCAATCTGGTTTGACATTTCCTTGTGCAGATGGTATAGATAACAACGGTGATGGAACAGTTGATTGTGAAGATGAATCCTGCGCAGGACAACGCGGACCTGAAGTCACAATATGCCCTATCCCTGTTAGCATTAACTCCCAAGATATCCCTGAAACCTGCTATGATGGTCTCGACAATAATGAAGATGGTCACGTTGATTGCGATGATTTTCAATGTAATGAAAAAACATATTGTAATCAGAAAGAGATATGCAATAACCAAGAAGATGACAACAACGACGGACTCATCGACTGTGCAGACTTAGAATGTGAATATCAACTTGGTCCCGAAGGTCAAATCTGTTTAGAAAACGAAATCTGCAACAACAGTGTTGATGACGACGGAGACGGCAACATTGACGCAGCTGATTTTGAATGTGGTGATGCAACTCAAACTTTTCTTTCTCCCATCCTCCTCATCGGAGATTCTCATTCGGTGGGAGCATATGGTAAAGAATTACACCGATTAATCTCAGAAAATTCTCAAGTTCAAACCTATGCCTGTGGGGGAGCAGCAGCAAGTAATTTTGATAAGGTTAACTATAAAGTGTGTAACGAGTTAAGGGATAATAATGGCAAATCTACCGGACCAAATCCTGCAGGTTCTCTCGTTCTAATAAATAAGCAATCTCCAAGTAATCTAATCATGAGAGATTTCAACTTTGAAACGCAACTCTCCTCATTAAGGCCGCAACTCGTTATCATTTCATTAGGGACCAATTTCCTAAATACGGAAGGTGTCAATGGTCAAAGAGCCAATATTCTCTCTTTAATCAATAAAATTACAACTAATAATGCAAAATGTATTTGGGTTGGCGCCCCCGTCACCGGTAGTGCTAAAGTACACCCAGACGAAATAAATTCAGCACTCAAACAAATAATCAATACTCAATGTTCATTGATAGATGCCGAAGCGTTAACACAAGAAGATCGCGAACATCTTATTCCACCCTCTGCTGTTCATTTCGATAACGATGGGGGAAAGTCATGGGCTAAGAAAGTATACTATGAATTACAAAAATTGGCAGGTAACCAAAATCCTCAATTTCCTCTTTCACCAGAGTCAATATCTCCAGACTACAGCTCCCCAGAATTAGGATACATGTCGGAAAGTGGAAGAGCCGATCCTTCAGGTCCGCCAGAGTCCATCTCTAAGTCATATTCTGTTCGTCTCACACAAATCGATCAAGCCTGGAGAAAAGTCTCTCCCTACATTAAAGGTGGTGAATACGTGTACGATCCAACAACAGGATTTGTCTCATGGGATCTATTATATCCTCCGCCCGCAGCACCAGGCGCAACGCAAGAAGATAGTGGCTCTTCGTATAGCTTGTATCCAATAATCGAAAACGAGAAGTATGATCGATGGTTCAATCAGTATGCGCAAGAAGAACAAGTCTCCCCTGCGTTAGTGAAAGCAATAGGCTCACAAGAATCTGCGTTTAATCCGTGGAAAATTAGTACGGCAGGAGCAGCAGGATTAGGACAATTCATATTCAGTACGGCGAACGATAATTCATTTAAAGACATTTTTCCAAATGTACATCAATGCTGTACGGTTGTAGACGCCAACGAAGGGAAATACCATTGCAAAAATGAAAGAGCTCAGGCAGGAAAAGACATCTGGGTACCTGGCGTGTATCAATGCAGCCCTATAAAAGGAGATCCACTATATGATGACCGTTTTGATTCTGAAAGAAATATTCATGCTATGGCCAGACTTACCAAACAAAGCTTTGCGAGATTTCCTGATGCAGCAACCCCCAATGACCGTGTCAAATTAACGATTGCTTCTCATAACCGAGGATCAGGCAAAATTTTCGCCAATGTCAACTTAGTAAAACAAGCTGGACAACCTGTAACGTGGGAGAATGTTAAACAAATGATGAACAGAAACCTGTTCAAAGGACAAAATGGACAATCCGTAGCTGAAGGAAATTATGTGAACCCCTACGTCGAACGTATTTTCGAAGCATATCAAAAATATCAACCAAAATCTCCCTGAGTCTCCACATGCCAGAACTCCCCGAAGTTGAAACCGTTGTACGAAAACTGCGACCCAAGATCCTCAATAAAACCATCACCCACATCACTATCACTGACGCAAAAGTTGTCTCCAAAAAACTCCTCTCCCTCATCCCATTCAAAATAACTCAAATCACTCGTCGAGGAAAATACATTTTCCTCAACACCAACAAAAGCACGATCATGGTCCATCTACGTATGACTGGCCATTTTCACTACCTTAACACACCACAAGAAATCAACCAACAAAATCACCCCTCGCATGAATACCGCTCAGCCCTCTTCACATTCAACGACAAAACAGCACTCACATTCAACGAAATTCGCCGCTTTGGTCGTATTGAACCTTTAACAAAAGAACAATATCAAGATCTCCTCAAGAGAATTGGTCCAGATCCCTTTGACATCACACCAAACGATTTCACCACCAAAATCAAATCCTATCCAAAAGCCAACATCAAATCTAAATTACTCGACCAAGCCTGTATTGCGGGCATTGGCAACATTTATGCTCAAGAAGCCCTCTACCACGCCAAAATCCTCCCCACAAAAAAGATTCAAACCATCTCCAAACAAAAACTCCACCAACTCCACCATGAACTCCTCCACCTCCTCACACAAGCAATCAAAAAAAACGGCACAACCGTTTCCAACTTCAAACATCTTGATGGCAAAGGCGATTTTGCACAATATCTCGCTGTCTATCAAAAAGAGGCTTGCCCCAAAGGCCATGAATTAAAATCAAAAAAAATCGCAGGACGTGGTACCTGGTATTGCTCCACCTGCCAAAAATAAAAAAGTCATATAAAAATCAACAGAGGTAAAACCATGTTACGAAAACTCTTCCACAAAATAAAATCAACCATAACCAGAACATCCCGGCCAGAATACAAAAACCGCTTCCTCAAATTCTATCATGAAAACGCCTCAAGGCTCAAAAAAGAACGAAAATCAACCTATCATCAAAAACAAAAATCAGGTTTTTGCGTTCGCTGTTCAAACAAAGCTATCCACGGAATCGTCTTCTGTACCTACCATCAACAAAAACAAAAAGAGTACAACGAAAAAGCCAGAGCAAAATAATCTACTAATATTACCCAGATTCTCGTCGTTTATATTCATTTAAAACCCGTAGATAACCTTCTGCGATGGGTGTTTGTCGTAGGGCTTCATACTTTACAGGATCTGTATCTGCTACGTATACCAAAGAATCTCCAACACCTTTCGCAACCAACAAAAATTCATCAAGAGTATATTTATCACAAATATCCGTTCCAATATCAACAAAAAGCAAACTCCTTCCTGGACTCGACTCTAACATCCCAGCCCACATCAACGTGGCCTCTATTGTCTTTTGTGCTTCTTCAAGTCTAGGTGTAAGAGTAGATATTACCATATTCTACTAAAACACTATCTTTTTTAAAAGAATATTGCAAGAAAACCTCCCATTTCAGCCAGATCATTTTTCCACCCGCCGATCGCAGGCTCTGTAGAAAAAGTCGTGCCCTGCACCAGTGAGGACAACAGTTAGTCACTCCACCATACCCTCGCAATCGAAAAAATAAAACTTTTATTCAAAAATATGACTTCCTGCGAGGGTCCGAACGAGACTTTCTACAAAGCCCCGATCGCAGAAATCTTTATAAATCAACCATCGCACTTTCAACCTCAGTGTCCCGGTGGCTCAGCCCGGTTAGAGCGGACGGCTGTTACTCACAGTATCTGTGAAAAGATACCGTCAGGTCACGTGTTCAAATCACGTCCGGGACGCTTTTTTTTAATATCAAAGAAATCTATTTCTTCTTCACGTATCCCACTCTTACCAATAACTCGTGGAGTCCCGTCACCACATTCTTCTCTGCATAACATTTATGTGCATTCACCCAACGAAAACCACAATGCTCTCGCAAATTAACCCTAACCTCAATAGGAGCAACAAGTCTAATCCGAAACGTCGGAAATGTCAAATGTCCCCAAGCTAAATCCTGTTCAATAACCCCCAAGAATTCCAACTCCTCTTTACGAGCAATATATCCTGTTTCTTCACGTAACTCTCGCATCATCGCCGCAAGATCCGTCTCACCAGACTCAACCTTTCCAGCTGGCAAAGCCCACGTTAAAGGCTGATCTACAAACTCGCTACGTTGCAAAAGCAGAAACTTTCCTTCAAACTCAATAAAACATCCAACGACTCTCATGATCTCTTCAACCCCTGTTCATAAATTTTTTTTGCCACTTTTTCCATCCATACCATATCTTCACCGCTCTTAAACAACAATTCCCCATAACCATGAATGATAATCTCAACACCATCAACCTTCACTACAAGTAACAAAGGTGTATCCAACACTACTTCAAACTGTTTCTCAATAGCCTTCAAATCCAGCTGCCGAACTTTTTTCAACGTAGCAGAAAACGTCGCTTTCGTTTTACATTTTGCAAGAATAAATTCAAGTTCCACACTCAGTTTTAACTTCTCCTCTTTAAATGATTTCCCTCTCTTTCTTGTCAAACCTCCATTCTCCTCTTTTATCCCAAATAGCCCTACCGAATGATTTATATACCAAAACATCATCATTCCAAACATTAAGAGGTGATTAGTAATGGTTACAAAAAAGAGGTCAGGTGAATCTTCCTCTCATATGCTTGGGGGCGTAGAACTTCATCGTCTTGCTCACTATGCTTTTTTCGCAGGTTTATTAGTATGTATTATTGCCGCATTTTTAAGATCCTATCTATCAGCAGAAGCACTCGTCTCAACATTAGTTATTTTAGGATTCATAGTTGGTCTATTTAATCTTGCAGCCAAAGAAACAACGCCCTTTTTAATCGCAGCGATTGCACTCATGCTTGCAGGCATTGTCAATCTAGGCTTGTTCACGTTTTTTGGACTTTTCCCTGCTCTGGGTCAATTCTTGAGAACCGTTTTAAGTAACATCGTGGTGTTCGTTGTCCCTGGTGCAATAATTGTAGGCATGAAAACCATCTGGCGATTAGCAAGCGATTAATTTTATTTTTAAGCGATTAATTTTTTATTCTTACTTCTTACCTTCTTCTTACTTTTATTACTTGTAATCTCCATTTTTCAGTCCAAGAATACTCACATACCTTTTTATGTCCTTTTATGTTCCTCCATTTATCACATGTCCAAAATTAACTACACTCCAGAAGATCTTGTTGACCACAACGCCGTCGCCGCCATCATCAAAGACAAAAACGGCAACATTCTCATGCAAGATCACGTTAAGTTTGGCTTCTGGACAATCCCTATCGGTAAAGCCCATCCTAATCAATCTCCTCGCACAGCCATCAAACAAGAAATTTTCGAAGAATGTAACCTTCACCTAAAAAAATTTCAAAAAATTGGCACTAAAAAATATTATTATGTCCGAGACGGAAAAGATGTACATCTGACTCTCCATCTTTATGAAATATTCTCCTACTCTGGCGACCTCGAAAACAAAGAACCCCATAAACATCATCAACAAAAATTTCTCTCTCTTGAAAAAATCAAAACCCTCCAGTACCTCTCAGACGCAACAATCTTCTACCTAGAAAAAATAGGGTACAAAAGACCAGCTAAATTATAGTCAACCAAGAAAGAAAACCCGAAGGGGTTTCGCCACTTGTTTGACCATACAAGAAAATCGAAGACTATCGATTTTCTGTACAAAAATGAGAATTATCTCATTTTTTGTAACGAGTCCAACTTGGCACCGGGTTTTCAAGTTGGATGACTATAGAATAGTGATGTAGTCGCAGACGAGATTTAGGGCAGAGTCCACCATTCCATAACACTTATAAATAACATATACTCTCTATTCCTCATGCAGCATCAGACAACCAGTTGTCCTAGGTGTAAGCAAACATTTACGTCATTTCGGTTTTCCGGAATTTGTTCTGTGCGGTGCCATTATTGTAAAGAACAAGTAACCTTGTAAGAGTGGCAATCCATAAACAGTCCTCAACAACCAAACGGATGTTTTCTCTTTTTGTACACACCGCGCTCTACATTAACACATCTCTTTTCTAAACCTCAAGATCAGTTTCTATCCTTTGGATCAGCACAATCCTTCAATATCTGAATAAAACGAAAGAAACAAAACATACCCATTCTACGTTCTCGCAGACTCCGGCATATACTCATCGATTTGACTACGCTTCTCTTGTCCGCTTTTCATCTCACCTGATTACTTTTCTATATTTTCCTTTCGTGCTATTGAGTGAACAACGAAATTGCGTTCTAATTCTGAGCCGATGCAGCGATGCTGTTTGCACAATTGTTTCTATCTCAAGAGTGTATTCTTCTATTGGGAGGGGTATTCTTTCTATTGTGAGACAGTATCTCTTGTGATAAAACCACCAGACTATTACTGCACAGAGCAGAAGCACGAGAACTAGGTAACTACCCTGTGACTTATATTCGCTCCACAAACGAGGAATGAGGTTGGCATAAGCAGCACCAACGATTCCCGGCAGTGGGGAATTAGCGTTGGAGAAGATTCCGCTGCTTTGGTTGAGGGCATCAAACAAACATTCCTTTTGAGTAGAAAGTCTAACGGGTGCTCCACAATTATGGATATCGTTACAAGTACGTATTTGAGTTTGATCTGGAGAGCACACTTCAGGGTCCCAAACTGAACAAACAATGTTAGGGATACATTTACAAGGTCTTGTTTCGATTGTTTTAGTAACGGTACAACTTTTTTCTACCCAAATACATCGTCTTTCTTGGTTTCCAACATCACATGATTGAGGTGACCACTCATAACACTGGTAAGAATCCGCGCATCCTCCAGTGTTATTTATTATTTTCTCAATGATTCTTGTGCCCCCACCTCCACCTCCACTACTGCTACTACTTGATGCTGGGCAAGTCCCACAATCTGTGGAACAGCTTGTACAGCTTTCATCTGCATTACAAGCACTATCCCCACAATAATTAGCGACGGCGGTGATGTTAAGTGAAACATTATTTGATGTGACTGATCCTAAAGTGTCATTCGCGGTAAAGAGCATCCAACTCGTTCCCGAAAAATCCCGGTCTGGGCGAATAGTTACCAGATTGCTTGGTGATGCTATGGAGACACGTACATTGGAACCATAACGTACCGTATAAATGACACTATCTGTTTCATAATCTGTAAAATAATTGTCTAAATCTAACCCACTAAGTGAAACATCCTCTTCCCAAGTTTGGTTTGGAATGATCGTGCTTAACTGAGGGATACTATTATTGATTGAAAGAACAAATACCTCTGATGCCTCGAGTGGACAAGAACTGTTATAATCTCGAAGTGTAACCAGAATAGAATAATTTGCCACCTGGGATATCGTGGGTGTGAAATTGATAACTCCTGTTGTATTTATTATGGAAAAGAGCGAAGTATTATCAAAAATAGCTACTGCATCTCCATTTGTGTCGTTAAATGTAATGGTACGAACATATTCAAAATTGTGTGCTACGGTGTGGTTACTCAGATTAAGGAATGTAGGGGCATGATTATAACAGAGTCCTACTGTCCCTGTAGATGCCGCCCCAGTCAGCGAAAAAACGATACCTAGCTGTATCACTTGTATTAAGATAAGCAACAAACTAAGAAGTACTACGGCCTCTTTTATCGTACGCATAACCAGAAGGTTACTTTTTCTCTATAAATAGCTATCTTTTTTGTCTCTTGTAAACACTCTCAAGCCACTCAGAAAACTGGTTTAACCATCTCAATCAACATACAAATCAATCAAAAATTTCCCAACTGCGAATCAATCTCTTTTGCCACATCTTGAATCTCACCAAAAATGGTATCCATATCCTTTTGAAGACTCCGGATGACCTTCTGCAAGTTCGCTTCCCGAAGAGAATACCCTCCTTTGAGATGAACCACGATACCTGCGTCCATTAACTTACTCAAATGATGTACGACGGTTCCTCGACTCAGATCTAATTTCAACGCAATATCATCTGATGTAACTGCATCTGCACTCCGTGTTTTTTTAAGCAGAGTAATAAACACACGAAAACAACTACTGTCCTTATCGCGTTGATTAAAGAGTCCTAACGAGGACCCCACCCATTGGAGATCTTGGTTGATATTATCAGGGGGACCACGTCGGATTTTAAGAACTGTTACTTTGTGGGCCATGGATAGAAGAGAAGCGTTTTTCTATTTAAATGTAGCGTGGTTCCGAAATCTTTATAAATAAATTTGATTCCAAGCCTACCATGTCGAACTCAGATCAACAAAAAAAGGAAAAACAGCACGAATCTACTCAACCCACTCAGAGCGTTGAAGACGCTGCTCAAACTCCTAAACCTGCCACAACCCTTCCTAGCCAAGGACCCACAATCGAAGAACTAACCGACTTACTCCAACGCAATCAAGCTAGCTTCGAAAACTATCGCAAGCAAGTGCAACAGCGTATCACCGAATCAGAACAAATGGCGCTCAAGAAATTCTTAGGTGACTTTCTCCTCATCGTAGACACCTTACACTTAGCACTTAAAAATTCCAACCATGATGCTGCCGTTCTTCAAGAAGGTCTTGATATGGTCTATTCACAAATCTTGAGCCTACTTGAAAAACAAGGTGTCGCAACAATTGCCACAGTCGGAAATAGATTTGACCCAGTGATGCATCAAGCACTCGCTAAAGTTCCCGATCTACGAGCAGCTGAAACAGTTATCGAAGAATTTCAGAAAGGCTATCTCCTTCATGGCAGAGTTTTGCGCCCTGCGCGTGTTAAAATTAGCAGTGGGCCTGATAAGAAATCAGAAAATAAGAAGGAATAGTAAAAGTGAATGAATCAAAAATCAAAAATGAATTCATTAACTACTAATCAAAAAAACAAAAACCGAAAAATAACAACTAAAAAATAAACAAAAAATACCATTAATCGGAGGAAAACATGACAACAAAAACCATAAACGGAGCCACCATTGGCATTGATCTCGGAACAACTTTTTCTGCCGTCGCAATTCTCGAAGGCGGTAAACCAGTTATTATTCCCAACTCAGAAGGGAACAGAACCACGCCTAGTGTTTTGAACATCAAAGATGACGAAGTAGTAGTAGGACAAGTAGCACGTAACCAAGCTATTACTGACCCCCACAATACGATTCGTTCTATCAAACGTAAAATGGGAACCAACGAGAAAGTAAAAATTGATTCCAAACAATATACACCAGAACAAATTTCTGCAATGATCTTACAAAAGCTCAAACGTGATGCAGAAGCCTATCTCGGTCAAGATGTAAAGAATGCAGTTATTACTGTACCTGCCTATTTTAACGACTCCCAACGTCAAGCAACTAAAAATGCCGGAGAAATTGCTGGCCTTAACGTTCTTCGTATTATCAACGAACCAACCGCCGCAGCTCTTGCCTATGGCCTCGACAAGCAAGAAAAAGATCATACTATTCTCGTCTTTGATTTTGGTGGAGGAACATTTGATGTATCTATTCTTGAACTTGGCGATGGAATCTTTGAAGTTAAATCTACCAGTGGAGACAACTTCCTTGGTGGCGACGACATTGATGAACTCTTGATGAATCATCTCATGGACACATTCAAAAAATCCACCGGAATCGATCTTCATCACGACCCAACTGCCATGCAACGTCTCAAAGAAGCAGCAGAAAAAGCCAAAATCGAACTCTCCTCTAAAATGAAAGTCGAGATTAACATTCCGTTTATTACTGCTGACCAACATGGACCTAAACATCTCAAAGAAGAATTTACTCGTGCTCAATTTGAATCATTGATTCACGACATTTTGCGTCGACTAGAAGGTCCCGTAAAACAAGCTCTGCGCGATGCGTCTATGACTCAAAACGATATTCACAAAGTAATTTTCGTAGGAGGATCAACCCGTATTCCTTGTGTCCAAGATCTCGTACGTAAAATTGCTGGAAAAGATGGAGACAAATCCGTTAACCCAGATGAAGCTGTGGCCTTAGGTGCTGCTGTTCAAGCAGGTGTTCTTACTGGAGACATTAAAGACGTTCTCTTACTTGACGTTACCCCTCTCTCACTGGGAATTGAAACTCTCGGCGGCGTTTTCACTCGTCTCATTGAGCGTAACACCACTGTTCCAACCAAAAAATCACAGATTTTTTCCACCGCAGCCGATAACCAAACTGCAGTAACAATCAAAGTTGGACAAGGCGAACGCCCCATGTTTCACGACAACAAAACCCTTGGTCAATTTGATTTGATGGGTATTCCGCCTGCACCTCGTGGTATTCCCCAAGTTGAAGTTACCTTCGACATTGACGCCAACGGAATTGTTCACGTAAGTGCGAAAGATCTCGGAACTGGCAAAGAACAAAAAATCAAAATAACTGGCTCAAGTGCGCTTAGTGAAGCAGAAGTCAAACAGATGCGTGAAGAAGCTGAGAAACATGCTGCCGAAGACGAACGCAAGCGCGAAATCATCGAAGCACAAATCAACGCTGACTCCGTTGTCTACCAAACCAAGAAAGTCCTTGACGAATTCAAAGACAAAGTTGATGATGGTACTCGCAAACGCATTGAAGAAAAAATCGCTCACGTTGAAAAACTACGCCACGGCGAAGACCCTGCAGCAATCAACTCAGCCATTGAAGACTTAAACAAAGTCATTGGCGAAATTGGTGCAAAAATCTACCAAGATGCTGCTGCCGCTCAACAAGCAACTGGTGGTGCTCAAGCTGGTCATGCTGGCCATGGAGCTCATGGACATGCTGATGGTGACGACCACTCAGGCCATGCTCATGGCGAGAAAGTTGTTGACGCCGAGTTCAAAGAGAAAGCAGGATCTGAGAAATCCAGCAAGAAAAAAGGCAAAGACCAATAGGCAGACCAATCGGTCTTGTTTTTTTATTTTTTTATAATTTTCATCCACTCACAACACTCATGATCTATGGTAAAGCCTCAGCTCCCCACTCAATCCCAATGTCTTTCCTACTTCGACCAATATAAAGTTCCTAAAAACATCCTCGCACACTGTAAAGCGGTTCAAGAAGTAAGTGTATTCATGGCACAAGAAATTCAAAAATCTCAAAAACTTCAAAAACTTCAAAAGAAACCCCATCCCCCTCCCAACATCGAATTCGTTCGTGCTCTCTCTATCCTCCACGACTTATTCAAAGCAGTAACGCTTAAAGAATTAAATCCTCATCATAAATATCATCCGTATCCCTACAACGATCAAGAAATCGCTATGTGGAGAACATTGCGAGAACGCTTTACCGGAAAATACGAAGGCGAAATCGCCTATGAGATATTCCATAAAGAATTTCCTCAACTTGCAGCCTCGTTACACAAAGCCAGTGCACCAGGCATCCACGTCAATGAAAAAACATTCGAAGAAAATCTCGTTCATTACGTTGACTGGCGTGTATTCAAAACTGACATCATTCCTCTCAAAGACCGTCTTGTCTACCTACGCGAAATGTATCCCACAGCAAAACTCAGACATGAAGAAGAACAAGAAATGATCCAATTTGAAACAGAAATTTTTTCTCATCTTCCCTTCGCTCCACAAGATTTAAAACCAGAATTTGAGACGCACATTCAAGCTAAGAGGCACATTCAAACTCAAGAACATAATCAATCAAAAACCGAGGTTACCCATGGCAGATAAAAATTACTACTCATTACTTGGTGTTGAAAAAAGCGCTAACAAAGAAGAAATCAAAAAAGCTTACAAAAAACTAGCCATGAAATATCATCCCGATCGTGCACCAGATGACAAAAAAGTCGAGTACGAAGCAAAATTCAAAGAGATCAATGAAGCCGCATCAATTCTTGCTGACGATAAAAAACGTAGTCAATACGACCAATACGGCTCAAGCGCATTCAATGGTGGCGCAACAGGTCCAGGTGCTGGTGGATTTGAAGGCTATGACTTTTCTGATGTCATGTCTCAATTTGGTGGTATGAGTGATTTCGGTGACATTTTCGACCAACTCTTTGGTGGGCAAACAGGACAAGGCAGACGAGGTGGAAATCGGCGCGGCGCAGACTTACTCTACGATTTAGAGATCACTCTTGAAGAAGTAGCTAAAGGAACAACCAAATCAATCAAACTCAATAAACTTGCCCATTGTACCTCATGTAAAGGCAAAGGCGCTCACTCATTTTCCAATTGTTCTGCCTGTAGCGGGTCTGGATATGTTCGTAAAACCCAACGCACGCCGTTTGGAATTTTCCAACAAACCGCACCCTGTTCTACCTGTCAAGGCCGTGGCGAGAAAGCCGATGACGTTTGTAAAGAATGTAGCGGTGAAGGAGTTGTACGCGACCGCAAAGAAATTGAAGTTACCATTCCTGCAGGAATTGAAGAAGGTATGCGTCTACGTGTAAGCGGAGAAGGCGAAGTGGGAGGTGCTGGTGGAAGAGCAGGAGATTTATACATTCGCGTCCACATTCAAGAACATCAACATTTCGCTAGAGATACAGACAATCTTCAAATTACCATCCCCATCTCATTCACCCAAGCGGCTCTTGGCGATGATATCGAAGTTCCTACTATTGATGGAAGAGCAATTCTCACCATTCCTGAAGGAACGCAATCTGAAACAACGCTACGCATGAAAGGTAAAGGTTTACCTCATCTCCAGGGTAGTGGTCGCGGAGATCAGATGGTTAAAGTGCGTGTTGCCGTTCCCTCAAAACTCTCCAAGAAACAACGCGAATTAATTAAAGAACTCAACGAAGAAAAAGCCAGTGTTGGATTTTTGAAACGATTTTTTGGATGAGATTTTCCAGATTAGTATGCACATAATTAATCTTCTTAATTAATCCTCTTCAGACAAACCTCTATCTCAAAAAGAAAAGAAAAAATCAGTCCCTATTTCGAGACATGAATTGAAGAAACTCTTTGTCTTCATCGCGAAGCTCTTCCCAAAAATCATCGTATTCTTTAGGTACACTATTTCGTTGTCTTGACATATTTCACCTCATACTCCCTCAACAAACAGCTTCTTATATATCCCGCGGAGTCATCTTCTAGAGTCAAGACCTAGAACTTATATCCACACGTTCCCTCCTAGGGAAGATCAAACTCAAATACTATAATCCTAAATTATCATTAAAAATAATCTCTCAAAAAGAAAATTCTAAAACGCACCACTATCCCCTCCATCATATTTATCTTTATTTTTATAACGATAGAGGATAAATCCAGAAAGTAGAACGATAATAATCACCAAAATCACAATGATCGCCCACTCTAAAGAGAAAGTAGGCGTACTATTGTCATCTTCACCGTTCTGTATCGCTCTACCCGTAAATATATTCCTGCTCTCTTTTTGTGTATCATCCTGTGAAATATGTACGATCTCCTCAGCCGTAAGAATTTTTATCGGATAGGTTTTACTTTTCATTTTAAACGTGTTCCAGAAATTCACCTGCAACTCTGCAGTATACTCTCCATGGTCAATATTTTTGGCATCAAAAAAATCTTTGAGACTCTTATGTTGGTTTCCTTCAATCTCAACTTCATTAGTTTTAAACGTATCAACCACGATGTTATCTTTCTTAAGCAAAAAATCAACAAAAACATTTTCTATTTTCTGATTCCATTTATTCAACAGTTCAAGATTATATTCATTAATTGTGTGTTCTTTAAAGAATTTATCAAAACGAGTAATATCTACTTCAGGCTTACCCATGACAAGGGTTTTTGTCACTTCCATAGTTTGGTCATCAAAATATGTAACTGCCGATACTTCATATTCTCCTTGTTCAAAAAAATCTTTATCAATCTTCGTTTGCAAGAGAGTTATTTCTTTAGTATCCATGCTCTTCTGGTTTGTTGTAAGAACGTGAGTTTTCTGCTCTTTATCATTAATATAATATGTAGTATAAACATTATTAATTTTCTCTTTTCCCAAATTATTAACCTCAGTAATCAAATCAATTCCGTCCTCTCGCTCTTGAAAATTAAGATTAGTCTTAATATATTTGTCAGGATAAGGTCCGATAATTCTAATTTTATGTTTAAGAATAATTTTTGATGCGACTGACATCCCATCTTGTCCACCAGCACTTCCCTCCACAATAATTTCTGCTGCCGAAATTCCAGCAGGAACAACATTTGGAAACTTCACTGAAAAATGCACTGTTTTTGCATCGTCATCATTACGAAAAAATAACTCTTTGTCTTGAAGAGTAACATATTTTGCCATCTCACCATCAACCGAAATCTTCACCCGTCCTTCAACATAATCATTATTGACTACCCAAAATTCACCATCAAAAGACTTCTGAGTATCACTCTCCATCTCTGTTTTTGCGGGACGAATTCCTAATCCCAAACAAGTAGTGCTTAGAAGAAAAATAAAGAGACCCATAGCTAATAGAAACACGACTCTTCGTTCTTTTTCAATTTTAGGGTGTAATTTTTCTCTCATTAATCTCTCTCACGCACATTAATCTCTCTCTCTCTCTCTATCAGTCTTTTACACTCATTAATTACTCTCTGCTCATATTTTTCTTCCTGTTCTCATTTTTGGTCTCATTGTTGTGAAATTGCAAAAGTGACCGTTGAATTTTTAGTTCCAGGGACTTCACCAACCGGCACTCGAACCAGAATATCCGCAAGGAAATCATTTTTGAAATCATGCCAGTCTAGTCCAACAACATGCGGTAAAAGACTATCATTAACCATGTTAATCCAGCTTGTATTAGACATTGTCAGATTAAACGCACCTGTTTCGTTCACTCTGATTGCAAATTGGTAGTTAGATGAAGGAAAGGAAATCGAGCTAAAATAAGGCGTACCACTCAACGTTACATTCGCCGCAATATTTCCCACATTTTCTGCCCTAAATGGTCGAGGCGTACCTGAAGTAGTGTTTGCCGCTGTAAAAATAGAAACACTTCCAAAACCGATCGTATCCTGGGTCAGACTAATCGCCAGATACGAACTCAGTGTAAAATTACTCACATTTGAATAAGGTCCAAAATCAGTTCCATCATCTGCACGTACCCGCCAGAAATATGTTTTATCAACATCAAGTTCAGTAGAGATATTATAACTCACATTTCCTGAGGTGAGATTACCAATACCTGTAATATTTATCTCTGGATTGTTGAACGTAAGACTATCATCAATAATAAGATTATAGGTCAGCTGATTTCCATCTGTATCATTTGACGTACTCCAATTAAATTGAGGTGTACGCACAACAGTGGTGGTAAGATTACTAGGGGCAACGAGAAGGGGTGCGCTGGGAGCAGCATTACCACCAACAGGAGCAGCAAGTATCGTCAGATTATTAGAACACTTGGTAATCCCATCCCCAGTTCCATCATTAGGCGTGATACATCCCTGCCAGATATCGCCAGTAACTAATTCTTGACTAACAATAGTATTCGTTTGGTTTTGATATAGGGCTAGTATCTCTTGGGCAGATAATGATCTGTTGTAAATATTAATTCCATCAATATTACCATTAAAATTATACCCCGTTGATTCAAATGCACCCACAAGAAGGTCATGATTATCCGTTCCGATTGCCGTAGAATAGTCCCCACTCGCATTTAACTGACCATTAACATAAATCTTTACCTCATCAGTACCGCCGGCATCTTTATTATAGGTAAACGCGACCTGATACCATTGATTTGTTGCGAGAATATTTGCCGTTGTAGTTACTCTTTCTCCTCCATTAAGCCATACTGTTAACCCGTCTGCTGCCGAACTCATCCCCAAAAACCATGAAGAAGCATAATACTTTTCAATTATGCGAGTATAAGAGCCCATGGAAGCTGCCGGTTTAATCCATGCCATGACTGTTATTTGATTTGTTATATCCAAAGGGCTATTGGTTGTGTCCGTCAGAGAGAGATATTTGTAAGTACCATCAAACTGATACGCACCTTTTCCATCAGATCCTGCAGTAGAGTTGTAGATGGCTCCTACTACAGTCCCATTGAGTGCATTTCTCGAATAATCTCTAGTAAATGTTGAGTTACTTCCTCCTTCCATAGGCCAATTTAATAAACTATAACCTGTATCATTTAATCTCCAATCATAAATATTCTTAACCGGATCTCCTTCTGCATCACTTGTTGAAACATTATATAATGTGATATTTCCCGTACTCAAATTTTGATAGGTTGTAGAATTAAGAATAGGTGTAGAATGAGTTGGAACAGAGTTGCCAGGTGCTACTGCTGAAATTATCGTCAGATTATTAGAACACTTGGTAATCCCATCCCCAGTTCCATCATTAGGCGTGATACATCCCTGCCAGATATCGCCAGTAACTAATTCTTGACTAACAATAGTATTCGTTTGGTTTTGATATAGGGCTAGTATCTCTTGGGCAGATAATGATCTGTTGTAAATATTAATTCCATCAATATTACCATTAAAATTATACCCCGTTGATTCAAATGCACCCACAAGAAGGTCATGATTATCCGTTCCGATTGCCGTAGAATAGTCCCCACTCGCATTTAACTGACCATTAACATAAATCTTTACCTCATCAGTACCGCCGGCATCTTTATTATAGGTAAACGCGACCTGATACCATTGATTTGTTGCGAGAATATTTGCCGTTGTAGTTACTCTTTCTCCTCCATTAAGCCATACTGTTAACCCGTCTGCTGCCGAACTCATCCCCAAAAACCATGAAGAAGCATAATACTTTTCAATTATGCGAGTATAAGAGCCCATGGAAGCTGCCGGTTTAATCCATGCCATGACTGTTATTTGATTTGTTATATCCAAAGGGCTATTGGTTGTGTCCGTCAGAGAGAGATATTTGTAAGTACCATCAAACTGATACGCACCTTTTCCATCAGATCCTGCAGTAGAGTTGTAGATGGCTCCTACTACAGTCCCATTGAGTGCATTTCTCGAATAATCTCTAGTAAATGTTGAGTTACTTCCTCCTTCCATAGGCCAATTTAATAAACTATAACCTGTATCATTTAATCTCCAATCATAAATATTCTTAACCGGATCTCCTTCTGCATCACTTGTTGAAACATTATATAATGTGATATTTCCCGTACTCAAATTTTGATAGGTTGTAGAATTAAGAAGGGGCGTCGAATGAGTTGGAAGTGAAATTGTTGTAACACTTAAGTTATCAATATACCACGCCGGTTGCGCAATTGCTCCAGCAAAACCTGATCGTAATCGAAACGTAATATTATGAATTCCAGAATATCCAGAGGTGTTGAGTAAGGTGTGATTATTAACATAATCAATACTTAGTCTGGACCATAGCGGATATCCATCATCAATGAGAACACTGATATTAAAATAGGAAGATGAACCATAATAATCTTCATACTTTGTATCAAAATAAATTGCCGACACTCCAGTAAGGTTGACAGTTTGTTTAATCTGAGAATAATCAGTTGAAGCAGCACCCAAAACAACTCCATTTCCATTGGACGTGTCTGAACCAAGCAAGTATGCGTAGGTTCCTTTAGTTGGAGTAAAAAAAGTTGGTTGGAGTCTACCACCTACCCAAGCACTAAGTGTTTCATTATACATCCATTCACTTCCAATTGGAATTTCAAAACTGGGGTTGGCAATCGCAATAGGCAAATCAGAAATGTAGATTGTTAAAGCTTCAGCCGTGTGAGTATCGGTAGAATTCTGGCCTGTAATCAAAAGAGAGACAGTATCTCCTGTTGTGAAGTTTCCCGGCATTAATGTGCTTGTTACATAAGAATTTGTCGTAACCGAAAGATTAGTAAGATTAAACCTATTTTCACCATTCACTGACCACCGAAACGACACGTTTCCCGCCGACTGCCCACTATATGTTGCCTGCGCAAGGAGAGTAGTGTTAAAATATGCAGACGTCGGCGTTAGATTTTGATTGCTGGCCAAGAGAGGAAAAAAGATTACACTTAAATTATCAAAATACCATGCCGGTTGCGCAATACCTCCATCAAAACCGGATCGTAATCGAAACGTAATATTATGGACTCCTGAATATCCAGAGGTGTCGAGTAAGGTGTGATTATTAACGTAATCAATGCTCAATCTTGACCACAATGGATACCCATCATCGATCAGAACACTAATATTAAAATAAGAAGATTGACCGTAATAATCTTCATACTTAGTATCAAAATAAATTGCCGATACTCCAGTAAGGTCAACAGTTTGTTTAATCTGAGAATAGTCAGTTGAAGCAGCACTCAAAATAACTCCATATCCATTAGATGTGTCCGATCCAAGCAAATAAGTGTATGTTCCATGGGTAGGCGTAAAATAAGTTGGAGTAAGGCGACTTCCTTCCCAAGTACTAAGTGTTTCATTATACAACCATTCATTAATAAGGGTACTCTCAAAACTAGGGTTAGTAATTTTTGTTGTTGGCGCATACACAACATTACTTATTGAAAGAACAGGGGCAGTATAACTCTCACTAGAATTTTGTGCAGTAATAGAAAGAGAAACTGCGCCCCCTTGAGTAAAATTACCTGGCATCAATGTGTTGGTGACATAAGAATTCGCAGCAACTGACTGATTGGTAAAGTTGTAAATGTTTGCCCCATTAATAGTCCAATAAAATGATACATTACCCGTCGCGTTATTATTATAGGTTGCGTGTGCAGTAATAGGTGTTGAAGAGTCTGGGTTCGTTGGAGTTAAATTATGGTTTAATATTAAAGTTGCAGATTCACTACCATCAGATATATTATCAATATACCACGCTGGTTGCGCAATTTGCCCAGCAAAACCGGATCGTAATCGAAAGGTAATATTATGGACTCCTGAATATCCTGAAGTGTTAAGTAATGTATGATTATTAACATAATCACTACTTAATCTGGACCACAATGGATATCCATCATCAATGAGAACGCTGATATTAAAATAGGAAGAAGAACCATAACAATCTTCATACTTTGTATCAAAATAGAACGAATTTATTCCCGTAAGATCCACAGTTTGTTTAACTTGATTGTAATCGGAAGAAGAGGAGCTTAAAACTGTTCCACATCCGTTAGAGGTATCCGATCCAAGCAAATAAGTGTATGTTCCATGGGTAGGCGTAAAATAAGTTGGAGTAAGGCGACTTCCTTCCCAAGTACTAAGTGTTTCATTATACATCCATTCACTCCCTATTGCATTTTCAAAACTAGGGTTAGTAAATGCGTTACTCTTAATTTTAAGAGGATTAATTATTCCTATGGCTGCACCTGTAATCGCTCCTCCAGGTACAGTTTCACCAGTCACATCTGTGTTAATATAATCTGTTTTTCCAATCGCCGCCCCAGTAATTCCATTACCAGTACTCTCATGGCCCATTGGACCATGCGTCGTCATTAAAACATAGCTTGAAGCAAAAAGAATACATAACAACAACGCAATTTTCCAATGTGTTCCAGAAGTAAAAAGTCTGTTTGTAGTATCCTCCAGATTTCTTTTACTCCCCCTTGACTTAACTCTCTTTATATCAACATCTAATTTTCCAACCTCAACTTCGTATCGCGGTTGATTTTTCCGTGAAATTCCATTCACCTTCTCAATCTTCGCAAGTGTATGTTCTACTCGTTCTCTTTTCTTCTCCCAGGTACCATTTTTGGAAAGGTCAGTTTTTGCCATGTTTTCGTTCTACTCGTAATAATAGTATTCGAATCGAGTTAGCTGTACTACCTAACAAAGTCGCGATGACCTTTACATGAAGGTGGTACATCGTATTCAAGTACCACACTACATTCTCAAGAATACTACATTTGCTTTTGGCAAACAATGAAAGTGGAAGGACATAATCTTCTTTGAAATTTACCAAATTTATTTTTGATCCTTTGACAATCCGTTTCTCTACAGCCCGTGCATACGTCGCCCAAATGCTTTTTGTTTCACGCCCCAATATTTCTGCAATCTCTTTGTTGGAAAGACGTAATTCCTCTTTAAGATATTTGCACAATGCCTCTGCTGGCTTCAACTTTCCGCTAAAAATTGTAACGGGAATTGTCGGTTCAGGCGTTGTAGAATGATAAATCGAAAGTAATTCATTCAAAGAAAGCGTATTTTTACTCCGAAGGCGCACCATTAACTGTGTAAAAAGTTCTTTCTCGTGTCCTGCCTCGATTATCACCATCGGGCTCTGGGTAAGTGGCTGTTTCATCCAGTAATCATGTAGTAGCGCTACAAAGCACTACTTCTACTTTTATATTTAAATATTCTCTTTTTAAGATAAAATATCTTTATCTATTAATATATATTCTACATCCATTAATATGTCATTTTCTCCTACGTATCTTCTGCTGATTCCCACGTATCCTCGGCGTATGTTCTATTAGAATTAAACAAATCTTTTTTTGTTTATAAATATTCTTGTTTTAAAATATTTAATCTATTTTTATTTTCTAAATAACATAAAAAAATATAAAATATCTCTTAATATTAAATTTAAATCCCTAAATATTTATAAAATTCGAAAAAGAGTCTCCCAAACTTTAATAAAGCCCTCAACTCTCAAACAACTGTGCCCTACGCCAAATTTAAACAAAAATGTGCAATCTGTAAACAAAATCAAGTCCTCATGTACTCCATGCGTCAATTTCCCATCTGCTCCCCCTGCCAGATGAAGCGCATTAATCAAGAAATAACCGATCCCGTATTCAAAAAATTCTTCAACATTCCTACAGATCTATATGAAAAATCACAATTCTTGCGTAACATCAAAGAAGCCTACATTCGCTTTGGCTCTCTAACCGAAAACCAACGAACTGCGTTTCTCAAAGCTGTCGAAGATCTCAAAGCACCTAAAGTTGAAAAAGAAAAGAAAGAAGAAAAACCAGTTGAGATCACTATTGATACCGACATTTCCATGCGTGCCAAACGTCTTGCCGCCAAAGCTAAAAAAGCTGCAAAAAAGAAGCCCAAAGAAGAAGAATAGGTTCCATTATCAACTCAATCTCTCTATTTCTCTCCTAGTTCTGTATAAATTCTTTTAAAGAAACAACAAATTCAAGATTAGATGGATCCTCTGTTACGTTCCCAATATCAACGTCTTCTCTGCGAAGTTGAAGAACCAATTCGTGATATCGTCAATGCAATCTGGGGTCTAGAGTTCGTTGTTGATACAGGCTATAGTTGCTGCGGACACATAACTGCCACAAATACTAAACTCTACATCGGCGGAAAAAATACTGGTGGCTATCCTCATCGTGCAACTCTCGAAATTGCCTATTCTCCCGAACCTCAACATCTAGAACAACGTGACGCATTTGACCAAAGTCTACGAGCAATTGTGGTTGGCAAAGAAGGCAATTCCCTCTATTTTAATAACGTAAGAACATACGAAGACAAATGTCTCCCCTATTCTCGAATTGAACAACCAAACTATCAAGTTATATACGATGCTGATATTAACGAAACGCAAGCAATAACTCCTCAACGTATAGTTCACACAGAAGCTCTTCTTACACAACTCTGGGAAGCGGTTGCGGTTGTTATTTGTCAGTATAACCCTCAAGATAAAATCGGACCAATCAAAGGCAAAAGTTTTCGAAACGTGATCAAATGGGCACATTGGGGTAGAACATTTCCCAAAACAGTACCAAACCGATTCCCTCAAAATCCTACCTCTTCTTAATCTCCTTAATCCCATTCATGTACGGCACAAGCACGTCAGGAATCTTTATCGTTCCTTTCGACGTCTGAAAATTCTCTAAAATCGCCACCATTGCACGTGACGTTGCCACCACCGTACTATTGAGAGTATGAACTAATTTATTTCCCTCAGCCGTCTTATATTTGATATTGAGTCCACGTGCTTGGTAATCGGTGACATTCGAACACGACACCACTTCACGAAACTGTTCCTGAACGCTCATCCAAACCTCAAGATCATATTTTTTGGCTGCAACAATACCAATATCTCCCGTACAAATATTGACTTGCCGAAAATGTAATCCCAACGAAGCAAAAAACTCGGTTGCATTTGCAATTAATTCCTCATGCAACTTCCATGAATCTTCTGGTTTACTAATAATGACTTGTTCTACTTTGGTAAACTGATGGCCCCGAAAAATTCCTTTTGTATCTTTACTACTTGAACCCGCTTCTTTGCGAAAACAAGGGCTTAGTCCAATCATCTTAATCGGCAACTGCTTTTCATCTAATACTTCATTCATATACATCGCAGTGAGAGGATGTTCCGAAGTGGCAATAGGATACAAATCCTCGCCTTCAACTTTATACAACACTTCCTCAAAATCTCCCAGAGGTGCAACTCCCTCATACGGTTCACGACGAATCATATAAGGCGGAATCACCAATTTATATCCTTTCTTAAGCATAAAATCAACCGCATATCGTTGCAATGCCAAATCTAATAATGCCCCTTCATTTTGCAAAAACCAAAACCGAGCACCTGAAATCTTTGCTGCTCGTTCTAAATCAGCAATCTCAAGTTCAGTAAGCAAATCAACATGACTTTTCAATGCAAAGTTAAACACAGGTTTCTTACCAACTAATCTAACCGTCTGATTCTGCGTATCATCAACACCATACGGAACACTCTCATGTAATATGTTTGGAAGTGAGGACAAATTTTTATGCAACACACCCTCGATCTCTTTCATCCGCTCTTCTTTATGTGCAATCTGTGCAGGCACCTTCGCCGCTTCCTCAAGAACTTTCTTCACATCATGCCCTTTCTTCTTCGCTTCAGAAATCTCCAAACTCAACTTATTACGTCGACTCCGCAGCGTATCAATCTCACCCTTTAACACCAACCATTCCCCATCAAGTTTAATCGTCTCCTGTAACAATTTCAACTTAGGTTCATCCTTACGCTTCTTCAAGTCTTGTTTAACAAGATCGGGATTAGTCCGAATAAGTTTGATGTCTTGCATTTGTGGGATTGAGAAAAAGAGATATTTAAAGGTATGCTGAGATAATGAGTTATGTTTAAATAACCGTAAACTCTAAAGATCGGTGGCTTAATAAAGCTAATTAATCATTTCGTTAAAATGAACTGCCGTGAATATTTAGCTTTAGCGATAATCGTCTTTGTAGTTTCTTCGATTATTTTTGGGTTCATTAATTATGCCTCGAGCCATACTAATGAGCCTATTAACCAAAGGGCGTTTAAGGATTTAGGTGAAGCCACTAATTTATCTAAAGAAGGATTTAAAACCGTTCATGAAGTAGATGAACTCTTAAAATTGGAGGGAAATAATTTTGATAAAAATTAGGAGAGAAGATTTTAAATATTATCTTAAAGATAAAAACTATTATTTTGCTATTGTAAGTTCCATGGTCCTCTATTACTCTTTTATCTATTTCTTTTTTCAAACACCTTTTGTAAGAGATGATATTCGCTTTGTAATTTCTAGTTTTTTATTTGGTACATTGTGTTATTTTAATTCAAAAAAAAGTGGGACTCATTATTTTATTTCTACTTTGATAGGAAGCTCGCTTAATATTTGGGGTTTTATTATTGTTTATATATGGGGCAAAGTGAAACAATCACAGTTAAAACCCCCTTATTAATTAATTCTCGAATCAAGTCCTATTTTGGGTTTAGTATTAACCGTTGGCGAAATAATTTCAGGATACTACAGTAGAAGCTTCGTTCAGAAACCTTTATAAACAACCCCCAATCCCCAGCCTCTAACCGCGAACTACCCTGAAGTCTTATCGGTCAGGCTCGTAGGAGGTTTAAATGGAAAAACAAGACGTTCAAAAGGCACTACAAGAACTTAAAGCACAACCACAACGCCAGTTTAAGCAGTCCTATGACTTAGTAATCAATCTCAAAAACATTGCTATCAAGCAAAATCCCGTTGACTTCTTTGCTCTCTTACATTACGGCCGCGGTCGTAAAATCAAAGTTGCTGCCTTTGTTGATCAACAACTTGCTGATCAAGCCGCCAAAACTTGTGATCTTGTCATTCGAGAAATTGATTTTATCAAATACGCAGATAAAAAAGTAGGTAAAAAACTCGCTCGTGAATATGATTATTTTATTGCTCAAGCAACAATCATGCCCAAAGTAGCAGCTGCCTTCGGAAAGTCTCTTGGAACATCAGGTAAAATGCCTAATCCTAAATTAGGATGCGTCGTTCCACCTAACGCCAACCTAGAACCTCTTGTTGCAAAACTTGGTAAGACAGTTAAACTAAGTGCTAAAAAAGGTACTAACCTTCAATGTATGGTCGGAAGACAAACCCAAAGTGATGAAGAAATCATCGATAACGTTCTTAGTATTTATCAACAAACAATTAAACAATTGCCTAACGAGTCCCAAAACATTAAAGACGTGACTCTCAAACTCACCATGGGCAAACCAGTGAGGATCTAACCATGGTAAGCGACATCAAGAAAAAACTCGTAGCACAATTGGTTGCCGACATCAATCATCACCCTATTGTAGGTTTGTTGAACATGGAAAATCTTCCTGCTCAACAACTTGCTAAAATGCGTACCATGCTTCATGCAAAAGGCGTGAAAATGATTATGGCACGTAAACGCATTCTCCAAATTGCTCTTGAACAATCTGGCAAAGCTGGAATGAAAGACCTTTCAGAACGTGCCAGGGGCATGCCTGCACTTCTCTTTACAAAAGATAATCCTTTTAGTCTTGCATCATTACTAAATAGAAACAAGTCAGAGGCTCCGGCAAAAGCTGGTCAAGTCTCACCTAAAGATGTCTTGGTAAAAGCTGGTGCAACTTCATTTGCTCCAGGTCCTATCATTTCCGAACTTGCTGCTGTTGGTATTAAAACCAAAGTAGAAGGTGGTAAACTTGCAATCATTAATGATACCATTGTCGTACACGAAGGTGCCGTAATCTCACAAAAAGTTGCGGAAACTTTAAAACGTTTAGACATAAAACCAATGGAGATCGGCTTAAACCTGATTGCTGCATGTGAAAACGGTTTCGTCTTTGATGCCAAATATCTCCATATTGACGAAGCACAGTATAGCCGCGACTTCACTCAAGCAGCTACCTGGGCTCTTAACTTAACAGTTGAGATTGCCTATCCTGCTAACGGTGCTGTCGATATACTCATTGGAAAAGCCTTCCGCGACGCGAAAGCTGCTGCGATTGAAGCTGCGTTCCTAACACCAGAAACGACCGATGAAATTTTAGCTCTCAGTGAGCGACAAGCCGATAGTGTAAAACACGAGGCGAACTTAAATTAGTTGGAGGATGAAAAATGGAATACGTTTATGCCGCAATGCTGCTTCATAAAGCAGGAAAACAAATTACCGAGCATGATGTTAAAGCTGTCTTGCACGCTGCAGGCGTTCACGCTGACGAAAGTCGTGTGAAAGCTCTTGTTGCTGCTCTTGAAGGCGTCGATATCGAAGAAGCTATCAAGAAAGCCGCTATGGCTGCACCTGTTGCAGTTGCTGCTGCCCCTGCTGGCCACGGCCATGCAGAGAAGAAAGATGACGGTAAAAAAGCTGCAGAAGAATCTAAAAAAGCTGAAGAAGCTGCCGCAGCTGGTCTTGGCGCACTCTTTGGGTAAAACCAAAGTTTCGCTTTTTTTTCTTTTCTTATTGAGATGTGGATGGTGTATATGAATGGATGATGAGCACTCTGGTCAAATAGATTCGCGAAAACAATTTTCTGATGCGCGCAAAGAACAAACATCACTGCGTAACGAAGTAACAACGCTTAATACGCAAAAAGAAGAAATCTTTCGTCAGCTTCGTTCTATTCGTGATAAAATCACCGACCGATTAAATAGAGTCAACGCTCTCAAACAAGAACGTGATGCTCTCACTCTCGATGTTAAAACTCTCAAACAAGAGCGCGACAAACTCAATGATGTTGTCAAAGGCAAAGCCGTTGCCCGTAAAGACATCGACGATCGCAAACAACAGCTGATGAATAAAGTTCAAGATCATGATGACCCTTCTAAATTACGAAAACAAATCGAACAAATCGAATCTCGACTTGAAACCGATGTCATGCCATTTGACAAAGAACAAGAATTACGTAAAGTCCTCAAAGGCTTACAAACAAAAGTAAAAAAATTATCCGAACTAGGTGACGTCTGGAAAGAAGTCAATTCATTCTCCTCTGAATTTTCTGTGGATCGCAAAAAAGCTCAAGACTCACACAAACAAGTTCAACAAAAAGCGCAAGAATCTCAAGAAAAACACGAACAGCTTAATACCCTCTACGAAGAAATGAAAAAACTTCGTGAAGAAGAAAAACCTCTCGTTGCTAAATATCTCGAACTCAAAGGGCAACATGACCAATCCAAGAAAAAACTTGAAGAGATTTCTGGTGAAGTTGGCAAACTCTCCAAAGACTTCGAAAAAGAAAGCCACTCTCGCTTCGACCAACAAGTTAAAGTTAAGACTGACGAAGTCAAAGAGAAAATGAAAAAAGGCAAGAAATTAACCACTGAGGATATTTTGGCATTTCAAGCATTGAAAGAGTAAGGTCCACTTCTAGTTTTAAAACAAGTTAAAAATTATTCTGTATCAATCTTACTCCATTCTTCCTAACAAATCTGCCTTAGAAATAATCCCTTTAATCTCTCCTTTCTCGGCAACCAACACAATCGGATACGTCACCAGCAGTTCTGAAATACTATGAATCCCTGCTTTAAGTGTCACAATCGGTGGAGCATCTTCCATAACGTCTTTTGCAGTCAATCCAGAAATCTTTTCCCCCTTCTCCAACAACGTATTCAACAACACACTCTCCGTCACTAATCCACAAATCCGCTCACCTGCAAGAACCGGGACCTGAGAAATCCCCTTCGCTTTCATCTTCTTAATGACTTCACGAATCGGCTCTTTCTGATCAACAAAAATGACTTTAGAATTCAACAAATCCTTTGCCTTAAGTTCATGTTGCTCTTGCAACTCTTCAAGCGCTGTAAAAATCTGCTGTGCTTTCGTAAACGTAGGATCTACTTTACCTGCTTCAATTTTAGCAATAAGACTCTGTGAAACACCTGCTTTGAGAGCAAGCTCCTTCTGATTAAGACGAAACTTCTTACGCAGTTTAACAATTTCAGCAAGCGATTTAATCATAACCATTCCACAATTGCACTGGAATATATACTTTCCGCTTTTATTCTTATCAGAATATACCAATAAGCAGTGTAAAGTCAATGAATTCTGCTTATTGTATATACAACAAACTCTTTATGTTCGTTGGTATATTCATATGGGAATAATTATGTCAGGATTGTTTATATAATTCTCTTTTTGAAAAAAGCATATGGAACAAACACAACTGACTAATTTAATTCAAACACCACTTCTCAGTCTAATAGCACATCCCCAAGTTAGACCTCGAATTGATCGGGGGTTAAGCGGTTTAACGTTAGTTGATCAGATAGCGAGTGTTGCTTTAGATGCACAAGGAAAAAACCCTCGCGACCCAGTGATTAATGAAGGATTAAAATATCTACGTACCCAATACCCTGTATGTTTTCCCGGCAAAGAAATTAATAGTTATCAAATTAGATCTAAACCAGAGGAGTACAAATCTATAAATGGATTCTAATCATAAAAAATAATCATAAAAAGAAAAATACAAAGGTGAATAATATATGACAAGCGGAAATTATTTTTTTACATCGGAAAGCGTGACCGAAGGCCATCCCGATAAAATGTGTGATCAGATTTCAGACGCCATTCTCGATGCTATGATCAAAGATGATCCTATGTCTCGTGTGGCTGTAGAAACTCTTACTAAAACCGGATTTGTTGTCGTTGCTGGAGAAGTAACCACCAAAACTTACGTTGACATTCAAAAAGTAGTTCGAGATACCATTCTTGAAATTGGCTATAACAAACCAGAATTTGGCTTTGAAGGAAGTACCTGTGGTGTCCTCTCAGCACTCTCAGAACAATCACCCGATATCGCCCAAGGCGTTAACGAAGGTGAAGGTCTTCACAAAGAACAAGGAGCAGGAGATCAAGGTCTTATGTTTGGCTATGCTGTCAATGAAACTCCTGAACTCATGCCATTATCATTAATGCTCGCCCACAAAATTACCGCAAGACTTGCCAGTGCTCGTAAACGAGGAGAAATTTGGTATCTTCGTCCTGACGGAAAATCCCAAGTCACTATAGAATATGAACATGGCAAAGTCAAACGCGTTGATGCTGTTGTTGTCTCAACTCAACACCACCCAGACATTGATCTTGAAACCATTCGTCGAGATGTTGTTGAAAAAATCGTCAAACCAATTTGTGGTAATTATGTTGACGAACGTACAAAGTATTTCATCAATCCCACTGGTCTCTTCGTCATTGGTGGCCCTGTTGGTGACGCTGGCGTTACCGGACGTAAAATTATTGTCGATAGCTACGGCGGTCACGGACGTCATGGTGGTGGAGCTTTCTCTGGAAAAGATCCTACCAAAGTTGATCGAAGCGCAGCCTATTATGGTCGCTACGTCGCAAAAAACATCGTTGCTGCAGGTCTTGCTGAAAAATGTGAAATTCAAGTCTCGTACGCCATTGGTGTAGCACAACCAGTAAGTATTCACGTTGAAACCTTTGGCACCGGAAAAGTCTCTGAAGAAAAAATTGCTGAACTCATGCGCAAACACTTCGACTTCCGACCAAAAACGATCATCGACCAATTAAACCTTCGACGCCCAATCTATCGCAAAACCGCTGCTTATGGTCACTTTGGTCGTAACGATCCCGACTTTACTTGGGAAAGAACCGACAAAGCAGAAGTATTACGACGAGAAGCTGGATTGTAAGTTTTGTATTAATTTTTTCTTAATTATTTTTATGGATTATTCTCATTGATTATTTTCTCTCTCTCTCTTTCCCCCCAACCTAAAGAATTATAGGTGTATCAAAAAGAGACATAGTATACAAACGAGGCGAGATCATTTTTGGTATCTTTTCATTTCTTTCGTTGTACTCTCTATTTGACCATTCAATAATTTTCATTGTACCATTTGAATGTATAAGCACATCTCGCGGATTGGATCTATTTATTTCCCACTTATCATCGTAAAAAATAGGGGAACGTACTGTTGTCAAAACATGCAACCCTTGTTCTTGACACAATAATTCAAGATTAAAATGGTATTGCCAATCGGCTTGTACGATCCCTACTCGTACATTCTCTCTTTGTGGGAATGCAGTTAGCATTGATGCTAAATAAGTTTGTGGATCCGCATTGGGAAGAATATGTGCTAGTCCTACTTTGTTACCATCAGCTAAAACCAACGCTCTGCAAAAATAAAAATCAGTAGAGACTAAACAACCAAAATCTACTCTCCAATCCTTGGCCTTAACAAGCCTATAATCTCCAACAATTCGATGAAAAAATCGAGTTTTATAGAACGGTTGTTCCGGTATCTCTAATCCCATTTGTGAATTCTCTCGTAATCTCTCATAAAATAAGTAAAAAGATTAAAATAAATTATTTAAAACGGCGTATCCTAAAGCCAATGCTGTGCCTGCACGCAACCCATAGTAGTTCAAACGGTGAGGTTGATGTGTTAAAGGCCCTTCATGTGCATCTCGTAACGTGTTCACGACACTACCTAAAATTCCCCCCGCAAGATAACTTCCAGCAGCCACGCCAGCAACTAGTGTTCCCGTAGGCATAATGGAAACCAATGGGTCTAATGGAGGTACTAACATGAGAGCCGCTGCTGCGCCTCCTGCAACATAATTTAATCTATCTCCTATCTGAGCCTGAATATTACTTCCATTGGGTAAAGCTCGAGCCACGATGGCAGCCCCAGTAGTAGCAAGTCCGATCAGAGAAGCTTCTCCAATTTGTCTTAATGCTGGTTGAGCAGCCTGAACACAATCACTAATATCTGTTCCATTAATCATACTTTCTCCAGAACTCCCCTCATTTAAAAATCTTTCTAAAATTACTACTTATTAGGAACAACGCTTCTTTTTCCGTTCTCCACTTCACGAAGCCACATCAAGCCAACTTTAATCATCAAGCGATTGAATTTATCCGAGACTTTGTACGTTTTTTTATACAGGTCATATTCAATTAAACCCATCCCGCGCATCGGTGTCAAGATTCTATCATAAAATTGACGCTTGTTATAAGAAATAAACTCTTCCCGTTCCAAGGGAGACCGACCTCGTTCTTTAAGTTGCGCGCGACCCTCATGAAGCATCGTCGCAAAGACACTCATTTCAGTTTTAGTGATCTCTCCACTATTTTCCCACATATATTTAATCAACATCTTGGCAACAATCTCTTGTTGTTCAGTTGCAAAAAGAACTTTATAGATATCGTCTGGAAGATTAAACTGGTCAAACAAGATTACCATGACATAGTCGTAACTTTATTTCTATATAAATGTTACTTAAGTGTATACTAGAGTGCTATTTTGCCCTACTCACTTCTTTCCATCCAATAGAATAGTATGAAGATTATTCTCAATATGAGCTAATACATCTTTAGTCTTGGGAAAAATTTCTGTTTTTTTTACCAATTCACGAAACTCTTCATTATGATGGAGTGCTTTATAGACACCTGGATGAAGATCCGCAAGATACACAACGGCTCCTTTCTTCTTTTTTTGTTTAATAAAATCAACAAGACGAATAATTGCAGTACTATCAACAAACGGGACATACTTAAAGCGTAAAATGGTGATTGGTTTTTTGTTTTCAATATGTTCATCAAGCTTTTTCTCAAAGACGCTCATTGCTCCAAAGAAAAATGGCCCATGTAGTGTATACACATTTGTAACTTCTTTAAGTTTCTCGTTACGAAATTCAAATGCCGCACCCGTCGGTTCCTCAAAATCTTTCATATGAGTAATATCGATAATATCCATCAGTCTAATTAAAACAGACGCCGCCGCCAAAATCATTCCTACCTCAACCGCAAAAACCAAATCCGTAAGAACCGTTAAAATAAATGTCGTAATCAGAACAATGGTTTCTAAACGACTAATTTTAAAGACGGTAATGAATTCGTGAAAATTGATCATTCGAATTGATACCACCATCAAAATTCCTGCTAAAAAAGCTTTGGGAATATACTGGGCAACAGGTGCAAAAAAAAGCAAAATTAGAAGTAAAATCAACGCATGTATTACTCCCGCAAAGCGAGTCTTAGCTCCTTCACGAACGTTCACCGCACTACGTGCCACAGCAGCTGTCGATGGAATCGCACCAAAAAATGGCAATACCATATTCGCAATGCCCTGACCTTTCAATTCTTTATCACTATCATGTTTGGTGTTAGTCATACCATCACAAACTACGGCGCACAGTAATGCCTCGATAGTTCCCAACAAAGCTATTGTAAATGCTGATGGTAACACGTTCCTGATCAAACCGAGGTTTATGTTGATCATATGAACAGTAGGCAGTCCAGAGGGAATAACTCCCACTCGAGGGATAGTCAACGCAAAAATAATAACCGCCAAAGTCGATAAAATAAGGGGAAATAACGAAGCAGGAAGATTCTTCAAATAGGGAATTCGTTGTAAAATTTTAGGAAGAAACAATAAACACAAAACAGTAAAAATTGTAACCCCCATCGCAACAATATTAACCGTAGAAAAATTCTTTACAATTTCTATAACTGTTTGCCAAATGTGTTCATGAGAAGCAATCGAAAGACCTAACGAATTCGCAATTTGGCCAATAAATATAATTGCTCCAATTCCTGCCGTAAATCCCGTTACCACCGGAAGTGGAATAAATTTCACAAAGCGTCCCAGCTTCGCAAAACCAAAGAGCAATTGAAACACACCTGCCAAAAATCCCGCAACTAAAAGACCTTCCACCCCAAACTTATTAACCGCTGAAAGAATGATTACTGTCATAGCCCCCGTTGGCCCCGTAATAGAATATGTTGACCCCCCAAACAACGAACCCAGAAATCCGGCAATGATTGCCGTATAAAGGCCCATAATCGGATCCACTCCCGATGCAATCGCAAATGCAATTGCTAACGGCAATGCCACAACAGCTGTAATAAAACCTGCTTTAAGATCAGAAGAAAACGAAACCTGAAAATAATATTTTAATTTATTCCTCATTCCCTCTTTAACAATATCAGCACCCATCAAGGCGCACAGCGAGACCATCTTCTATTTAAACATTGTTGTGGCTCAGTTTTTCTATGAAGAATTAGCTTGTTAAAGCAGTAGCCTAGTATGTTTTAGAGTGAAATCGTTTTAGGGTGAAGTGTCTGTCCAAGGTATCTTTCTTTTCAAAATAATACAAAATGCTGTACATATACCAATAATAAACAATGATGCACCAACAATATAGGCTGATCTATCAACGACATTTCCATAAATAAACCACGGAACTCCTACAACAAAAGAAACAAGGACGCCCCAGAACACCCCTCGTTCATCAAGTTTTTTCCAAAATAAACTTAGAACCGTAGGAACAACCACACACGCAGCAAACGTATTAAAAATCCACCACAGATGTTTTAAACCAAAGCCAGGGATATACGTAACCCCCAAAGCCACCAAAAATCCTAATAAAGTTATACCCAACATTGCTTTCCTTGAGTTTCGTACACCTCTGTCATCTAATACCCTTCCTATACTTTCTTCTTCCAATGTAAGAGGAACTTCTTCATCTAATTTTTGAATTATTTCTTTTTCTTTTAGAGAATATTGTATCACATCAGTAACATACAACGAACTTGTCGCTACCACTCCTGAATCCAATGTGGAATATAATGCACTTAATAACATAATTACAAACAATACCATTGCTCCTGCCCCAAGCAGATGACTTACCGTAAGTACTCCAATCATCGACGCATCAATTCCTACCGGTAGAACCACCCCTACCTCTGCGTTTGCCGCAATAAAACCCAATATTGAAAGTGCAACCGGAACAATTCCAAACATAATTGCTCCAAATATAAAAGAGAGTACTAAATTATTTTTTTTAATTGCAAATGCACGTTGCCAATACTGCTGATCAGAAATAGCACCTGAAATAAGTCCAATAGCTGTAACAATCCCAAATGAAAAAGCAACACTCGGATCAAATATATGGGTAAATTGACCAGACACTCCACCTAACCCTTGTGCCACAACACTCCAGCCTCCTGCTCTCATAACTGCCCAAGGTACAACGATTCCTACACCAAGTACAATCATTATAAATTGAATAAAATCTGTAACAAATGACGATTCTAAACCAGAAATAAATGCATAAATTAAAACTGTCGTAGCCATCATTATCATTGCACTAATCAAAGGAATGCCCGTTAATAACGAAACCAAATTTCCCCCGGCATATAACTGAACCGTTACCGCCATAAGCTGATAAAAAAAGTACGGGAAAAGATAAATCGTATGAACTCGCTCACTGCGCAATCTATGCTTTATATATTGTGGTAAAGTATATCCGTAAGGCAATTTTTCTCTAATTTTTGGAGCAAGAAAAATATAAATTAATAACGCAATGATATTTGGAAACGTAAACCAGAATATCCCTGGTAATCCCATTTCATAAGCAACCTGTGTAGATATAAAAAGTGCTGGAGCCCAAATCCACGACGCAGCAATACTCGTTGCACCCAGCAACCAATGCACGTTTCTCTCAGCAACCAGAAAACCAGAAATGGAACGATATCTTTTCCAACGTGCAAAGAGATATGTCACAAGTATCATAAAAATACCATAAAGTGCCAAGATCAGGTATCCTGCCGTAGAGGAAATGAATGTCATGTTTAAAATTATTAAAAATTATTAAAATTAATTGTAATCTGGTTAATAGTGTAATCAGTTAGTGTAATTAGTAATAATTGATAGAATTAAGAATGACTCCTGTTATCAATCTAAGCGGTGGTAAACACCACCTCACAACACAATCCTCAACACAATCTTTATATTAAAAGTCCCATTTTTAAAAGAAAATGTTTCAAGAACTCCTTCAAAAGATCGGACTCTCACTCAACGAATCTCGCGTCTACGAAGCACTCTTACAAGTTGGCGAAACCAACGTTAACACTCTCTCTGTCAAATCAAAAGTTCATCGCCGTAACGTCTACGATTCTCTCCATAAACTCATACAAAAGGGTCTTGCTTCAGAAACCTTCGTCAAAGGAGAAAAAATTTTCAAACCAGCCGATCCACAACGTCTTGCTGAAATGATCAAAGAGCAAGAACTCTCCCTAATTAAACAGCTTCCCGAGATGAAAAAACTCTACAATTTTGTAGAGCCTCAGGCAGAAGCGTATCTATTTCGCGGCATCGAAGGCTTCAAAAACTACCTACATCTCATTCTAGAGCAAAACCAGCCGGTCTATTTCATTGGAGCCAAAGCATTTTGGCTTGACCCCCGTCTTCAATATTATTTAACCCATTTTGGTGTTGAACGCAGAAAACGCGGCATCAAATTCTTTCACCTCTTTGATTATGATGTAAAAGAACAAAAACCAGAAATCTTGAAAATGGTTGGAAAACCCTACAAATTTCTTCCTAAAAAATACTCCAGTCCAACCTGTATTGATATTTTTGGCGATTACGTCGTCACTTTCATCGGCGTAAAACCTGGTCAGTTAGACAGCGAACCTATCCAATTCGTTCTCAAAAATAAACAACTTGCCGATGGCTATCGAAAATTCTTCCAATTCATGTGGGACTTTTGTCCAGATAGCTAGTTCTTTTACTTTTTCTTTTGTCGTTTAGAAATACGTTTGTTCAGAATTTTTTGTAGTAAATCTGAAACCTCTTGGTGTGTAACCTCTTTATCTCCATTTATGTCTGCGTCACGAACGACTTGCTCAAGAAACTGAGAATTATTTCTAAGACTTACTTCTCCATTTATATACACTGCATCTGCTTTCTTTATTTGTAAATGTAAGCTCCCCGAATATAACCCAACCAAAGTTAAAACACTACCCTCTAGGCTCTTATCAACATGATACCCCAAAGGCATGTAATGAAGTTCATTTTGCTCAAGCGGATGATTACTGGAAATAGATTCTGCCGGTTTTTCACGTGGGAGTTCTGAGGGTGGTGCTATAACAAAAAGAGTTGTCCCAACTGTATCTTGATCTCGAACAATATCTCGCTGATTATACAAGGGAATAGGGCCACACGCAGTAAGAGAAACATAAAGCAATGTTAATGGTATAACGTGTGAATATTCCATGTCAATCTCTTATTAAGAAAGCGAGGTTATTTATAAATTTACCTCTTGATAGTGGTATCAATATTGGATAATCATTCTACTTAAGTAATCCTCTTACTACACGTCATTCCATCTTGAATCTCAATCAATTCCGTCTTTAATTGTGGATGCTTCATCACCAGCTCCAGAAAATCTTTAGATTTTTCCATCAGCACATTATCAGTAATTATATGACCACCAACTTTCACCAACTCAAGACAATACGGCAACGCAGCGCAATATTCTTTCTTTTCAAAATCAATAAAAATCAGATCAAAAAATTCTTTCCTTGTCTTCGTAATCTCCTTAAGCCACGTCGGAATATCTCCAAATATGACTGTCGCATTAATCCCTGCTCGAGCCAAATTCTCTTTTCCTTCTGCTTGAATCGGAAAACTTTTGTCCACAGTTGTTAAATGACCACCAGTTGAACCAAGAATAATTCCACTATACCCTGCAGCGGTACCTAACTCCAAAATCTCACAAGGCCGCAAATCTCTAACCTTCTCAAACAGCCACGCCCCTTTCTGTGGCCCTATAATTGGAATACCACGACGCATCGCTTCCTGTTCAAGTACGGTAAGAAAAGAATTAAGATTATTCATCATCGTTATTATCATCAACATCAATTCGAAATGGATCTATCCCTGGCCCTTCAAGAGCTCGTTCTAATTGCTCAACTGTAGGAATAATAATCAGTTCGCCTTGTGGGCTCCTATACCTATAATGGTACTCAATTCTTTGTGCCCCAGGAGGAACAACGTGAGTAGTTTTTAACAACGAGTCTGGTCTAAATCCAGTTAATCGGTGATAGTATACTTGAAAAGCTGGACCCAGAGAATTTTCTTTAAAGAAATGTCCTTCACCATACACACACCCCTCGCCCGGAAGATACACTACTCTCTCTTTCAAACATTGTTGCTGGCATTGTTCAATAAGATTATTCATGGTATCTCCATCACCCATTAAAAATTATGGTGGTGCCATTGCAATTCTAAGAATATTTTAAAAAGGTAATGTCTATTTTTCATTATATGCCAGCTGCCTATGAGATTCAAAACAATGTAATTATAATGCACCGCTCATTAACCGAATTAGATCATTTTGTCAAGCAATTTCTCACAGTTTTTAACAAACATACTCATTCGTTGATTGTAAGTGGCTATGTAAGTATTTCTACCGGTAGGACAAGAGGTACAGAAGATGTCGACATTCTCCTCCCTTTGGTTGGACAAGAAACATTCAAAAAAATATTTGAAGACTTAATCGCGGGGGGCTTTTGGTGCTATCAGTCTAACTCAGCTTCAGAAGCCTATGAGTATTTACAAGATATGGCCAGTATCCGATTCGCCCGTCAGGGCGAAACATTTCCAAATATGGAATGTATTCCTGTAACTCCAAAAAGAATTGCTAAATATTACGAACTAAATCACCCTCAAAGAATAAAAATTGAAGACTTTGAGTTCAACATACCTCCTGTCGAATTTGAGATACTCTATAAAGAAATTATTTTAGGAAGTAAAAAAGACATTGAAGATGCTAGGCATTTACGAGTTTTCTTTAAAGAGATAATTTCCCCAGAGAGGTTTAATAAGTATAAACCTATTATAGAACAAGGATGAAAAAAATACCATTAACAGATCTTGAATATGTTGAATTTTATGCGCAGCAACTTCTCAATAACCCTAAATTTTTTGAACAACAAAAGATGCTTATTAATTCTCAACTTAAATCTAGTAAAGCTACCTTTCAGAACATGTTCTCCTCAAAAAATTATGAACCGGAATCCAGAGCGTATTTACATGAAATTGGATTAATCTAATCTCGAAACAACATCATCGCGTCACCCAAAGAATAAAATCGATAATTCTCTTTAACTGCATGTTCATAGGCAGGCAAAAGTCTCTCCCAATCCATAAACGCACTCGTCAACAAAAGAAGAGACGTTTTCGGCAAATGAAAATTAGTGATCATCGCCTTATACGGTGCTTTAAAAGTATGCCCCGGCGTAATAAAAATCTGTGAATCACCCACTGTAGGTAATATTTTTTCATTAACCCATTCACAACTCTCTAAACATTTTACAGCAGTTGTACCCACAGCAATGATTCTTCCTGAGTTAATAATCTGCGCATTCTCCTCATCAACGCAAAAATATTCTTTACCTGTTTTATGAGTCAACATATTTCGAACAGGAAGAAAAGTTTCAAATGAAATATCTAAACGCACTTTAGCGATCTTAACTCCTTTCTTCTCAATCTTCTCAAGTAACTCATTTGTAAAATGTAACCCTGCTGTTGGTGCTGCCAGCGATCCCTCTTTTTTTGCAAACACTGTCTGATAATCCTCTTCAGGAACTTTATTCCTAATATAATGGGGAGTCAATAACGAAACATCATCATGAGTAAGCTCTTTATCAAAACGCAGTGTGAAAACATCATCCTTTTTTTTAATGATTAACGCTCTATTGTGCTGAAAATCAATAGATACTCCTGCGCGTAAATTACTTCCTCTAATACGACTCTCATAGGTATGAGAAACGACTTTTTTCGTGATAATAATATCAACCATGCCACCGGTCTTTTTCTTTCCAATCATTTTGCAATGTGCGACTTTCGTCTCATTAAGAACCAGAACATCACCCTCTTGAAAATAATCTAAAACATCGTAAAACGTCTTATCCTCAATTTCTCCCTCTTTGTGAACTACTAACAGCTTACAATGATCTCGCGGATGCATGGCTTCTTGTGCGATTAACTCTTTAGGTAGAGTGTAGGTATAAGATTCTAAATCTATGGGTTTGTTAGTATGCATGGTTTCTCTCTTTCTATCCTCTCTCACTCTTCTCATCTCTCAACTATTTTGATCTAGTTATATGTGTATGGGTAAATAGCTGAACTTTTCAACCTACCCACATCTTCCTCATCTCTTCAAATCTATTCTCTTTAATAGCTTCTCGAATTTCTCTCATCAATCTATTAAAAAAAGCCAAATTGTGATAGGTCGCTAAATTATAAAATAACAATTCATCTGCTTTATACAAATGGTGCAAATACCCCTGTGTATACGTTGTACAAACATAACAACCACATGCTGCATCAAGCGGTTCTTTACTTTCTTTACATTTTGCGTTAAACAGTCTATACCGAAATCGATTCTCAACACTACCTCCGCTCTCTGGTCGAATGAAAATATATCCTACTCGAGCAAGACGTGTCGGCAGCACACAATCAAACGTATCAATTCCCAACGCCACATACATAAAAATATCATCAACACTTCCTATGCCCAAAAGATGTTTCGGCTTATCAACAGGCAAAAATTTCAACGCATGTTCTACCAACTCTTTACTCTCCTTTTTAGGATCCCCAAAAATACTCCCAATCCCAATACCTTCAAAAGGCAAAGCAGCAACAAATTTGGCCGATTCTTCTCGAAGATCTTTGAAACGACCACCCTGCACAATCCCGTACAAAGCTTGCTTTTTATCAACATTAAGTTTCTGAAATTCAACCAGACTTCGTTCTTCCCAACGATGTGTCCGATCTAACGCTTTTTGTGTCTTTTCAAAATCTGCCTCAATCTCCAAGCACTGATCAAACGCAAAAATCATATCGGCGCCAAGTGCACGCTGAATTTGCATTGATTTCTCCGGCGTGAAAATATGTTTCGACGCATCAATGTGGGAACGAAAAATAACTTGGTCCTCCTCAACTTTACACAACTTTTTATTAAGACTAAATACTTGAAAACCACCTGAATCAGTAAACATCGGCTTGTTCCACGTACTAAACGTGTGTAGCCCACCAAATCGTTCCACGATCTCGTGACCTGGCTGAAGATACAAATGATACGTATTACACAATGTCGCTTCAAAACCAATTTCCGTCAACTCTCGAAACGAAAGTGCTTTAATCGCTGCTTTGGTTGCCACAGGAATAAACGCTGGAGTAGACAGACTGCCATGTGGAGTACTCATTGTCCCCAACCGTGCCTGCGTATGCGCTTCTCGGTGTGTAATCTGAAAATGAAACATAGCTACTCCAGAATAGCGATTTTATATAAGGTTTGTTGAGATTTTTGTAGGAGTTATTGAGGTATAGAAATAACATCATGCAACCGTACTTTCTCACTCACTCGAAACGTTACATACTCCCCTGAACTAGCTGCATCAATAGAGTTCCCAGAATCATCATAAAGCTCCACAATTGTTTGAATAGTATCGGTCGTCTTGCCTTTCACACGAACTCTATCCCCCACTTTGAGAAGACTAGACACTTTGGCAAACGCAACACCCTTCTTTGCATAATAATTTTCTACTCTCCCCACTACTTTCTCAACAACTTTCACACGACGTTGTCGAGGCGCATCTTTACATGCTTGCGAACACGCCCTCTTCATCACAACAGCACAATCTTTACAACAAATAAACAATCGATCACAATCTAAATTATGGCAATTGTAATATTGCTGGCTATCCTGCTCACAGTGTACACAATGTGTCACCGCAGTATCAGTATGATGAACTAATCGATCATCAAAAACGAATAATCCTCCTTCCCAATGACCATTCAAATTAGGTGTATGCTGCACGTGATTGATATAATTAATAATTCCGCCCTGTAAGTGAAAAACGTTCTCAAAGCCTTGGTGTTTCATATACGCCGTTGCTTTCTCACAACGAATTCCACCCGTACAATACATCACTACTTTCTTATCTTTGAACTCAGCAAAATCGTTGATTTTCTCCGGAAACTCACGAAACGATTTGATCGGCATTTTCAACGCATTCTTGAAACGCCCCACCTCATATTCATAATTATTACGTGCATCAATAATCACAAAATCTTCCTTATTTTCATACATCAACTCTAATTGAGTAGGAGTCACATACTGCGCACTTTCTCGTCCATCAATAGGATAATCAAACGCACACACTTCCTTACGAACCTTAACCACCAGTTTATGATACGTAGTAGAAACCGCCTCTTGCTCGCGAAACGTAAGACCTGCAAAAAGAGTCCGTAACTCGCTCTTTAATTCCTCAACCTTCTCATCCACGCCACTTACCGCACCATTAATCCCCTCTTGAGCAATCAGAATCCGACCCTGGATCTCTCGAATAGCACAAAAATCACGTAGACGATCACGTAACTCTTCTGGATTCTCAATCAACGTATATCGATAAAATGAGATAGTATTATACTTCATCAATCTCCATTTCCAAGTCTATTTTTTAAAATTTTTGGGGAATACTTTTAATTTGGCACTCATTCACCCAAAACCATGACCATCTCCTACTCCCAAACTCTCACCCACGCTCTCATTAAAATCAATTCTCAAAACCACCACGAGTTCATCATCCACCCTCATGAAACGCCTCGAACCATCTACGCTTCAGATGAAATTCTTGAACTCTATGGCCAAGCAAAATGGGCAATCGTTGACCTCATCAACGCTCAATATCACACGAAACACGACCTCTACAATTGGATCAATCACAACAACACTGACGAGGTTGCGTATTTTCTTAACGAAGTTGGTTCCAATACCCTGAGTCACTCTGAATACAAAATACCTTCCAAATTTCATCTCTGGCTTGGCAAAAAAAGTTTTATTATCGGAATAGAACAGAAAGGTCAAGGCTTCAACGCTCAAAAGATCGATGAAAAGCGTCTTAAAGAAAATGAAGGCGCCGCGTTCGATTTTTTCCGCAATTCCCAAGCAGAAATTTTCTTTGATAACCCCCTAGATGCAAGAGTGGTCTATTTTTTAGCGCAACCGAGGTTTAAGTAAATCTAAATGGGGATCATACCGCTCATTTTGAAATCGACCTACATCAGCAGTAAAACAACGTTCATAACCAAATTCTATTACTGCTTTCCACATCAAACCTTCTATCTCCGTATGATTCAACGCTCTCTTGGAATGTCGTTTTGTTTGCGGATCTGTTGTAATCATAATTGCTTGATACCGTAATCGATCAACAAAATCCATCATAAACTTAGTAGGCAAAACAAAAGGTAAGAACGGCACTGACTGCTCTTTATTCTCATACATTTTACGCAAAACATGTGCTGTGGCTATCTGGTGAGCGCAGAAATAGACTTCAGAATTACCTGCATACGGTTTTTCTGCTCTGCGATCATCGCGAAATCGTGCATCTTCACAAGGGCAACAACCTTCCATATCCCATACAACTGACGCAGCAAATGCAGTATCGTCTTGAGCACGTGGTAAACGATGAATATCTGTAATATAAGTCGCAGGAGGACTAAGACGTGAAGGAACTCGCATGGATCGCGATGTTGCCCAATCAAAAGTTCGCGCATGAGGCTCAATTAAATCCGTCCATTCCGCTTCTAATGAATTTATAATTGTCCCCATTTTATTATGATGGACCCATCGCTCATAGCGCTCTACTTTTTCTTTTTTATCTGCTCGTTCTTCATCGCTAAGAGGTTGTTGGTCTTTTCCTTTCACTCCCGTTCGCATTTGCTTTCGCCACAGAGGAATCAAAAGATGATAGGCAGCAAAATTTTGATAGGCACGTAATTCCGCTCCTTGAACAGCACGATACAAACTTACCACTCGCCGTCGTCGATCTTTCCCTAACCAGGAATAACAAGAAAAATCTTCATTCGCAAACTCTTCTTTATGTTCATGCAGAATATCAAAAGCTGCTCCAATGAGTTTTTGCGGCGTAAGAACATATTCACGGCGCACCTTAGCAGGAATGGAACTAGACCCACGAGGAAGTCCTAATTTTTCTCGCACCCTCGCACTATCCAGACGCACTAACGATTCTACATTATATGAAAGGACTTGACGTACTCCTTCTGCGTTAATCCGATAGTGTTCTGGAACAAGAAGCAGTTTATCCTCTGGTAACATCGCGATTTGTGTTGCCAGATGTAATGGATTAATCTGCGCTTCTCCTGTAAGTAATTCTTCAAGATCTCCGCTAGGAGTACCAACAACGAGTTTTTCTAACTTTGCAAGGTCACGAATATCAGAGATGGTTGTGGGATCTTTTGGTTCTTTATCAACAAACTGCAGCAATATGCGTCTTGGACCCCAATCTTCAAAATAACCTTTTCTCCCATCAGCAATAGATAATCTCATTTCACTCCCTTTTTTCCATATCTTTTTTAAAAGCCTTCTGTTCTAAATAACGAATGCACCCCAATCAGCACCTCAATCCATTGTCCTCATACACACTTAAACATCTTCCGCAAGATTTTATTGTAATAGAACGTGCATCTCTCAACCTCTTAGACCAAGGTTCCTATCTCTATATACAATGCACTAAACAAGAACGCTCCACCATGGAAATTGCATCTTATCTTGCTAAAATTCTCGGCATTAAAGAAAAAGATGTGGGCTATGCCGGAACCAAAGACACCCACGCGATAACGACGCAATATTTTTCTCTACGAGAAATAAAATCTCAACGACTCACCAACCTAAAAATCTCCAACGTTGATCTCAAGATCATCGGATACGGCCAAACACCCCTCTCTCTTGGCGACTTAGAAGGTAATCATTTCCAAATAACTCTACGAAATCTCAACACCAATGTCTCCTTTCCTCATCTCTCCATTCCTCACCTTTCTTTAAGTCCAAACTACTTTGACGAACAACGCTTTTCCCAACATAATATTGAGGTAGGAAGAGCCCTACTAAAAAAAGACTTCAAAAAAGCTGCAACCATCATCGACCACGCCTCCTGCCAAGAGTATATCACGACCCACCCCACCAACCCCATTGCCGCACTACGTACCCTCCCAGATCGTCTTCTAAGACTCTATCTCAATGCCTATCAAAGTTATTTGTGGAATGAAACCGTAGGAATGTATCTACAACAACACAGTAAAGAAATCTACACCAGCCCCTACTCAGCAGGCTCACTTATCTTCATCAAAGACCAAGAACGATTCATCCACCTTCAATTTCCTCTTCTAGGATTTGCAACACTCCAATCTCCAGATCCCCAAATCCAACACGCACTAAGTACTATTCTTCAAAGAGAAAATCTCACCGCAACTGACTTCGTAATTAGGCAACTTCCCAACCTAAGTCTTGAAGGAGAAATGCGCTCGGTTTTTGTAAGAGTAGAAGATTTGAAAGTTGGAGAGTATGATTCAGATGAATGCTTTGAAGGCAAGTATAAACTAAAAGTGTGTTTCTTTTTGCCCAAAGGCAGTTATGCCACCATGTTTATGCGACGCTTATTTATGGATGAGAGCATTTCTTACACACACCTGTCACATTAATCTGAACATGGCAAATCTCTCCTAAATTACGCTCTTTAAGAAAATCAATTTTCTCAACGTTGATATGTTCTATACTTCCACATTTTTCACAAATAAAATGAGAATGGTTCTTGAGATTACGTGAATACACTGTCTTCTTACCACACCCAAAAGCATGCAACGTTCCCTGTGTTGCAGACTCTTTAAGAAAGCGATACACCGTTGCAATCCCGATTTTTGGCGACTTTAATTGTACACGTGAAGTGAGTTCTTCAGCCGTAAAAAAAGTAGAAAACTGACTCAGCGATGCCACAATTATCTCTTTTTGCCTAGTCTGTCGAGTTTTTTTCATAATGCAACCTTTCTAAAAAATATTATCCATTTACACATGACCTATCTTCTGATCATTTTTTACCATCAACTAACTATTTTTCTTATTGATAATAAAAATCAGTAACCTATTTATATATGTTGAGCTTTTCCTATCCTATGGACTCAGCCATAATCTACACGTTGCTTAGCGTTATCATTGTATCATTAGTCTCCTTTGTTGGTGCGTTCTCATTTTTTCTCCAAAGAGGCAATTCTAAAAAAATTCTTTTAATTCTTGTAAGCCTTTCTGCAGGCACATTATTTGGGGGAGCATTCCTTCATCTATTACCTGAGGCGGTAGAAAAGCAAGGATTCACCTTACAGATTTCTCTGCTTCTCTTAGCAGGAGTCGTCGTGTTTTTTGTCTTAGAAAAATTTATTCACTGGCGCCACTGCCATCACCATTCATTCACCAAGCACGACCAACACGGAACCGTAAACAATCACAATCACAAACCAACCCATATCGGCGTTTTAAACCTTCTCGGAGATGGTCTACATAATTTTCTAGATGGACTAGTAATCGCTGCAAGTTATCTTGTTGATATCCAGCTTGGTATCGCTACAACCATTGCCGTCATCCTCCACGAAGTTCCCCAAGAACTAGCTGACTTTGGAGTACTACTCTATTCCGGTTTTTCAAAAAGTAAAGCACTATTACTTAATTTCGCTTCAGGAGCAGTTGCCATTGCCGGCGCCATCGTAGGACTATTCTTTTCATCAACCTCGCAATCATTTAGCACCTACATCTTACCATTCGCCGCAGGCGGATTTGTCTACATTGCTGGATCAAATCTCATCCCTGAATTACACAAACACGGTGAAGCAGAAGAATCCATCTGGCATTTCATTGCCCTTGTTGCAGGAATCGCTTTGATGGTCGCCATTGGCTTTTTAGAGTAAATAAAATAAATTTAAAATATATAGGGTAAACTTTAAATCCCCTCTTATTCTCTTTATTCCATGTTAATTCGTCATGCCACTCTGTCTGATATCTCTTCTCTTGTTGCTGTTGATAAAGAGGCGTATGGAGAGACCGGTGCTTCAAAAGAATATTTTGTGAAGAAATTTTCTTCGTTTGCTCAAGGTATCTTCGTGGTACAAGAACTAGAGAAAGTGGTTGGATTCATTGTCGTGGAAATATATGAGAAAAATGATATCCCTCTCGATTTTTGTAACCTTCAGGTGCGTTCTTCTCTCCCTCTAAAATGGATGTTTATTGCCGCATTTACAACGGCAACGAATTATAAAAAGCGAGGTGACGATAGAAAACTTCTGCAAGCAGCAGAACAACTTGGGAAAAAACATGGATGTAATAGCATCTATGTACCTCTTCCACCCGACCATCCTTTTGAAGAAAATGGGGTTTTTAATTTTTGGCGATCATATGAGTATCGGCCAGTAGGAAGTATTCATTGGATTGCGCCAACCGAAAAACTAATTGAGTGCGATCTGTTCATGAAAAAATTGTAAGCAACTCTATTTTAACACGTGAGCTAAAAAAATAACTACATTTAAGTATCAAAAAGCGAAAACTATTTATTTACTGTTCATTTTTTGTATTAAATGACATTTATTGATAGAATTCAATTTGCAATAAAAGGATCTCCTCTGGAAGATGCTGTTAAAACATCTTTACTTACAATAACAACACAACCTATTTTTGTAGACCGTGTAGGGAAGATAGAGTCCCGTTTAGTGTTTGCAGCTCCTGAAATAAATAAGCCGCGAGAGTACACGGATGAATTGTTTCACGAATATTTTGGCTCTGTGATGAGTGCGAATGGTGTTCCAAAACCACAAGGAACTGACACCTGGCGAAATGTATATCATGCAATAGGTGGCGAAGGCGAATTGCAATATCAAGTCAGCCAACCAGTTCAATTTCCCGAGTAATTTCCCCCCACTCTATTTTTTCATAACTTTTTCTCTCATAATGTTTATATATCTCAAACCCCTACTCAAATCTATGCACGATCAACTTGAAAAATTAGGTCTCACACCAGGCGAAAGTAAAGTCTACATCGCCCTACTCAAACGTGGTCCTAGTAAGGTAGGTGATGTCGTCAAAGAATCTGGCGTATCGTATTCAAAAGTTTATGATGTTCTTGAACGCTTAACAACCAAAGGTCTTGCCAGTGAAATCACGATAAACGGTACCAAACAATATCGTGCCGTCGAGCCGTATCGTCTTTCAGAATTTCTTGCAAAGCGTGAACACGAAGTCACGCAACAAAAAAATATCCTTGCCTCTCTTCTTCCCGATCTACTTCAAATCTCCAAAGATCAAGGGCGCTCTCGAGCTGAAGTCTTTATTGGATTTGAAGGTCTTAAAACCGCCTACGAAATTTTACTCGAACAAAAAGATCTCATCTTACGATTCTTCTATCCACCTCACGACGAAAAAGCAGCTGTCTTTTATCAACGACTATACCCTAAACTCGCAGAAGCTAAAATCGAAATGCGTGGCATCGGAACAACACCTCCTACTAACAAACTCTCCAGTCATATTAAAATTCGTACTGTTTCATTTCCCGTTCCCGGAACCATCGATGTTATTGCAGATAAAACTCTCATCCTCTCCTGGTCTGACACCCCAACTGCGGTCTTAATCCATTCTGCGGAGATTGCCAAACACTTCCAAGAATACTTTGATGGCGTCTGGGCGAAAGCGAAGTAAATGGTTTACAACCTTATTAACCATAAGATTTTTAAAAGCACTTAGAGCAATGATCCCCAATGGGCCTGTAGTCTAGCCTGGATAGGACATGTGGCTTCGGCTGAAATAATCCAGATGACACCATAGGACCCCGGTTCGAATAGTTTCGCTCACGAAACCAACGAGAGCGAAGCTCGACTGTCCGGGCAGGCTCAGTTTTTTAGCTAAATTTTGCATAATGATTCAATTTCAACCAAAGAATAAGTACGGACTTCTCGTAGCCGGAAGAAATTTGTATACTGGATTTGCAGCAGTTCCTAGCTTCCCAAGGTGGCATCCGCTCATTTCAGGAAATCTCCCTCTCTATGATTGGGAGCTATTAATGACAGGCACTATAGATTTAGGAGAAAGATCGCCTCTGAATGTAATTAACCCTAGAATAAGTAATAGCAAAATGACTCTATCTCCAGAATTGATTCATACAACAATTCACGACACATTGGAAGAAGAAATAGAATTATATAACAAGGGAGTTAACCTTAATGGCGGGTACAAAGAAGTTGCTAAAATATGGCCAGGAACACTTCAAGTATTACCTGAATTCAAAGACGCTGTCAAACGTTTTTCCAGTCTAAGTAACAGTGATACTTTAACCACCGTAATTATCTTTTCTCATGGAGAAAACGGATCAATCCAAATGGGGGATTCCTGGTTGTCCTATCAATCTCTTCTTAAAGAATTAGACTCGATAGCAGGAAAAAAAGCGGTTTTTATGTACGCTTGCCACAGCGGCTCTTTTCAAAATGGTTTAGAAGTGCATCCTGAGCGAGAAGACTACGCGACAATAACCAGTTGTAAAACTGATGAAGTTAGTACAACTTGGAATGAACAGGAATTAGATAACATTTTATTTGAACATTTTAGACAAAAAGGAAAATATTCTGATTTACAACTAAAACCAATCAGCAAATCTGGGGACATTCAACATCCGCAGTTACTGGGTTATGTTGATGTTCAACTGATATAACTTTGACTTCTATTGGTTTCAGGATTTCTGAGTTTATTATTACTGATAGTCAAAGCTCTAACACAAGTTTATTAAACCCCGCAACTCTCTGAACCACAAGGTGGAAAAAATGGATATTAATGTAGCCCAAAGCGTTGCAATTCTCGTAGACGGAAATAACATCGAGCGTAGCATCCACGAAGACAGTGGCAACACCAACACCATGGTGAACTTCGACTCATTAATTCCCAAACTTCTTAATGGGAGAGGACTTAACCGTCTCTTATACTTCCGTGAAGGCAAAGCAATTTCATCTAAACTTGCCGAGCGTTTGCACACTAATTATTATGGCTCCGTTATTCCGTGTCATAAATCAGCTGACATTCCCCTCACCATCAAAGCCACCCAGCTTTCATCAAAAGTTGATACCATCATTATTCTTTCTGGGGATTCAGATTATGTTGACCTTGTTACACATCTCAAATCAGAAGGTGTACGAGTTGAAATCGCTGCTGTCAAAAGAACCGCCGCCCATACCTTAATTGAAGAAGCAGATTACTTCCATGAAATTACTCGAGAAGACTGGTTTGCCTATACCCAACCAGCTCAACAACGCAGGCAACGACGATAATAATAACCTAATAATAACCATTATAATAACAATAATAATTGCAATAATCAAACAACTACCATGACCACAAAAACCCCAAGTTCCAAAGCATCTGAAACAAAACTAATTCTCCCATCAAAACTCACTTACAAAATCCAAGGTGACAACATGCAGTTCATCGAAATTACTCTCGCTAAAGATCAAGCTATTCGTGCCGAACCAGGGTCTATGCTCTACATGGAAGAAGGTATTGAACTTGAAACCACAACGGGTGGTGGCTTATGGAAAGGGTTCAAACGTATGCTCACTGGTGATCGACTCTTCATCTCTTCTTTTTCTTACCAAGGCACCGGCACACGCAAAGTTGCCTTAGCCGCTCCCTATCCTGGTAAAATTACAACTCTTGAAATCGGCAAAGAAACCTATCTTTGTCAAAAAGACTCATTCCTCTGTGCTGTTCCCAGTGTTGACATTGACATTGCTTTTACCAAGCGTCTTGGCGCCGGATTATTTGGTGGCGAAGGCTTCATTTTACAAAAACTCTCAGGTTCCGGCCACGCGTTCATCCATGCTGGTGGCAATATGCTCGAGAGAACTCTCAAAGCAGGAGAAACCCTACGCGTCGATACCGGCTGTATTGTCGCCTTCCAAGACAGCGTCTCCTACGACATCCAATTTATCGGCGGCTTCAAAAACGCTCTCTTTGGCGGCGAAGGAATATTTCTTGCCACCCTTAGTGGTCCTGGCAAAATCATTCTCCAAAGCCTTCCCTTGGCACGTCTCGCCGACAGAATTCAAAACGCTGGTAGCAGAGAAGAAAAACGCGGAGTTGCAGGTATTGGCGGCGGCGTTCTTGGTGGAATTCTAGGTGGAGATAATGAGTAATTTTTCTTTTTGTCTAGTTCTTTCTTTAATATTTTAGTAATACTTTAGTTCAATTAATCTTATAAAATGGACTAGAACCTGCCCATAAATGTCTGATACACTCTCCGGAAATCGTATCATTATTGGCGGTCTTTATCGATTCCAAGCTCCAACCAATGAAGAACTTTTTAGTTTATATGGCATGTACGACGTTACTCTACGTTCTCAAGGAATGATGTTTGAACTTTTCGATTCTGGAATTACCAACGACGATGAAGAAGGTGAATATATTACCATGCGTGTTGTAGAAGCACCACCAGAATATACACAAGCACTCTGCTTCTCAGAAAACACCGTTTTTAATTCTGATAGAAATAACATTTTAGCTCGGATAAAATATGATCTCCAAGGTGCCAAACCAGTTGCTCTAAGCTCTTTGTTAGAAGAATTAGCAGATGAATTATCTCAAAAGCCAGATGATATTCTTCAACCCAACCAAGTTCTTAAAGTATATGAAATCGAAGCAAAAGATCTTTGTGAAGAATTAAACCTTCCCGCACGCACACGTAGAAAAGATCTTGCATCTAGGTTAGGAGTTACTGAAAACTATCTTCGTAACATTCTCCCGATCTCTAATAGAAAAACCACTGCACCAGATGTTACTGCCAGTCTTGTTAGCTTAGAGAAATATCGAGCACATCGAGATCAACAAGCTAAAAGCAATGAAGAGTAATTTCCTCATAAAGTTAAACATCACCTTTAAATAAAATTCACCCTTTTTCCATCTCAGAATGGTACTCGAAAAACTCGGAGATTCACTCAAGAACACACTCTCCAAAATCACCAATGCAATGTTTGTAGATGATGCCCTCATTAGCGAAGTTGTCAAAGACATTCAACGCTCTCTTCTCCAGTCCGATACCAACGTCAAACTCGTTTTTGAACTCAGTACAAAAATTAGAGAACGTGCTAAAGATAAAACACCCGCAGGCATTACCAAAAAAGAACACATTCTCAAAATAGTCTATGAAGAACTTACCAATTTTCTGGGCAAAGAAGCTCATGACATCACAATCAATGCCAAACCAACCTATATTATGCTTGTAGGACTATTTGGTTCAGGTAAAACCACTACCGCAGGAAAAATCGCCAAATACTACAAAAAACGTGGATTTAAAATTGCCGTCATTCAAACCGATACTTGGCGTCCTGCTGCGTATCACCAACTCCAACAACTTACCACAACGGTGGGTGTCGATTTCTACGGTCTTGAAAAAGAAAAGAACGCTATTACCATTTACAAAACATTTCAACAGCAACTCAAAGACTACGACGTCGTCATTGTCGACACCGCTGGTCGTGACGCTCTCTCAGAAGAACTAATCGCTGAACTCAATCAACTCAATGAACTTGTTAATCCTCAAGAACGCCTCCTCGTTATTTCTGGAGATATTGGACAAGCTGCCCAAACGCAAGCACAAGCCTTCCATGACACCTGTAAAGTTACTGGTGTAATCGTCACTAAACTCGAAGGTACAGCGAAAGGCGGAGGAGCACTCTCTGCATGTGCTGTCACCAACGCACCAATTGTATTTATTGGAGTCGGAGAAAAAATTGACGACCTAGAACTCTTCCATCCTCAACGTTTTGTCGGCCGTATGCTTGGTATGGGCGATTTAGAATCTTTACTTGAAAAAGCGCGTGAAGTTATTACTGAAGACAACGCCAAAGATATGCAAGATAAATTTCTCAAAGGCGAATTCACCCTTCTTGATTTATACCAACAAATGGAGGCCATGAAAAAAATGGGTTCATTTGGTAAAATCATGGAAATGATCCCGGGGATGGGCCAATTAAAAATCCCTAAAGAAGCTCTTGAAATGCAAGAAGAACGCTTAGTCAAATGGCGTTTCATGATGGACAGCATGACCCAAACCGAATTAGAAGATCCTGAACAAATAGATGGCTCACGTATCGATCGTGTTGCAGCCGGATCCGGTCTTGATCAATCAGATGTACGCGAACTCCTCAAACAATATCGCCAAAGTAAAAAAATGGTCAAAATGATGAAAAACGAAAAAGACATGACCAAAATGATGAAGAAATTTGGCGGCGGAAAGATTCCGGGAATGTGATGAAATCACATAAAAGTGATCGTAGGTATATTGGAATAAGATTAATAAGTAGTAACTTAGAAGTAACAATTTATTGGCAACTCTTATAAAAGAGGGCGATTTTTCATTTTTATGACTGTTGAAATTGACGTTTACTGTAAAAGAGAACCGAGGTTAGGTAATCTTATTAAAGCACTTAATTGCCAAAAAGCTCAAGTTTTTGAAGGTTATAATACGTATCGATGGTTCCCAGATGGCCATCGTATTTCCATTATTGTAAATCAAAATGGTCCAAAAGTATTTAGTGAAGCATATGATCGTGAGTTGATAGATGACAATATTGGACTAGCAAGATTTGCTGGAGTAGATGTTCCAGACGCATTAATCCGAAAATTCATGCGAGATAACCTTTTCAACCAAAATGGTGTCAGGACATTTATTGTAGGAGAAGGCGGAGAAAGCCCAAATGATCCTGCGTCTATGAGCCCTTCTTGTACTGATCTTGAAGCTTATACTATTCAGGCAGATGCTGAACTTAATCGCTTTGACAAGAAGTACCCTCTTTTAGCAGGGGTCGATCCTTATTTTAAACTTCCATTTGGCTTGGCTCGTTTTTCTCAAGGGCATCCTTTATATCATGTAGAATTGGAGACAACCACTCTTGCATCTCAAAAAACATTTGAAGAATTTGTTGAGCTTTCAGAGTATATCCAGAAGAAATGGGACGGAATTATTTACTGCTCTGACGTTGAAAAGTTTGGCACTCCCGATGCTCGTGCTTTGTATGATTCAAGTTCTACATTTGCCGCAGAAGTTGTAAGTGATCTTAAGAATAAAGGAGCAAGAATAATCTCACCTCAGCATTCATTTGCTGATAGAATTGAAGTTGCTCTCCAATCTTTGTATCCACAGAAAAATAAACCAAAAAAAGAAAAATAAATCCAAAAAATCAACGTCTTATTGTTGTGGCATACCAGGATAACTTGGCATGGCTTGTGCGTCAGCTGGAACAACGAACGCGGAAGCATCGACACTTCGTTTGACACTCGTTGCCGTTAATGAAGTAGCAATGGGTTTCATCGTCTCCATTTTAAGCAAAATACCATCAGCCGTATAACACACAGTTGCATCGCTATCTTGATTCACAACTTCATACTCGCTACCAGATTCGCCAGCAACAGTACAAACACCTTTGTATTCAGGAGCTACTTTGTTGTCAGCAACATCCTTCTCGAGTTGTTCACTTGCTAAAGGTTGTGTTGTTGTCATCTTATAACATGCCCATGAACCAGCCATGTTATTACAGCTATAAATTGTTTCACCATCTAAGATTGTTTTTGATTCCCCCTGTGCTAACTTCATATCATATGCAAGATGAGGAAGATCTTGAGAGAGAGTAAATTCAGCATTACCTTGTGCAGAAGTCATAGTATACGTAGCAGTGTATTTTGTACCCTTGCCACTTAAAAGATCTTTCAATGATTTCCCATTTGTAGCAACAGCAACGTCAGCTTTAACATCCGCTTTTACCTCAACTTTAGGTTCTACTTTAACCTCAGTATCTACCTTTGCATCAACAGCAACATCAGCCTGTGCATCCGCAGCATTCTCTTGTTGCCCATCAGCCTTCATGTCTGCTTGTGCTGAAGTCTGTCCTTGACATCCTGCCAACAAAAGAACAACCAAAAGAACAGCTACCACTCCAAATATATTTTTCATGTTCATAATTTCACCTTCCTATCTTTTCTTACTCCAATTAATGTAACCCAAGAACCTCATTTTCCAGAAATATAAATGTGCCGATTTTTCCCTTAATATTCTCAAAACATAGCAAAAACCAACCTCAACCCAACCACAAAAGTTTAAATACGATCAAAATATAATCTTCCTGTTGCCTACGTTCTACAGGTTAAAATAGAGGTGAATTAAATGTTTCCGAATATGTCGTTTTTTGGAGCGATGGCAGGTGCGTTTCTCGCAGTCTTCATCATTGCGTTTTTGGCCGTGTATATCTACACATCATTTGCGCTCATGACCATTGCTAACAGGCTCAAAGTAAAGAATTCCTGGCTTGCCTGGATTCCTATTGCCAACTTGTATCTCATGACTCAATGTGCTAAAGTTCCTTGGTGGACGATGCTAGTAATTTTAATCTCCTGGATTCCGATTATTGGCGGACTAGCTATGGCTGGCGTTGGCATCTGGTGGTGGTGGAACATCGCAGAACGTCGAGGCAAAGAAGGCTGGTTTGGCATCCTCATGATCATCCCAATTGTGAATCTCATTATTATGGGAGTTCTTGCTTGGGGCAAAAAATAAGTTTTTACTTTTGTTTTTTTATTTTAATATTTGATAATGTAATTGTAGTACATTCTCACTTATCTTCTTTTGTCCGATAAGCTTCAATTTTTGTTCATATTCATTTCCTTTAAAGAGAGGAATTCCATTACTAAGTATGATTGGTTCAATATCTAAGAAAATTTCATCAACCAAATTCTCGCTCAAAAAAGCATGATTAAGTATTCCTCCGCCAGCAACAATTACTTCTTTACTACGAGATACCATTTTCAAAGCTTCTTGAGGTGAGTTTACCACAAGATGTTTTGGGCTCAGCGTTTTGAAATTGGTTTTTGATACCACTACCAGTGTAACATCTTTGAGTTCTGAAAATTCAGGTTGTTTTGTCAAAATATGATACATTCTACGTCCAATGATGAGATTTCCTGCATTTCTTACAGCTAAACTATAACTATTCCATTCTTCTAAGCTTATCCAACTAGTATCATCATTACCCTTTGCAATCATTCCATTTACACTTATTGCCATATACATGACAACTCTCATCGCGTCACCTTCTTACGAAATGGTCTTCTCTTTTGCGTCCCTCTTCTCCCATCCTTCCTAACCTCAGGCTCAGTCCCCATCAGCACCATCTCTCTCTCCTCTTGTGTCATTTGATGATACTGCCCAGGTTTAAGATGACCTAATTTTAATCGACCAATCTGAATACGAATCAACACTTTGACCATAAATCCCATGGACTCCATCATCTTACGCACAATTCGATTACGACCTTCATGAATCGTCAGTTCAATCTCATCAGCAGATAACTTCTTCACCTTAGCAGACGTCGTCATTTTCTCCTCAATCATAATTCCTTGACGTAACGCCATGATGTGCTCAGAAGAAATCGGTTTGTCCGTTTTCACATAATACGTTTTCTCAATCTCATAACGAGGATGCATGATTCTATTGGCAAACTCACCATCATTAGTAAGAATAATCAACCCGCCTGTGAACTTATCCAAACGACCTACCGGATACACGCGTTGAGGGACATCAATCAATTTGGTAATAATACGCTCTTCATGAGGATCTTCCGTCGTCGTCACATATCCAAACGGCTTATTGAGCATAAGGTACACTTTCCTCTCAGAATGAATAGGTTTGCCATCAATAGTAATACGATCAAACGTCTCCGCTTTATCACCTATTCTAATCACAGTATCATTAACTTTTACTCGACCTTGCTCGATCAACTCTTCCGCCTTACGACGTGCGCAATATCCAGAATTTGCAATAATTTTCTGCACGCGTTCTCGCTCATCAACAAGTCCTTGCATACCTATAGGTTTCTGCTTATCCATAACCCTTCAAAAAAGAGCTGTTCTTTATGTATTTATTCCCTTTTGTGTTTATTCCTCAAAATACAATTGTCCCAAAATAATAATATTCTAATCGAGTAGCAAATTTAAAAATACGCCCTCTTTTTTGAATTTCAATGACACAAATACCTCTTCTCAAATCACCCACTCCATTAAAAAAGATTGGAGAACCAAACGCTCCAGGTTTAGGAACTCAACTTGCCACAGGTGGTTCAGGAACTCTGTATCATCGTGATGGCATTGCCTATAAAGTATTTAATCTGGGAACTTATTCTGGACTGGAAACATTTCAACCCTACCAACCGTTAAATCTCAGAGTTGAAAAGTGTGTGGATAATACCAGTTTTGACATATCTATTAATGGACAAGAGGTAAATCTTACGTGGGCTGCATCTCGATGGCTCCAAAATCTAATTCGAGATGCTATTATCCGCGCAGAGTACGGCAGGTCTGGAGCTTTTTCGTGCGTAAGACCTGCTGGTGAATGCGCTTAAAAACTCCGCAGAGTTTTTCAAAAGCAGAAATATTCTCATTCTACTGGCT
>JAHFSP010000024.1 GCA_023265685.1 Candidatus Woesearchaeota archaeon | reverse complement strand
AAGAGTCTTTTGGATTTGTATATTGAAGAAACCAAAGAGACGGAGTTTCTTAAGAAGATTGATGGACTTCTTTCTGAGGAGGTATTGGACAAGGTGTTTGTTCCTACTTTGAGAGGGGTCCGTGCTAATTATATTGATACTAAAGCCATCAATAAATATTATGATGATCTCATTAAAGCGGTGAACTCAGCATCTAGGGAGGTTGGTAATGGTCGTTTTATCAGTGGTCGTCTTGTTCGTCGTACTCAAAAGCAATTTAATACGGCTAAATTGTTGTTGGATAAATTGTTGCTTGATGGAGTTATTAATCAAGCTCAATATAGTTGGGCACAAAGTGGGGAGGGGCAAATTCTAGTTGATCATAGGTATATTAGTAGTAGTTTGGACTGGTTATTAAAGTTCTCAAAAAATGAGAAGACAGAGTTTAATTTCAGTTTCAGGAAAACTCTGGGGGCAGAACCGGGTGCTTCTGAAGGGAGTATCAAATATTTGGATGAAATGTTTAAACAACACTTCATTGATTATAAAAATGGTGATCAATGGTTTAATACTTTGCGCTCGGAAAATCATGCTAATGATGTTATTCGAGGGTTAGAAGCTTTTCTTAAAGGTTTGAATAAATAGATGTACGTCTGTTGGTGAAGAAGTACAACTACTGCACGAACAGGAAAAAATAATCAATACTGCTCTTACTTCGCTGTTGGCTGTTTTTAGAGAGTATCAGAAAGATCTGTCTCGTTTGAGTGTGTGGGATGTATTGTGACTTCGTCATTTTTCTTTGATGGGTTTTCCGGTGAAGGCTTTTTTGGAGATTTGTTTGAGGGTTCTGATTAGTACTTTAAACAAAATTATTTAAACAATAACTCTTTCTTGAGGTTATGTCATTATTTCACAAGCGTACGGTTGCTGAGTGGCGAGAGTTAGATTCTCGAGGAATTAGAACATTGGCGGGTGATGCACAAAAAGCAAAAGAAGAGTTTAGTCTGCTCCAAGATGAATTACAGGAATTGGCAACTGCTCATGAGGTTTTAGCTAAAGCGAATGCTTCTGGGTCGAGATTAAGAATACAACAAAATGCTTTAGCACGAGTTGAAAGTATTTCAGATAGAATTCGACGTATCAAAGGGGTACTAGGTGTTGTTGAACATGATGTTAAAGAAGTAGAAAAAACTTCGAATAAAATCATCAGTCCGCCAGAATACGCTCTCTTATTCATCGGAAATTCCCAGTTAAGTAGATTACTTGGGTTTAGTGGTATTCTCAGAGAGGGAGAGAGTTTGATTATGGGAAGTGGTCAATGGGGTGCAGCTACTCCTTTAATAAAAATTCTTTTTTCAGCTAAAAGCTTTACTCTCAAAATTAGTAATGGTAATGCGGTATTAGAATGGGAACGCGGTGCAAATGATCTGGCTTTTGCAAACAAATCTTCTAATACCTCTTTGACTGTAAACTCTTTTAACTCTTTAAAAGATCAACGATTTACTTCACCCATAGGTCGACAACTTTCGATTAATATTTTTGTGAGGATTCCCCAACAAGCAAATCCTTCAATGTTAAAATTGGGTATCAAAACGGAAAACGTATTAATCGGAACATTAATCATTAATCCACCTAGTGTAAGTGCGTATGCCTAATTTTCTTGCGTTTCTCAAGTCCACTTTCACGGCTCTGTCCTAAATCTCGTCTTCGACTCGGGTTAGCAGCTTTCGACGTACCAATGTTTACTTACAGTTTCGGTTGACCCCGGATGGGACGTCCCCCCAACCTTTCTTGTTGTTGCTTTCGTCACGTCTCACCTCTGGCTGCTAACCTATACTTAGGACAGAGCCCACCTTCACAAAAACCTTATATACTCATTTTTCTTCCTTGGTGATATGAAAAGAGGTTGGTTGTCTGGGGTTATCCTACTTGTACTTCTGTGTTTTTCGTTTCTAAGTTTATTGGTATTGGCGGATACAGCTAGTTCCACAACAGGTGCTGGAGCAACTGCTACAAGTGGTAGTAGTACCATCATGGGCTTTTTGAGTTCGGTTGGTCATACGATTATGTCGGTTGGAGATCCGGCGACGCTTGGTCTGACTAATGAGCAATCATTAAGTATTTTCAGTCGACTATTATTTGGTCTGGCTATCTTCACGCTCTTTTTTGCAACCATTACAGCATTTGGTGGTGCGAATGGGAAACCTCCATTTAACTTTTTTAATCGTGGTCAAGCGTTGATTTTTTCTTTAGCGGTTACACTTATTGGAATGTATTTCATGCCGGCAGCGGTTCTTCTTGCTGCGGGAACAGGTTGGAGTGTCTTTTTTGCGTTTTTATTGATCGGAACGCCGATTATCGGGTTGTTCTATTTGATGTGGCAGTTTCCTAAAGATGCGAAAGATGAGAATCGTGGAACGGTGTTTCTTAAGTTAGTGTTATGTTTATTATTATTATGGGTTCTCCAAGCAATGAAAGCATCGTTGTTAGTGCCAAGTGGAGCAGGAGTTGTTGACTTTGGCTCACATTCTGGTACGGTTGCCGAATTCATTTATTACTCTCAAGTTCTCGCTGGTCTTGCGGCTATTTGGTATTTTATCAAATTATTTATCGTTGGTCGATCTAGTGAACCTTCTGCTGAACTCGCTACTCGGCAAGGTCATGTGGGTGAATGGTTTAAAAAAGAGAAAGAACGGCGTGACCATGCCAAACATGAGGCTGAAGAGAAAGCGAAACATGCACGCGAGCATGCTGAACATAAAGCTCATGAAGATCATGAGAAACATGAACGTGAACATAAAGAACATGAAGCTCACCAAAAACACCATGCTCATGTCGAACATAAAAAACATGAAGTTGCAGGCGTTGCGGGACCTTTGGTAAAAGCTATAGAAAGTCTAAATCATGCTGAGAATATGCTTCATTTGGTTGTTCAAGATAGTCAAGGACATCACAAGACACAGCTTAATGATCATCTCAAAGAATTCTTTGAAGATTTTACGGTAGCGTGGCGACAAATGCGTACGATGCCATCTAAATTTCATGATCATCCTCAAGAGAGAGCAGAACTTACTCAACTTCTTACTGAGTTGGAAGCGGCTCGTGAGTATTTCCATGGTCATATTCAAAACCACAAATTTCATGGTACAGAAGCAGAAATAGCGGCTCAAGTTAAAGAGCTACGCACGCATCTGCGCACACTGTGGGGTGCCACTCATAATTTCTTTAATAGGTTAGAAGACTTTACACGAAAGTAAGTATAGTTGCCAACTAGGTCAGAGGTTAAGCTCTGTTGTGTATTACGTTTTTGGGGTTATTAGGTCTTATAAGATCGATAGCTGGGTTATTAAAAAAACTTTAAAAACAATGAGATATAATAAAAAATAATTTAGATAATCTTGACTTTTTGTCCAATGGCTTGGCCAGGTAATCCAGCGTCAGCGAAAATAGCGCGAACGTTGCCGTTGCGACCGTGAACAGCAGAGATGGTGCCTTTAAGTTCTTTTCCTGCAGGTGATGTCCAGACAACGTTTTTTCCGATAACGTGTTTGGCTTCTTGGGCAGTTTCTCCTACATGAAGAATCATTTGATGAGTATTTTGGTGGTGTCTTCCCATCCGAAAATGCATAACGACGGCTTCCATATTCTCATAAAAACGGGGTCTGTTTATAAAGATTTTTGTTGTCCTTAAGGTACAGGACAAATAATTAGTATTTTTCCAAGGTTGCATAGTTGAATATTCCTGAATTTTAATAGGTTTCAATATTCAAACCGGCTATTTTGCGGAAGTGTTTTTGATTTTTTGTTAAAAGTGTTTCTCTCTGATGTATCGCAGTTGCCGCTATAAAAATGTCTTCTAAATCTATAATTTCTCCACGTTTCTCTAAATCAGCTTCAATGTATGCAGCAATTTTTCCTTCTTCTATTCCAAAGGAGTATATTATTAATGAAGAAATTAATCTCTCTACTTTTTCTTTTTCATGGGAATTTCCGGTGCGAGCTATACCTTTCCACACTTCAAATGCGGTCACACTACTGATTGCTCTTTGAATAAATTTAGCGTCTAATTCATGCGCTCTTTCTAGGGCCTGTGCGTTTCTTCCTTGGAGAAGATCGATAATGAATGAACTATCCAAGATCATATATGCCTCTTCGAATGGACTTCTTTATGTTGCTTGCGTGCGTGAGCGATATTTTTCTCAAGTGCTTCACCTGTTTCTCTGGTAAGAATACCATAAAATGAACTAAGAGCATCTTTTCCTGAAAGTCTTACAATTACTTCACTAAAACTTTCTTTATCTTTTTTTCTGGTTTTAAGAATGCCATACGCTTCATCACTAATGGATATTGTTTTTGTTCCCATCTGTGTGTGTATGTGTGTGTATTATAAAAACGTTGCGATCTTAAACAATCCTAAATCTAAATTCTTAAAAAGTCGTTGCTCTCTTCTTGGAAAGATGGAGAAAGGGATGACAGGGAGTGATACGGAAATAGTGCGAAAGGGAATGGTTAAAGGTCAGGTGATTTGGGGTAATTTTGCAACTATTTTGATGCGGGTGAAAGCAGGTGAGCAGGTTGAGTTAGGAGAGTTATGTGTTATTGAGCATCAGGGTGTTAAATTTATTCTTCAAGTGTATGATTTATCCTATGGAAGTCAGATTTCACAGCAAAATCTCGAGATGGTTGCGGGGATGAATCTGGAAGAGGGGGAATTCTCGCTGCTTGATCCAACACTACGAAATTATCAATTAGCATCGCTTAAGCCGTTGTTAGTGGTGAGTTCGTCTGGTAGTGGGGGTAAGTTGGGTGGTGCTAGTGCAGCTTTGTGTAAAGCGCTTCCTCCATTTTTTTCTTCAGTTCGATCAATTGTTAAAGAAGATCTCTCATTTATTACTCGTCCGAGTTCTCCTTTATTTTTGGGTGCGTTACGCAGTGGTAGTCGAGGTCTTGATTTTTCGGTGTCGCTTGCGGGACGAGATGTTCTTTCTCATCATATGTTGATTGCGGCAAGTACAGGAAAAGGGAAAAGTAATTTGATGTCTTGTTTGTTATGGGATATTGTGGGAAAGGAGTATGCTGGGTTAGTGGTGTTAGATCCGCATGATGAATATTATGGTCGAGTGGGATTAGGTCTTAAAGATCATCCTGACAAGTCACATGTGGTCTATTATACCCCGTATGCTGCTCCGGTGGGTGCACGTACTCTCAAATTAAATTTAAAACGGCTTAGGCCGGAGCATTTTGGTGGAGCAATTGTGTTGAGCGAACCACAGCGTCAGTTGTTGTATGCCTACCATAAGAAATTTGGTGAAGAGTGGATTAAGTGTGTTTTAGAAGAGCGACGAATTGAGGCGGTGGCATTTCATGAGGATACAGTTGCGGTGGTGAAGCGTAAATTAGTGTCATTACTTGATTTAGAATTAGAAAATGGCCAGTTGCGAGCACGTGGGGTTTTTGATGCAATTGCAGGGGAGAACACGATTACAGAGTTATGTAATGATGTGGAGAGAGGAAAAGTCGTTATTATTGATACAAGTTATTTTTCAGGTTCGTTAGAGATCATGATTGGAAGTATTATTGCGAGTGAGTTATTCGAACGATATAAGTATTACAAACGTGAGGGAAAGCTTGATGAAAAGCCGGTTGTGTCTATCGTGCTTGAAGAGGCCCCACGTGTTTTGGGTAAGAAAGTTTTAGAACAGGGTTCCAACGTGTTTGAGAGTATTGCTCGTGAAGGACGTAAATTTAAAGTTGGTTTGCTTGCGATTACCCAACTGCCTTCTGAGATTCCGAAGAGTATTTTGGCGAATATGAATACTAAGATTATTCTCGGTCTGGAGATGGGAGCTGAGCGACAGGCGATTATTGATTGTGCACCACAGGATCTTAGTCAAGATACTCGTACGATTGCGTCGCTTGATAAAGGAGAAGCGTTAGTTACATCGACGTTTACTCGGTTTGCGTTGCCGATTAAAGTGCCGTTATTTGCTGAATTTGTTGCACGAGAAAAAGATAAAAAGAAAGAATTCAGAGCTGATGATTCTTTGTTTTCGTAGGTTTAAACTGTTAAAAATGTGCATTTGTAAATCAGAAAAGGGGAAAAATAAAATTAAGATCACATCTCTTTTAAAATCATATCCCTCTGGTGAAGAGTTCATTCACGTAAGAACTTGCAACACGGGCATGATGGTTAAGATGTACCTTCTCCGTATAGGGGAACTACGATGTCTTTGTAGGCGACTTGATGGGTAATTGAATAATAATAGTGATCGGGCTGATCGGAACTCTTTTAAAAGGTCGTTCTTTCCTTTTTGGTGTGAAACATTCTAAACATATTACTCTGATCTTACTTGCGCTTTTCATTGTGGCCCAATACCTGGGCATTGCTATTTTATATTCATATGTTGATCCTGTACAGACAACTGCTACTGGTCAGATGACATTTCGTGATGCGCCATTTGTTGAGCGTCCAGAGTTAGAAGAAGATACTTCGTATATCCCCATAATGATCTCGATTATTGTGGGTACCGTCATTGTCTTGATTTTGATGCGCTTTCGTCTTCATGCTGTTTGGAAAGGATGGTTTTTGCTCTCCATTGTTATTTCATTGACGGTGGCGTTTGGTGCGTTTGTTCCTGCGATTGTCGCACTTGTTCTTGCCGTTGGTCTGGGAGTTTGGAAAATTTTTCGTCCTAATTTCTGGGTGCATAATGGAACAGAGATTTTCATGTATGGTGGTCTGGCGTCCATTTTTGTTCCAGTATTGAATTTATTTTCGGTAAGTATTTTGATGGTGTTGATTGGGGTTTATGATGCGTATGCAGTATGGAAATCGAAGCATATGATTACGCTTGCTAAAGAGACGACGAAGGCACGTGTTTTTGCGGGGTTGTTTGTGCCGTATGGTAAAGATGGTTTTAAGAAAGTTGATGAGAAAAAAGTTGAGAAAGTGGAATCATCTTCCAAAGTTCATAAAGATTTGAAACCTCATACTTCTACTTCCGCTCATTCTACGTCTGCTCATATTCAACCTCCTCAACCACGTACAGCAATTTTGGGTGGCGGCGATATTGCATTTCCTCTTTTATTTGCTGGTGTGGTGTTTAAAGAAATAGGGTTATGGCAGAGTTTAATCATCCCTCTTTTTGCACTTGCGGGTTTGGGCTTATTGTTATGGTATGGTAAACAGGATCGTTTTTATCCTGCTATGCCCTTTATCGGTGCTGGGTGTTTTGTGGGCTTAGGTGTCGTGTGGTTGATTGGACTGTTGTTGTAAGAAAAAAACACAAAGAAAAAATAAGCCTAGTTAGATAAGATATTCTCCAGAATTTAGACGACTGGTCGTGGTGCTTCGTTGCCAAAACCTTTGACGGGTGCTTTGTAACTTCTGAAACCTTCGGGTGCGATTTTGAGTCCGTCGGTTGCGGCAATTGTTTGAATATTAGTTGTACTTTGAATAAGACGCGCTTCTTGAAGAGGATCAGATTTGAGCATGTCGATACTAAAGTTAGTAAGTACGAGAAGTTTAGGTCGGACCTGTGCGACTAATTTAGTAGCACGTTCTCGATCAAAAGAAGGACCTTGGGCTTTGTCAGCTGGAAAAGGGCAGTTTAGAATGAGCATATCAGTTCCCTGTAGATGTTCGACAAGATCCATGGTGGATGCGGTGTCAGGTACATAGCTGATTGTAAAATTAGGGAAGAGAAATTTAAACCCTGTTGCATGTGGATCAGGATTTTGTAGAGGAATCGAATGAATTTCTACAGCGTCGATTCCCACACGGTGATTGGGCTCGAAAGGAATAACTTTGTCAACGAGATTTTGGTAGAACTTGGTGATAAACGGATGGCTCGTTTCAGTACCTTGGAGAACGGTTTTGCTTCCCATGATTAACCCATGGCGTTCAATACCTCCATGTGTCATTGCATCAATAAGAACGTTAGCATCGTTGCAGTGAATAATATTATTGTCTGAGATCATGAGAGCTGTTGTGTTGTGTGGATTAATCCCAAATTCTTTACATTTGAGCAAAGCGCCTGGTCCGGGATCAAGATGAAATTGAAGTTCTTCATATTGGATCACAATACCGCCAGATGCACGTACTTGTTTGGTGACAGCAGCATTGGTTCCAGCAGTACCTAAGAATGTAATCGTTGTTGTCATGGTCAGCCTCTCTTTGAAATGTTTTGGGCAGAAGTGCTTAATAAAGATTGTTGTAATGGGGTGGTGGGTTTGTTAGCGTGAATGATTGTGTTTGTTAATGGGGGTTTTTACTTTCTAGAAGTTTTCTGAGGGCGTCTTGAGGGTTAGTATATAATTCTTTGTGCAGGTCTGTTTTGAGATGGAATTGATGCCCTTCGTGCCAGACTAATGCGCTTTTACGCATGCTACAAATTAAATGGGTGGGGTCTCTTTTAGGAGGTAGTTTTATTCCTTGTTTTAGTACAAGATCATACATAGTATGGTTATGTCGATAACGTTGATCAGCGTGTTTAGGTACTTTTCGGTCATAATCTCCTCCGATAACGTAGCCGGTTATTTGTTGTCGATTGATTTTACTTTCTTGTTCTACTTTTGTGAGAAATTCTTGAAGAAGTGTTGCTGCGTTTGGTTCTGAGGTATTCAGCCTCATAATATCTGCTCCGTGACAATGCCATAAACCTAGTGTTTCTCCGGCGCTGAGGGCGACGCCAACACACGTTTCTAAATTAGTTGTGTATAAAGGGGAGGTTGAGATGCGATATTGGTTGTCTGGGACGTGTTGTGCGGTAGTGATCATTTTGGCGATAGAAAGTTCGTTTAGTTCTCATTTTCCCCATAATCTTTATAAAAATGTCTCTTTGGTTTGTGTTGGGTGGCTTATTAATGACTAATTCAATTCAACCGATATTTATTCTTCCAGAGGATACGAAGCGTTCAGCTGGTCGTGATGCACAGCGTAATAATATTGCTGCGGCTAAGGCTGTTGCTGATGCAGTTCGTACGACATTAGGTCCGAAAGGAATGGATAAGATGATTGTTGATGCGAGCGGAGATGTGGTCGTTACCAACGATGGTGTGACGATTCTTAAAGAAATGAATGTTGAACATCCTGCAGCGCGCATGGTTGTTGAGGTTGCCAAAACACAAGAACAGGTGGTGGGAGATGGCACAACCACTGTTGTCGTTATTGCAGGCGAGCTTTTGCGTAAAGCAGAGGAATTACTCGATCAAAATATTCATCCGACAATTATTGCAAAGGGCTATCGGGCAGCAGAAGACTTTTCTCAGACTTTGTTGAGATCTCACGCTAAGGCTGTGACGTTGAAACATTCGGACATTTTGAGAAATATTGTGTGTACGGCAATGACGGGGAAGGGTGCTGAGGCACATCGTGAACATTTTTCCAACCTTTTACTTAATGCGGTTACGGATGTAGCTAATACTGATTTGGATATTCTTGATTCTATTAAAGTTGAAAAGATGACTGGCGAGAGTCCTTTAGCGAGTGAATTAGTACGTGGAGTGGTGTTAGATAAAGAACGTGCTCATAGTTCGATGCCACGACGAGTTGAGAACGCACGAGTGGTGTTATTGGATTGTCCGCTCGAAATTAAGAATACGGAGATTGATGCAAAAATTCAAATTAATGATCCGACTCAACTTCATGCGTTTTTGGATCGTGAAGAACATTTGTTGCGTGAAATGGTTAATGTTATTGCACAGACGGGTGCGACGGTGGTGTTTTGTCAACGAGGTGTCGATGATCTCGTTCAACATTTCTTTGCGAAACGGGGTATCATTGGTGTTCGTCGAGTTACAAAGAGTGATATGGAACGATTAGCTCGCGCAACGGGTGGACATATTATCAGTAGCTGGAAAGAATTAGTCGTGGGTGATTTAGGTTCGGCTGGGGTCGTGCGCCAAGATAAAATTGGCAACGAAGAAATGTTGTTTGTAGAGCAATGTCCTAATCCAAAAGCAGTTACCATTTTAGTGCGTGCTGGAACAGTTCATGTTGCTGACGAAATTAAACGTGCAGTAGAAGATGCTTTAGGTGACTTACGTGCAGCATTACATGATGGATTTGTGATTGCGGGCGCGGGTTCAATGGAGATGGAATTATCGGGTGCGTTGCGCGGGTTTGCACGAACGTTGCAAGGACGTGAACAACTTGCCGTTGAAGCGTATGCACAAGCTCTGGAAGTTATCCCACGTACATTAGCAGAGAATGCAGGTCTTGATCCTATTGATGTGCTTGCGTCACTGCGTATGGCTCATGAGCGCGGCAATCTATGGGCAGGCGTTAACATTTTTACAGGGGAAGTTATGGATGCGTGGGCAGCTGGGGTTTTAGAACCGTTGAAGGTCAAAACACAGGCACTTTCGTCTGCAACGCAGGTAGCTGAGATGATTCTACGTATTGATGATGTGATTGTGAATGCGCAGGCGGGCAAGACATTGAGGCGGAGTCCGTCGAGTGAAATGGATGAGATGTAGGCTGACTCGATTAATTTGTCAAATACATTTCTATCCTTTCTCGGCCTTTGCCTTTGTTGACTCTCACTAATTTGAGTGGGCCAATTTCAGAAGTATTCTTGACGTGAGTGCCGCCGCAGGGCATTTTCCAATTCTTTTCTTTGATTTCCCACCACCAGAGGTCAGGTTTTGTGGGGTCAACGTAGCGCTGGATAGGGTGGTTTTCTTGGATGAACTGGTTAGTGGCTGCTTCGATTTTAGGGAGAAGGTCAGTGATAGGTGTGTCGTAGCCGAAGTCCATGCGGGCTTTTTCAACTTGTACTTCTGAGCCGTTGATTTTGATAGGGCCTAGAAGTTCGATGACGATGTAATAGACAACGTGGGCAGCAGAGTGAAGACGACGTAATTTTTCTCGACGAACTGGGTCGATTTGAACGTTTACTGTATCGCCTACTTTGAAGGAGGGTACGTGTTCGAGAGTGTATTCAATATCAACAATGTCTTCTTTGTCTCCTTGTTTTGTTGCTTCGAGAACTTTGATGCCGCCGATAGTTCCTTCGTCAGAGAGCTGACCGCCGGAGAAAGCGTAGAAAATAGTCTGGTCGAGTTTTACTTTGGTGTTGTTTATTTCTGTGATAGTCGCTGTACAATGTGTTTGATAGGGGTCGGTCCAAAAGAGTTTTGTGGTGGTCATGGTTTTATTATTTTAATTTTATTATTTTAATTTTGAGAGGGTATTTTATATCTTTTTAGTGCCGGCATATGCCATAGGAGTATAAAGTTTGAGAAATTTAGAATTTGAAGAATAATGGCTTTGTTGAAAAGTCCCTTGCTTACGCTTCGGTTGCCATCGATTCGGTTAATGCATAGTTTGCAAGATGGCAATTTTCTCTCTGGAACACTCAAAAACAACGTTTTTGGTGCATCAAAAACTTTCGAAGTTTTTGCTTGCCCCTAAAATTGCAAGCTGTGTTAATGTTTAGACCTCATGTTTTGATGGTAACTACGAACTTTTCAACAAAGCCAAGAATAATAGTAATATCTAAGAGTAATGGGTTTAATGGGTATCAAGAGTAGTCTCTAAAACTCTCCTCAACATTTAAATAGAACTAGATTATAACCCTAATTTAGGTTATTATACCTATTATGGTGGTTATTATGGATTTGATTCACTTTCTTAAGCAGAGCAGAAATTCTCGTAAAATTTTTGGCGAACGTGAGCTTAAAATTATTGAAAAACAATTATTAGGTGTCTTACTTACTCAATCGGAGAAGAATAGGCTCTCGCGTGATATTCGTCCTAAGTTGGAGTTTATGAAAGAGATTAATGAATTTGGAAGTGAGTTCCGACTTAAAAAGGGTGCTCGTATTGCGCAGTTTATTCATGAAGCAAAAGAGATTATACTTGATGATCAAGCTTCTCGTTTTATACAAGAGCTAATCTTATTTGGGTCGGTTGTTTCTCACTCTCTAACGCTGCGTTCTGATATTGATATTGCTGTTAAGTTTGGTGACATCTCTCTTAAGAACGCTACTTTATTTCGTAAGCGTGTTTTAGGTAGAGTTAGTGATCGTCTTGATATTCAGGTTTACAATATTCTGCCTGATAAGATCAAAGCAGAAATTGATGAGAGGGGTAAGATTATCTATGAATCTACGAATAAAAGATAAAATTGAAGAAATTGAAAAACTTGTTGAGGAAATGTATGGGTTTATGCCTCAGGATGTTGAGGATTATATTGAGGATCATAAAACAAAAGCTGCTTGTGAGCGTTATTTCGAAAAGATTACTGAGGCTATTGTTGACATCGCTTTCTTAATCATAAAAGAGAGGGGATATAAAATTCCTGACGAGGATAAACTCGCGTTTGATATTCTTTCAAGCGTGAAAATCATCCCTGTTGAGTTAGCACAGCGACTTAAAAATGCTAAGGGTATGCGTAATATTTTGGCTCATGAGTATGGTAGGGTTGATGACCAAATTGTATTTGAGGCACTTCATGAATTTTTTGAGGATGATATAATGCAATTTATTCATATTATTAAAATGTTTAAATAATTTGGTCTGATTAGAAGACTAAACTATAATCCAATTCCTTTGCCTACTACTTCCATAATTTTACTTTCAGCTTTGCGTAGATGCTCCTGAAACGTACTTCGAGAAAGGTTGTTTCTTTTAGCAATTTGTTCAACAGAAATTTTTCTGGGGTGATTGTAATATCCTAAATCACGTGCGAGAATAAATGCTTCTTTTTGTTTTGGAGTAAGTTTTGGGAGCGCTTGATGGAGGAAGAGTTGGGGAATCTCATTTTGGAGTTTGAGTAGGGTGATCTTGGTAAATTTTTGTACATTTTTATAGAATTTGATGAGACGTTCACGTTCCCACGAGCCAAGTTCCCAGTATTCATGGCCTTTTTCGGTAAATACTGGATTGACAAAGAAAAGGGCAGGATCATGATAATTTGCGATAAAATCGTCTCCTTCAATAAGAACGAAAAGTTGATCTCCTTGGATGCTCATCTTTTTGACATGCTTGTCTTTTTTAATTGCGTTAATGAGCTTCTTTTTTTCAGATTCACTACCTTGAAGAATATCCACGCCCGTGTGGTATTTTTTACCGTTTTGAATGTAGTTGCTTAAAGGAATACCAAAGGTGGAGACAGCATACTTTGTCGTTTTTGGTGTTATCCAACAGGTGTCATGTTTGATTTTGAATTTGGCGACCCACATAGGGCTTTTAAGAGAGCAAACACTTTTAAACTTTCGTTGTCTTGGTGAGGGTATGTTCATGCGAAAATTGATTACTTTTTTTCGTGTGCTTTCTCTTCCTCTTATTATTTTCTTGGTCTTATTGGGTTCAGATCAATTTTTATTAGCAGGGTTGGGTGTTTTTATTTTAAGCGTCGGTGCTGGTTTTTTACAGGGGTTTTTGGTGTATACGAGACGTCAGCCTCGGTCTTTTTTTGATCCTTTTGCTGATAAGGTTTTGACGAGTGGTTTATTGTTCTTTTTTGCTCTGCTTGGCTCTTTTTCCTGGCTTTTGCTTATTGCGTTAGTCGTTCGTGACGTGATTGTGGGTGTAGTTCGTTATAGTGCTGCTCGGGAAGATGTAGAAGTACATGGTGAATGGTTTGGTCGGGGCCTGATTGTTTGTGAATATGCAATTCTTTTTTTGTTGTTTATGGATGAGTTTTTAGTGTCTCATTTGGTGACACCATTTCCGGTTTCAACGAGTTTACTTGATATTGGGATTGTTGGTGTGAGTGCTATTGCTCTTGTGATTGCAGCGGTAAGTGTTGTTCATTATCTTTATACTTATCAGAAAGCTCTTCGTGTTCATCGTCAAAAGCTGAAGCATCTCTCTTCGTCAATTCCTCTTTGTATTGTGGCTAATCCTGCCTCTCGAGGGTATCATGATGGATACCGCCGTCATTTATTACGGGTTTTTGCACGGCGACGTCGAGCAACTTTGTCATTTCTTTCTAAACAGGGTGATATGTTTGGCCCGTTGAGGACGCGACTTACAAAAGCACACTATGTGGTTTTTGCTGGAGGAGATGGAACTTTTGAGAGTGCGTTAAATGATCGTTTGTTTTTCTCTAAGGCTATTGGTTTTTTCCCATTAGGGGCAGGTAATGCTTTCTATTCTTATTTTTACAAGGGGAAGCGTTTTGAGTATTTACGTTCTCGCTTTGCTTTTCGTACTCAAATGCTTGATGTTTTGGAATTAGAATGGGATGGAAAGAAGCGTCAGACTCTTTTTGTTGGTTTGGGTTTTGATGGTGAGGTCATGAAGAGGAGTTTGCCACGTACAACTCATGGGTTTCGAGATTATATGAAAGGGAGTTTTTCTACGTTGTTTAAGACTAAGGGAGCTTATGAGCTTTCTTGTACTGTTGATGGTGAGGAATATGTTTGGGAACGCTGTGTTAATTTGATTTTGGCGAAAATTCCGTATTATGGGTATGGTGTGCGTTCTTTGCCTGGGGTAGTTGATCCTACTGATGGAATGGTGTATGGTACGGCATGCGTTAATTCTCATTCGGTTATTTTTAATAAGCCACTTCGAGTGTGGTCGTTAATTTTGCCTCTGTTTCGCCTGACTAAACCCCCTTTAGTTTCTCTTAAAGGAGAGGAGATTATTATTGAGAGTGCAAAACCGTTTCCGTTTCATGCAGGTGGGGAATTCATGGGTTATACGAAGCGGTTGAAAGTACGGGTTGTGCGGCAGCAGAAGGTGTTGATGATCTGAACTTGTTCTGTTTTTGTTGGTAATATGGATGGTCTATTTTTACGGGTAATATTTTTAAAGGAGTCCTCGCATTTCTGATTTAGATGACGGTCGTCGTATAACGGTTAGTATGTGGCTCTGTGGTTTAAGATGAATAATCTTGTGCAGTTAAGCCATGGAGGGGGTTCAACTCCCCCCGACCGTCCCATTTTTTAAAATTGAGCGTGTTAATTACTCGAGACTACCCACTGCTCAATAGGTCGCCAGTATACCTTGCTTAGGTCTCTCTTTTTGACTCTGACTATCCCTTAGAAATACTTACTTCTTCTAGACAACTGGTAAATTAGCGCTGGAATAGTCAGATTTAAATACTCCTTTTTGTTTACTCTAACCATGGTGATAGAGTCTCTACGTGATGTTTTGACACAGCTGGTTGTGTTGTTTGCAGGTGTTGCTGCAATTACAGGTATTGTTGTTCTTCAGAAATTATTTCATAATGATCTTAAAGAGTTATTTGATGATGAGAATTATTTTATTTTCTTCTTTTTGGTATTAGGGTATTCACTTTATGGTTTAGGTGAAGTCTCGTTTTACTTGATGGAAGTTACGTTGCAGAGTTATCAATCAATAGGGATTTCCGATATTTATTGGGCAGCTGGAGGGTTATTGATCTTGTTTGCATATGTTAGTTTGCTGTTGTATGTTCTTCGTCTTAATAAGAGCCCGGCAAAACAAATAAAACTGTTTATGCTTTCTGCTGTTATTGTTGCAGTTGTGGCGTTTTTTGTATTTGGCGTTGTTGCCCCAATGAGTCAAGATTTGTCTTTTTTCAACTATTTTTATCCTATTATTAGTTCATTGATTGTGTCTGCTGCGTTGAGCGTACTCATCTTTCCTAAAGAAGTTGGTGATTTTGCAACGCCGCTTTTGATATTCTTTTTTGCGAGTGTGGCGATTTTAGTAGGGGATGTATTATTTACGTATACGACTGCCCAGGGTGGTTATCTTACGAGTTCTCTTGGTAGTTTAGATGATATGTTTTATCTATGTGGGTATGGGTTGAGTGCGGTTGGATTTTTGACGATGAGAAAATCCATGCATAATCTGGCTGGGATTGAGTAATTGTCTCATTTAGTAGTTGTTACTGAGGACAGTGCGTCTGAATCGTCAGATTAATATAGTATCATGCTTTCTTAACTTTTGAGGTGAATAAAATGTTTAAATGCCCTAATTGCAAAAAAACAAATTCTGTCAAAGCAGGTCTTAG
>JAHFSP010000023.1 GCA_023265685.1 Candidatus Woesearchaeota archaeon | reverse complement strand
GAGATTACGAGATTGGTTAGTTATATTAAGATTATGGTTAAGAAAAGTATTTAGAGCAATAGAAGTAATATCTTTTTAAAGAATGTAGAGAAAAATAGCGAGAGATCTTATGGAAACTCTTTGATATATTTGAGAGTTTATAGGAGAGGATAAACAATACAAATTTTAAATGGGTCGAATTCGACTCCTTTATGTTAGAAGCAGGGAGTAATGCTTTTGTTCTCTCTCCCCAATGCTGGATTGGAGAAACTTAATAGTATTGCAATCGAACAGATGACAATTCTGGCTCAGAGTAAAGAAAAAATAAAAAATTTGGAATGGTCGTGACAGCATAATTACCCTTTCACGCACGTCCCTTTGAATTTCTGGGTCTCCATGAAGCGAAAAAATTCTTCTTGCTGGCCAATGTAGAGAGTTAGTTGTTGGGCGCGTTGAAGTCCGAGTTGTGCAGCTTGGGGATCAAAGGGTGTATTGAGTCCGGCTTTCCAATTTGTTCCTACGAGGTTGTTGAGTTGTTTCCAGGTGATCTGTTTTAGATCTTGGGCGTTCGCAAGCGCTTTTTGTTGGTCGACTGAAGAGAGTTTTGCTAATTTTGAAGGCGAGATGTCTTTGACAATAGGGAAGTTACTGATTTTGAATACACGTGTGGCATTGAAAGCGTTGGCGAGAAGCATCATGTCGTGATCAGTACTACATCCTGGTTTCCAGCCACAGGCGACAAAGATACGCGCCGTGCTTTGAATTTTTTGTGTTGGGTCAAGAAGAATTTCGGGATGAACTTGTTTGTTGGAAGTAGATTTTTTGTCTAGGGCTTGTTCAAAGCGTTCTCGTATAAATCTTGCGTTAATTTTGGTGACGGCAATACCTAATTCATCATTAGCAAGGCTTACTGCGTCTTCATGATGGAGAGCTTGTTCTAAGAATGGTTTGCTGGTTGTTTGGATAAAGCGGCATAATTTTCCTCCGCCGACAACGAAGATGAATTGATCTTTAGAATTTTTGGTGATGTTGATGAAGCGTGCGATTGCTGCAAGATCATATTTTCCATCAGGGTTGATGATGGAACCACCAAGCTTTACGATGTTGATAGATGGGGTTGGATGGGGTTTAAGCATGAGCTGGAAAGAATTAAAGGGTTTATATTGGTTTTGAAAATGTTCTTATTACCCTATATTTTGTTTGCTTGTCGTTCTAATTCGGGGAGTAGCTCGCGACTCCAAGGGGCAAGTTTAGAATGTGTAGAAATTTGGTCTAAGGTTCTCCAACAAGGGTTAGTTGATTTTGTTAATTCTCCTGGTTGAACGGTGAGACTATTACGTGAAGGCATGTATAGTAAAGCAACATGAGCGAGATGAAATGGACTAATTTCGTCCTTTTCATGAGGAAGATAGAGCCAACCCAAAATTTTTATTTCTCGATACATGTCTTGCATAATGACTTCTTCACCTAATTCACGGCTATGGCCATCGTGAAGAATGATGTAAGGGTTAGGTACGTGTCCTGCCTTTCTGACATGATCAAAGAGGTCGGGAGTGATGTGACCTCCCCAACCAACTGTGAGTTGATTGGCAAGAACTCTTCCTTTAAGAGTATCGCTGCGAGGGGTGAATTCTGATGTGAAAATAGAGAAATCGGTTCCAGTTCCTGTGCAAAAAACACTATAACTAATAATCTGAACTAAATCTTTAGGACGCAAAGAGATATCTGGATTATCAACAGTTTGCTTAGGATAGAACAGCGGCAAGCTTTCTGAAGCAATCGTTTGAGAATACTTTAAATGAAAAGAATTTGCATAGAGCCGGTCAATGTGATCAGCAGTAATACTATTAGGTATGTTTGCTTGATACCCTATAAATCCATTAAATAGAAGTTCCTCTTGAGGTCCAAAAAGATAGTTTCTGGGTAGCGCAAGTACTCTTTCATTAACATCATTACCCATACTTTATTTGATCATCCTAGATTTATAAACATTTATCCATTCAAAGCCCCAGATAGAAGCAAAAGTATATAAATGCAAAAAGGAACCTTCTTGATAGTAAAAGAGGATGAATCGAACATTTTTGATAGGTGGACTAGTACTAATTCTGCTTTTTGCACTTAGTGTTAATGCTGAAATTGATACCGGAAATGAGTATCATTGTGCAACTGATGCTGATTGTAGTGCATGGCAACAACAAGCAGGTCTTTCGACGTATTGTAGTCGCGTTACCCAAACCTGCACGATTCGTCAGCAGTGCCATAGTGATGTTGATTGTTCATTTTGTGACCAGTTTGATAGTCCAGGGTATGATTATAATTGCATCTGTGATGTTGATAATACTTGTTCAGTTCAACAAGATCAACCTGTGGCTCAGGCTCAAGCGGCAGCACAAGTTGAAGGGCCAAGTCCTGAAGAGCTTGCGGCACAGCAACAGGCAGTACAGGCACAACAGCAATTTGATCAACTTCAACAACAACTTGCGGCGTTAGGTCAGACGTCAAGTGATGTTGCTGCACGGTTGGCAACGTTAGAACGAATGGTTGCGTCATTGCAGCAAGGACAAGAAGCAACAAATCCCCAATTAGTCGCGTTACGCGAGGACATTACAAATCTTCAAAGTGATATTTCAACTACTAAAAGTGGTTTTGAAAAAAAAGTAACGAGTGTTTCGACTGGTCTTGCTGGGTTACAAACAAACTTAGGAACGACTAATAAAGATTTGGATACTGTAGAAGAAAAAGTGACTCAACAAGAATCGTTTACACATAATGCAACAATAGTCTTCTTTTTACTTGCGATTATTGCTGTTGGCGTAGGAGTATATTATTATATGACGCGTAATCAGAAAAAGAGTTCTGAGTCTTCTGGTGTGGAAGTTAACTCCCAGATTGTAGAATATATCACAACTAATGTTCGCCAAGGACGTAAATATCCTCAAATTAAACAAAGTTTACTTGCCGCAGGATGGCCTGAAGATCAAATTGAAGCTGCCTATAAAGATACGATGAAACAAAACTATGATCATTATTTGCAAGCAAGTGGTCAGGCGAGTGTACGATCAAGCAGTTCTTCTTCAAGTTCTTCAGCTTCATCTGCTAAGAAACAAAAAGCACCTGCAAAAGCCGCATACATGGGAGTTTTTGTGTTATTGATTATTGCAGGTATCTTTTTTCTGTTTAATGGTTCGAATTCAGGTCATGCCATTTTCTTTAATGTTTCGCAAAATGATTCCAACGAAGATGGATATAATCTCAAGTTTTTTTGTTTGCCACCCCACATTCCTTCAAAAGTAGGATGTTGTTTAGATGTGAATGGTAATGGATTGTGTGATTTTAGTGAAGGCAGAGAATTGAATCGACCAGATCAAGATGCGGGTGAATGTACTGATACCACCCAGTGTCAGCGTGGCAAGATGTGTATTGAAGGTGCGTGTATGGCTTTAGAGAGTATATATCCACAAAATGAATGTGCCCAAAAATGTGATTTTACTCAAGTGCATATTAAGACTAATGATGGACATGAATATGATGTTGTAGCAGGTGGCGGAGATTATACTGCTGCCGGTGGTATTGAGTGGGAAGTATTGGATGGACCACAGTATTGCCATGATGATATTCCTGTTATCCCGATTAAGATTACGAAGAAAAAAGGGCGCGAAATTCTGGAAGAGTCTGTTGTAACGCTTGAAGAACAGGAAACAAGTAAAGCTATCTTGCTCCCAAATTCACCTAATGTTCATTTTATGATTACGGCTAAGAAGATTCAACAAGAATGTGGACGGTAAAATAAGGTTTTGGTTTTTTAGGACTATTATTTTTGTACATGAAACAGTGAGAGTTAGAATTCTCGTAGAATTATAAGCGAGTTTGGTTTGCTAGATCTACAGAAAGTTGAGCAATAATGTCATCAATAGTAACAACATCTGTAGCTGGTTTTTGAGGAGAAGGAGGCGTATGTGATGCTTGATTCTTACTTTCTTGAGGCGTTGTTGTTGAAGCTACGGAAGATGATGCATAACGCTTTTGAATAGATTTGCGTAAAGCATACTGGGCACCATCGCCAACTGGAACGAAATAATCACCAAAAATTGCATGAACATCTATTTGTGGTTCTCCATTAGGTTCTCCATTAAGTCCAACTATCTCTACTAGTAATTGTTTTTCATTAGGTCTTGCAGCTACAATTATTCCATGTCGACCGTATTCTAAAGTTCCTTTTTTTTCATAACCCACAGTTACTAATGCTTCATTGAAAGCTCTTGTTAGATACCCCAGATTGCCATTTGAGACTTGGAATCTTTGGGGTTTTTTCTCTTCAAAAAGAGGCTTTACATTTGAATGTGGTTTTGGGGGTGCCACTTCAAGTGCTTTTTCTAGAGTTCCAAATTTAGTAGGTCCAGAAGCAGATTCTAAAGTTGAACTTTGTAAATAGGATATTGGTTGAGAAACGTACGGTGTAACTAAATTAACTGCATCACGTCCGCCATGAAGTTTGCCTTTTTCTTCTTTGTCTGCAAGTACACGACAATACTCCTCGTCAGGAAAATCTCTTAAATATCTAACAGCAGACTCGTGTTTTGTAGCTGTTGCGTATAAAGCAAAAACAGTTTTTTCTGCATCAGGGGCAGATATGCAATGAACATCAATGCCTTGATGATTGGTACGAAATCCTGCACGAACGCGTTCGAATGTCTCATCGCCAAGAACAGCGCGAACTGTACTGATTATTTCAGCAGAATCAGCGGGGGAGCGATCGATAGGAAAGTGAATTACATAGCCTACTAATTGAAAATTTTGGCCATCTCTTTGATATTCTTGCATGGTTTTTATGTGGAACCCTTTTTCTTTTAAACTTTTCTCTATTCTTTGGGAAAAAGCATATGCTTCATATACAATATAGGTTTTTGAAAGACAGAGTTGATACAGAAAAGTCCAGTTAGTTGGGTAGCATTAAATAAGAATGGGGCTCCAAAGAGGGGGTGAGGGTGGTAGAATCTCTCAAGGAGCCCCTGTAAAAGGAAAAGATATCACCTCTTTTTCCCAGTAAGAGTATGCCCTATATGGTATATAAATGTTACCTTTTTGTATACTAGTTGAGATGATGGGTACTATTGGGTACTTTAGAATGGATTTAAAATGGATTTTAGGTTCAATTGTGAGTTTACCTGTTAGGTTGGCTATTTGATAAGGCAAAAAAAGTATCGAGAAATTTGGCGTATTCTTTGGTTACAATGAGACGTTCACGAGGAAAACAGGAGAAATATTGTTGTTGAGCAAAGCGTTCATCCAAATAGATAACTACTCCTCGGTCAGTTTCTGAACGAATACAGCGTCCCGCACTTTGTAGGCACTTATTGATAGCAGGATAGACGTATCCATAATCAAACCCTTTTCCAAATTTAACATCATAATAAGATATCAACTCTTGAGTTCGAATATCGGGACGTGAGAGGGGTAAACCTACCACAACGACACCATTAAGCAGATCGCCTGGAAAGTCTACTCCTTCGGCAAAATTTGCTCCCGCAACTCCAAGAAGAATGGCACCTTCTTTACGTAGAGAGTGGAACTTGGCAAGAAACTGTTCTTTTTCTTCTTTGCTCATGGTTTGTTTTTCGTAGAGGGCTTGTTTGGAAGTGTTTAGGTACTGTGCAATATGATCACGTAAGTCATACGAGGGAAAGAAAAACGCAACATTTCCGGGAATTTTTGCTGCGAGATCTGCGCAGATCGTGCCTATTTGTGAGTACATGGCTTCACTGCGCAGGGCATATTTTGTTGTTGTCTGAGGAATCACGAGCGTTAGTTTGTTTTCAGAAGGAAATGGTGAACCATACTCTTTCGTGAGAGCATTGGGTATGCCTAAAAGATCTTTGTACATGAATAATGGTTTGAGAGTACCACTCATGATGATTGTTGAATCAGCACGTTCGAAGATGTCTTTAGTGACAATACGTGGATCTAGACAGAGATATTGTAAACTGAGTACAGGACCATTCATGCTGGGTTTTTCGATAACGAAACGCGCGTAGCCTTCATCTTCGCCGTTCCAATTTTGTAAAAACTGAGCAACACCTCCAATAAATGATTTACGTTGTTTTTTGCGAATCTCATCAACGGCTTCTTCAAGTTGTTCTAAGAGCTGATCGTAATCTACAAGTTTTTTGAGAGGGGAGAGAAAATCGTCTTTTCGCACTTTTTTTTCTTTTTTGTCAGAGTCGAATGTAGCCAGAGAGACCATAATTCGTTCGATCTCAGTAATCCAGGATACTAGTCCTCGAAAGCCGAATTTTTGCGCTTCATTAAGAGCGTAACGTAGCTGGGTGACAGATAAAGAAGAGCTCATCATGTCCATAACGCGCGAAGGAATGTTGTGTCCTTCGTCGATAATGATGATAGTATCTTCAATAGTACATTCGAGTTTACCAAACAGAGATGATTGAATAAAGCTGTTGAAGAGATAGTTATAATCACCAATGAGAACCAGTGAGTCTTTGGCAAGGCCGAGTGATAATTCATAGCCGCACATATCGTGACTTGCAGCGACTTCGAGTAATTGTTGCGAGCTGGTGGGCGCAGTGTGTTTGAGTTGTGAGACGACGTGTTTTGCTTCAATGGTGAGTTGTTGTTTTTCACGAACTTTTTGATAATAGGAACATTCTCCTCTCTCTACTAATGTTCGGCAAAACTCACTAAAATCATGTTGAAATAAATCTGCTACTTCTTGTGAACACATACTTTTTTTTCCAACGAGATCGGCACAGACGATAGGTTGTCCAATTTTTTTTCCAATTTTTTGAATAGTATCTAACGCAATAGCATGTTGGGTATGACGGTTGGTGGCGAAGAAAACACGTTTTTTATTCTTGAGAGCATAGGCAATAGCAACACTTAAGGCACTTGCAGTTTTGCCTAATCCAGTTGGAGCATGAACCAAGAGGGGCGTGTGAGTGGTGATCGACTTTTCAATGTCATCAATTAGTTCACGCTGGCCTTGACGAATCGTCTCGTGGGGAAAATATGCTTCAACAAAAGGTGAGACCATGGTTGTGACGATGAGGAGAAGGATAAAAGGTTTCTGGTTTTTGGTGAGTGATGTGTTGAAGATGAATTTTTCACGTCGGAGAATGGCATCGTGAAAATCTCCAAAAGGTTTATAAAACGGATATACTGCGAAATAACTGTTTGAGTGGATAAATGTTTAAATATATCTATCCAGGCAAACTCACCTGAGGTGGTGGGATAGATAGGACTAGGGGGTGTCACATTGGGACGTAATAAAGCAATTTTTGATGTATTCTTTAGAGAGAAACCTGCAATGATGCTGGTTGAGTTGAAAAATGCGAATGCAGGGGTATATGCCTCGGTTCTGGCAAAACAAATTGATTGTACATATTCTCATGTCGTCAAAATTTTGCAAGAGATGCAGAAAGCTGATTTGATTAACTTTCGTAAAGAAGGACGATTAAAATTATTGGAACTTACCCGTAAAGGGAAAGAAGTAGCTTCTAATATCGAAAGTATTCGTACGATGTTATAAGTTTTTTGAATTTAAGTTATTTTTTTATTTTTCTTGTTTTCTTTTTCTGATGCATTGTGTTGAATATGGTTTTGTACCAAATAATGATTTGATGTGGTCTTTGGTGTTTTGAGGAAGAGAAAGCATTTCATTATTGAGAATTTTTTCTAATGGGTTAGTACTGTGAAAACGTGGACCAGACCAGTGGCCTTTTTCAAATCGACCCACTTCTTGTTCACAATCAATAACTCCATCTGAATAAAAGCGAACGTGATATTCATTTACTCCTTCTTCATTTCGAGGAAATTTTTTGATGAGTCCTGCTGTTTGTTGGGGGAACACAAGCTGCCAAGGCGTTCTTCTAAAATTGTTAGATATGAGTTCGTTGAAGAATACTCTTTGATAGTTGCCGTTTTCATCATCTTTAAAATGTCCCCAATATACACTCGGTTTGATAAGAGCAGGAGGATAGCGTGTTGCACCATAGATGAAATCTTTGATGTGTTCTAGGTAAGCGTGAGAAATGGCCATGATACGGTTTAGTGAGCGTTAGTTTATTCTAGAGAATAGCTAAATGTAGGATTAAAAGAGAGTCGTTGTTGTTTACCGACATGGTCACATAAGACTGAACTGGTTGCTTTCATTGTGAAATTATTTTTTTTAGCATCAAGACAAAATGCCACGTCTTCACTGCCAGTACTTGATTCTGAATTATATTGATGAAACGAGAGGGCAAAAAGAACGTGACGTTTGATGAGAGTACAACCAAGCCCACAGATGATAATGTCAAACGTGCCTTTTTGTTGTGCTTGTTCTTGAGTTAGAGTTTGAACACTGTCTTTGCCATGTGAGATGTATACTGTGGGGATGATATCAAATTTGTTCGGTGCTATTTGTTGGCGTGAAAGGTACAACCCAGATGCAATATCACTTTGGAGTGCGAGAAGCAGTTCGATTACATTTTTAGGAGCGATGACATCACTGTCGAGAAAAAGAAGATAGTCGTAATGATGCTCAAGAAAATAGGCACGAATAGCATTACGATTTTGGATAATACGTTCGATACGGGTACCTTTTGGTAAAAGACGTTGTACGTGTAATTTTCCGTACGGCACTTTTATCGTTTCTAAATCTTTAGTGTAGGTATCGGTCTCGCTGTTGTCGGTTATGAGGACATCGGCGTTGAGATAGGTGAGTGATTTTACTGACTCGAAAAATTCTTCTTTACAATATTTTTGACCATCAAACGTAGGAATACCTATGAGAATTTTTGGGAGCATGTTTTGGAAGAGATTGAGGAGCTTTTTATGGTTTGTGGTGATGAGAGGAGAGTGTAAGAAATGGGAGATGATAAGAAAAAAAGAGAATTAAAAAAACTAAAGAAAATCTTAGGTCTATTCTAAGTAAATCTTAAGTTTGTTCATGTCGAGTTGCCATTCTTGAGCAAGAGTACCCTTTGCTTTGTAGTATTTGGTTAATCGACGAATTTTGGAAGTCGTAAGTGTTAAGCCACGAATTGCGGTCATGTCTTGCTTGTTTTCGCCCATATGCGTTTTAATAGCGATAAGGCGTTTAATGAGAGCAAGAATGTCATCAGGGAGTTTTTTAGTTAAACCGCTTTCTTGAAGAATATCTGCAACGCGTTTACCGGTAAGAGCATGAACACTTTGAATACCGTAACTATCACGCAAGATCATGCCAATTTCACTTTTGGTTTTTCCTGCTTTATTGTATTTTACAACTAATTTTTCTACTTCGTTGTCTTTGTAAGGAGCCCAGGCTGAAACTTGTTTCATAGGGCGTTTACTTCCACTTTTTCCTTTTGCTCCGGAATGCATGCGTGCCATGTTTGATCACCTATTGGTAAATCGAGTGAGAAATTTTTTGCTAGGGGTTTGTGACCACTTAGACTTTCCCAGTATCCTAAAAAAACAACATTGTTTTTTGGGACACAGGAAAAATGTTATTTTTCCCAGTGTACATAAGCTTTAGACCGATGTACCTCTCGAATACTATCTTGGAGAGGGCTGTATTTAAAAGGCTTACGGTGGAAAATCACACAACCACAAGATTTATTAAAGTAGGTGGCCTCATAGAGATTAAAAAGAGGTGTTGGGTATGTACGATCAAAATTCTAAAAAGGTTTCTAATTTTAAACTTTATCTGGTTATTGGACTTTTGGTGATAGGTGCAATTGCTTTAGTGTTTGTTTTCAAAGATGGGTTAATTACTGGGGGAGTCGTAGCAGGAACACCCATATCAGTAGATGCCACTAGTGGTGGATCTTCAACTTCCTCTTTTTTTGATTCAAGTAGTGGTACTGATACCGGTTTTGCTGAAGATGCTAATGATAAACCGCTTGAAAAAGTATTCAAACGAGAGATTTCTCAAGGGAATCGAGATGTGCCGATAACGCTTACATTTAATAAAGTGCCAACACTCACAAAAAAAGTCGATGTTAAACATATGGAACTTGTGTTTGATGATCTTACTACCTCAATTCAGGTTAACAATGATCGACTTCAATTGCAGAATTTGAAAGCAGTTACTTTAGACATTGAGAATTTTAATGGAGATTTTGCTTTGAGTTCTTTAGGGTTATCGTTAACAGGAAATGCTCGACGCATTGGAGTTAATGGTGTTGCTCTTGAATCTGGCAAAGATATGGAAATTTCATTTTCTAATCTTGCTTTTAAGAAACTTAACATTGATGCAGTACAACTTAAAGATGTCGTCGTTCCGTCAGGTGAAGGTGAGTTACAAGTTGGTGGTAAGTTGACGTATAAGCTTGAGAATGAACGTGCTGCAGTGTACTATTTTACAGGTTCAATGGTTGTAGGGGCTGGTGATGCTGCGTTCAAGTTAACCGGGACTACTCGGGGAGCCAGTGTTGATGGTGACGTGGTTACGATTAGCGTGAAGTAGAATTGATGCGTATTTTTGAATCTTTATTTTTTGATTGTTCTTTGAATTCTGGTGTTTTGTTTTAGAAAAAAAGAGTAAAAAAAGAAGATTTAACTTTGGTTATGTAATAATTTAAATTCTTCTTGGGTTCTTATATTCCTCAAATCAATGTACTTAACACCATCAAAGCCCACACTGGCAAGATCAGTAATTACTCTATCAATTGCATTTCTACGCTGATCAAAATCTGTGAAAGGTAGCACTCGTAAAGCAAGATCAGCTTGAAGCATTGCAAGAAGCATAGGTGCTTTCGTGGGATCCATTGATGCTTTATTGACAAAATAGGGGATAGGAAAAGATTTGTCTGCACAGGCATAGTCCATTACTATGTCTATAATAGGATCTTGACGAGCAGTTTCAGGGTCTCCGGTATTAAAGCCGATGGTAAATATTTTAGGACCGTAAGTTTGGTTTAATAATAAGGTGCGAACTAGATCAGTTCCGGGGAGGTCATGTTCTAATTCAGATTCTAATTCTAGACGACGCCTTTCAGGATCTAATGATAAATTTTTAACGCCATAAGTCCCTTTTGAATCTAGAACCACAGTTTCACTATTTTTGCCTTCAACTTCTGAAACTATTGGTGAACTTTGTCCAGCTGAAACAATATGAACATCGCAAAGTAAAGAAATTAGTCCTTTTGGATCAACGTCTTTAAGTGTAGTGTATACTTTTTCTGTATCTATTTTACCAATTGCAGGATTTATAACTCGAGGGGTTAATCTACTCCCAAGTCTAGTAGTGAATAATATATTGCGTGCCAGAACTTCAGCATTGTCTTCAACCATTAAAGGAGTAGTTGAGGTATACAAAGCAGCAGGAGAACCTTCAACTAAACGAGCTAGATAAAGGGTCGGTTCTTGGTGCATTGTGTCAACAAGAAATTTTAATCCTTCGTCTCTAGGTACTAATGCACTGATATCTCTTGTTACAAAATAGTTTTGATTCATAGGTTCTGAAGTCATGATAATCACCACGCCAGTTATTTACTTTGAAGTAGTTATTTTGTTTATAAGAATTGTGGTACTAAACTATCTAAGAAGCATATTTTGCAACATCACTACCAAAATAGATGCGAACCATTGTTCCACGCTGAGTCGAATGATCTAGGCTCATAACTTCATAACGTGCATCGAAATTTTGTAAAAATGTGCGAAGTGATTCTACTCCCTTATTCCCATCGCTCCCTTTGCTCGAGGTTGCAATTATGGGGCCGTTTCCATTGGCATTTTCCATTAATCTTTGAGCGAGATCTGGATTCATCCCTTTACCATTATCCCTACATTCAAGATAAAATATTGGTTCTGAGACATTAGAAAATGCACCTTCAAATCGTAGACGCTCCGATTCTTCTAAATTTGCGTATGGAGCAGCACGAACGAGAATCTGGGGCTCTTCGTTGAGTTCTGAACATGCTTTTAATGAATTATTGAGAGTGTCGTATAGGGTGCGACGTACATCAGTAACATTTGCTTGAAGATGAAGAGAAGGATCGACATCAATACGATACCGAACTTTTGTAGAATCAACGACAGTGGTGTCAGCAAGAAGACGTTCTAGGGCATCACTAACAATACTACGAATACTAAACTTATCAGATTTTGAACTTGAACTTAACTCTTCAATAAGACGACTAATTCTTTCAACTGCAGCACCGCCTTTAGAGTATAGTTCTATTGGTGAAAAACAATGCCTCATTGCGTCTTGATATGGAGATCGGTTTAGCTCTTCATCTAGATCCCTTTCTATACCTTTTATTTTTGTAATGAAAATAGAGGGGGTATCTGCTGTAATTGCAAAATCTAGGTCGTCACGAATGGTGTTAACATCAAGCGAAACTGACTCCAGAGAAGGTAAATCAACACTTGTCCTTACAACTGCGAGGTATCGAATCAAAATTGGATTGGATGTTTGCTGTGCAAGAGTATGTATCAACTGGAGATTTCTAGCAGTATAATCTAGCATTGGGGCACTTTCTGCTACACTTACTTCGGTTCGTAGATTTGCCAACCCATGAATTACTCCTCTACGAATTTGGTCGCGGATTGTTGCTTCACTAAGTGCTTTTCGTTCTGCTGCTTCTGCCCTCATTGCGCGAGTTTCTGCTTCAGCAGCATCTGCTCTTGCGGTCTGTTCTGCTGCTCGGGCTTCTGCTGCGGCTAAGGCTTCTTGGGTTGCATGAATAGCATTTTGATCGCCGGTTTCTTGAATAGCGTCAACACGTTGTGTGCTCAATTGTAGACGACTGGTTTCACTTTTTCCGTAGAGAGCACGACCCATGAGGTAGAGTGGTTCAAGTAGAGGATCAATAATCCTACGCACCATACTACGTTTAGGCCTTTGCCATTCGAAGCGGTAAAGATGACGACCTGAATCTGAGTCGTAGATACAATGACTTGCATCATATCGTACTTCAGTGTGTTTGTTAAAAAGATCTGCAATGAATTTTTCTGTTCCAACCTCGAATGGAGAACGTAACGCTCGAATAGTTATATGATCTAACTGACCATAAAATTCGCGAATGCCGGCTGCAAGTGCGCCAGAGGTTAGAAGTGATGCAAGAGGATTGACTTCTGAAGCGTGGTCGTAGCGTACTTCAATGTCCATTTGGTTTCGTGCAACAGATTTGAGAAACGCAGGAAATCCCCCTACTACTTGAGTGTGGAGATAATGGTTAAACTTGCGGGTCATGGGACCGAGAAACGCTTTCATGATAGGAAAAGGGTGAAAACCGGCACGCATGAGACTGGTTACAACTTGAAAAGTTTGATCACCGCGCCCGTAATAGGTTGAATTAAAAATGAGAAGGGGATCTTGAGTTTGTTCAACAACATTATACACAAATTTACGTTGGTCAGAAAGGGTCCACCAGAATTCAGGATTGCCTAAGACTCCTTGAAGAGCAACCCGTGTTTGAGAATTGAGATGTTGATCAATGCTGGGGTCGATTTGAAAGTCTTTTTGAGGGGCTGAGGGGAGATGTTCAATTCCATTAAAAACATTATTCAGAATGTGGGGATGTGTGCTGGTAACCGCTAATGCAAGAAGACGTGCTGTTCTTCCACCAACAACAGGTCCTTGTGATTGGACATGAATAGGGTAGTCGAGTAGATCGGATAACTCCACCATTTTGAGTTAAAAATGAGCAGTGTATATAAACATTATTAACTTTCACTCCCATTAAATAGTAAAGAATGTTTTTAACTGATTAAATGCAAGTTATTTATTAGATGCAGATTATCTGCTCAAGAGGTATTTTCCATGCGTATTGTTCTTAAGTCTAAGATTCATAAAGCCACGGTTACTCAGGCTAAGCTCCATTATATTGGAAGTATCACCATTGATGAGGTGTTGCTCAAGAAAGCAAATATCTGGCCAGGTGAGAAAGTTCTGGTGGTGAGTAATACGACGGGCGCTCGATTAGAGACTTATACGATTGCAGGTCCTAAAAATTCAGGTGTGATTTGCATGAATGGTGCGTGTTCGCATCTGATTAAGAAGGGTCATGAAGTGATTATTATGGCGTTTGAGATAACTGCTAAGCCGGTAAAACCAAAGATGATACTTGTTGATAAGAAAAATAAGTTTGAGAGATATTTGTGATTTTGTAAAATTTATTGAGAGAGAGAGAGTAGGTAGGTTAAAAATATGGGTCGATTGAAAAAAGCTGCATTACGTGTTCTGCCATTTTCAGCAGTTCATAAGTCTATTTCTCGACGAGGACGAGATTATCAGGCATTCAAAGACCAATTTCTGGATTTAGATCCAGAGTTTGTGGAACTGTTACAGGAGAAGTATTTAGTCTATTCGTTTCGTGATAATGCAGCACGTATCCCCCATTACAAAAATTTTTTGGCTAAACATCATGTTGATCCTACTCAGATTAAAAGTAAAGAAGATTTTCTTACTAAGGTACCGGAAACAACAAAAAAGAGTTATGTGTTTACTGCAAAGAATCTTGCTTGTATGTGCAAAGATGGAGATCAGCACAATATCAGTTTGATTGTGAAGAGTTCAGGGCATTCTGGAGTACAATGTTATTGGGCGAAATCACGCGCAGAAGATCATTTTGGAAAAAATGCGTTGAGTATTGGGTTGGATCACAATTTTCAGGTGCATGAGAAGAAAACACTCATTATTAATGCGTTTATTTTAGGTAGTTGGGTTACAGGAATCAATTTTAACATGTTAGCAACGTATCATTGTCCCGTGATCAATGTTGGCCCGGATAAAGAAGAAATTTTTCAAACGATGAATGATATTGGAGCACAATTTGAACAAATTATTATTTCGGGGTATCCACCATTCATTAAAGATTTAGTGGATTTTGGTAACGCGAATAAGTTTAATTGGAAAAGATATAAAGTTCATTTTATTGGGGGAGGAGAAGATTTTCCAGAAGGTTGGCGAGATTATATTCATAAAAACGCTGGAGGAGCCAAAGTACGTTCTGGATTTGGTGCATCTGATATTGGAATCCTGGGTGGGACAGAGACAGACGACACAGTATTCATTCGCCAACTCGCAGATAAAGACCCTGCGCTGCGCCATGCATTGTTTGGTGACGTTCAAGAAACACCAATGATCTTTCAGTATCCGCTGAATCTGTATGTGTATGCTAATACTAAAAAGGAGATGGTGTTTACAACCATTTTACCTGAAGCAGCTCAACCGGTGATTAAGTATAATCTTGAAGATATTGGGGGAACGTTTACCCATAAGCAATTACATGAGATTTTAGGGAGGTTTGGTGTTAAGCGTGAATTTGTGCTGCCCTTGCCGTTTATGTATATTGTTGGTCGAGAAGATGGACCTGTCAAATATAATGCGTTTTTTGTCTATCCTGAAAATATTCAAGAATGCGTGTATCGTAATAAAATTATTTCGGCGAGTGCGACGGGAGCGTTCAAGTTTCGTACGGTGTTTGATGAACATCACGTTCGTCACCTCGTTATTGAGTTTCAACTCAAGAAAGGAATGTTAAAATCACCTAAATTAGAAAAGGAATTTACGACGTTAATTATGAAATCATTGCAGGATGTGAATGAAGGATATCGTGCGACGGTAAAAAAGCTTGGCGATTTAGCTCAACCAAAAGTGCAATTGTATTCTTTTGATGACTATCCGTACAAAGGGAAGATTAAGAATCGGTATAGTTAAGAAAGTCCTCTTAGATAGATCATTACTTTTCTATGCAGCCGGATTTGGTTCTTGTGGAGTAATACTTTTTACAAACTCTGCGAGGTCTGAAACATATTTCTCACGGGAGTCTGGTTTGATGAAATCGTGATCTGGTCTGACAGAATTATAAATTCTGCTTTGGGTGGAAAGACCTGCTGATTGGCGGGATCTGAGAATTTGGATGGCATTATTTCGGGAAGGTACAAGTTGATCATATTGATCGTAGAGAATAGCGATAGAGCCATTATACGATGCGGCATGTTCTAGACTTTGTTGGGGATTAGGCATTCCTTCAAATCCAGAGAGAAAATGATGGCGAAAACTTTTTGTGATGAATGGATTACTGAGAAATACTCCCGTGATATCTGGAAAAGTGTCGGTGTGAGCTACTGCATAGAGAGCAAGCATGGCGCCATAGGAATGGGCAGCAAGGATGATGGGTCTTTCTGGTTGCGAACTTGAGGTGTGTTGGAGACGTTGTAGAAGATCATCACAGTGATCTTGAAATGTGACATAGGAAAAGCTCTTGAGTTGCGCTATTGACCCCAAAAGTCCTCGATTATCTTTTGATCGTTCCCATTGTTTAGAATTGCGATCGAGATCGTAGCGAACGCTTTGTGCAATACCCTCTTTTGCAAGATAACGGGCTGCGTCACGCTGGAATCCTACCTCTCGATGACCAGGTAGACCATGAATAAAAAGAACAGTGGGACCGGCAGAACATTTGTTGGTAAGATAATGAAATGTGTGAGATGAAGGAAATATTGAACTAGGTGAATGGGAGTACCATGCTGCCTCATTTGCTGGTCTTTCTTGATCTTGAGCCATAGATATTTTGAGAATAACTATTTTATAAAGATTTAGGGACAGAAATAGTAGGAGTAGATGAAGTAGAATTGAGAGAGGATGAAGAATTGAGAGTAGAGGTAGATGAAGAAGAGTCAGGAGAGAGATTTGATAACACATTCTCTTTAACGAAGCGATTCATGATGGAACTTACTTTGTCAGCGTTTTGCATGATGATATGATGATCTGCACCTTTGATGATATGAAGCTTAGCGTCTTTTTTGTATTGTTTAATTATTTTGGAGAGTTCTGGTGGCATGATTTTATCGTCAGCTCCGGCAATAAGCAGAGTAGGAATGGCGAGTTGACTTAGACCAGTGTGAATGTGTTCAAGATTTTTAAAGACAAAGCGTTCGGTATTTTCAAGGGTCATGGCCAGTGTTTTAATGGGGGTGATGTGAAGTAAATAGCCGAGAAGATGCATTTTATCTTTTAGTTTGTCTTCTGAGAGATCGATGTCTTTGAGAATTTTAAAACATCGACGAGTGGGTGTGTGTTGGCAAATGAATTTGAGTAAGTGAGAAAAATAAGGACCCTTATTGAGTAGATGATCATGGTCAAAAGGCCAGATGCAGGCACCTTCAATCAGAATGAGGGCAGCGGGAGAGTAGCGTTTGTAGCGTACGCAATATTGGATCGCGAATGCACCACCCAAGCTATGGCCAACAAGAGCATACTGTTTGATTTTTTCAGATTTGAGGACGCCATGGATGTCTCTCATGAAATTAGTGACTTGGTATTTTTTAAAATCAAGTGGTGCTGCTGATTTTCCATGACCACGTAGATCGATGGCAATGGTTGAAAACCCTTTTTTCTGGAAATAGTCTAATTCTTTTTTCCAAACAGTCCAATTACCTCCAACACCATGTAAGAAAACGAGAGTTAATGGGTTTTTCCCTTGATTGTATTCGTAACAAA
>JAHFSP010000022.1 GCA_023265685.1 Candidatus Woesearchaeota archaeon | reverse complement strand
AATCTCTCTCGTGCGTTAACAGCAAGTGTAAAAGCAGCAGGATCATTTAAAGTCATGTCTGTAGGTCGAGTCCAAGGCCCAGCTCTCAAACTTCTCGTTGATCGAGAACGAGAAATTCAAGCATTCGTACCCGTTCCATTCTGGCTCATTCAACTTCTTGGCGATTTCAAGAAAACTGATATTGAAGCGTTTCATGAAGGCGATAAAATTTTTGACAAAAACGAAGTCGAAAGAATTCTCAAAACGATCAAAGGAGCAAAACAAGCACTTGTTCAATCCGTCAAACGAACCCAACGCCAACATGCTCCTCCTCACCCATTCGACTTAACCACATTACAATCAGAATCCTATGGTCAATTCAAAATCACACCAAAAGAAACGCTTGACATTGCCCAAAATCTCTATCTCGCCGGAGTCACCTCCTACCCACGTACTTCTTCTCAACAATTAGATCCTAAACTTGGTTTTACGAAAATCATGCAAGATCTCGCTAAACAAGGTGAGTACAAAGATCTCTGCGCTCAGCTCTTAAAAGAAAAAAGCCTCATCCCTAACAACGGACCTAAAACCGACCCTGCACATCCTGCTATTTACCCCACAGGCGTTGCACCAAAAAGCCTCAATCCTCGTCAGCAAAAAGTCTACGACTTAATCGTCAAACGCTTTATGGCCACGTTTGCCAAACCAGCATTACGTGAAACTATGGAAGTGCTTTTAGATGTAAATAAAGAAATTTTCGTCACCAGAGGAACCCGTACTCTCAAAGAAGAATGGTATGTTTTCTATAAGCCCTATGTGCGAGCCGAAGATACAATTCTACCAGATATGAAAGAAGGCGATCACGTCACCATTAAAGAACTTAATCAAATTGACAAAGAGACACAACCTCCTTCACGTTTCAACCAGTCTTCAATTATCAAAGAACTTGAAAAACGTAATCTTGGAACCAAAGCCACACGCGCCGATATTCTTGAGCGTCTCTTTCAACGAGGCTATATTGAAGGCGTCCAAATCACTGTCAGTCAATTAGGTATGGAAACCACTCGATTATTAGAAAATCATGCTCCTGCCATTGTTGATGAACAACTCACCGCTGAGTTTGAAGAAGACATGGACAAAATTCGTGAAGAAAAGAAAACTCCTGATCAGATTCTTGAACGTGCAAAAACCTTTCTCACGAAACTTCTTGGTGATTTCAAGAAGAAAGAAAAAGTTATTGGACAAGAAATCCTCGTCTCCATTCGTGAAACCCAAGACACTCAAAATTTCATGGGCACCTGCCAAAAATGCAAGGAAGGAAAGTTAATGGTTCGTCGTGGTAAATTCGGCCGCTTCGTCGCCTGTGACAAATATCCCGATTGTTCCACCACCTTTGCCATTCCTAAAATGGGCCCTATCAAAGCAACCGGCAAAGAATGTGAAAAATGTCAAAATCCCATTATTGAAGTAGGTAAAGGTCGAACTCGACGCGTTACCTGTATTAATCCCGACTGTGTCAGCCGCGGTGCTGCCGTGCAAGTTGATGCCAAAAGTGGGAAAAAATACCCAGAAGAAGGCATGAAATGCCCGACCTGTGGTGACGGCGAAATGATCCTACGTAAAAGCTTTTTTGGCGAGTTCCTGGGCTGCAACAAATATCCCAAATGTAAAACCCTCATGAACATCAAAGACGGCAAAGTCAACGTGGATAAAGTCGTTGTTAAAACTGGCGACACGCCCAAGAAAGCTGCGGCGAAGAAAGTCTCCAAAGAAGTAGCGCGTGAACTCGAAGCTAATGTTACCGTTGAAGGGAAAGTGAAAAAGACAGCTGTAAAGAAGACCGTTCCCAAAAAGACTGTGAAGAAGTAAACTCACAATCCCATTCAATTCTTCCATTTCTCCAAAAATCCATTTTCGTAATATTTCAAGAAAAACCGACCCCCACTGGCGGAAAGCTCACATTATAACTCCAAAAATATGTGATTTTGGTAAAATGATCGGCACACCGTAGTGTATGGAAGCAGGTAAATTTATGGGGTCGATTGGTCACATCATTTTGGAAGCAGCGAAAGAATATTCGAGTGAGACCAACGTTCCGAGGTGATTCTTAGATAACCATTGGGGGGGGGTAACAATACTTTTTAAAGTTTCACCCTTTAACATCAACAAAAATAGGTGTAATTAATGAGAGAAGCTCCAAAAGATTATAGTAAGTTGATTGTAGGTTTATTAGTGGTCGTTGTTATTCTAGGAATTGCTACGTTGTATTCGGTACGCGCCCCTGCTTCATCCGATGACGACACCCCAGTAACATTTGTCGACCAAAATGGCGAAGTTATTGGAACATCACAACCTGTAACAGATGATGGTGCCAATGTTGCTGGTGCCGCTTATAGCGCATCTCACATCCGACGATGTCGTGCATTAGGTGGTCACATGGAGGGTGGCGGTGCAGGACATTGTGAAATAATTATGCCGCGTTGATCTTTTTTTTATTATTTATGATTATATTACTAAGTGCATTCTCAAATTAGTACATTTTTTAATAATAATCTCTTTCTATCATACCCATGAACACCTACGAAGCAAAACTCGCAGCCTTTCTTGAAGAACACACTCTCGCTGCAGAACATCTCATCTTTACTCAATCTTGTCATAGTGTTAGCGAGGCTGCAGCAACCGTAGGGGCCGAGCCCACTGATTTTATCAAAAGTATCTGTTGCTCAACAAAGAATAGGGGATTTATCGTCTGTATTCTCAAAGGCGAAGATAAACTTGATCTTAAGAAAGTGAAAGCTATTTTAAACACAGACATCTCCATCGCCAAACCGGAAATAGTGCTAGAAAAAACTGGTTATCCTGTAGGAGGAACACCCCCAATCGGTTATCAAACCCAATTCTTCATTGATGAACGAGTCATGCAAAAAGACTACGTCTATGCTGGTGGAGGATCACCCCAAGCTCTCCTACGAATCGCACCGCACGAAATCGTAAAAGTCAACAATGGGAGAATTGTGGAAATAAAACAATAATACTTGGAAAATAATCCCTCTAAGAGAGATAGTTTTATATTTAAAGTACAAGGGCGCTTTATCTTGATGGTAATTAATATTGAAGAGGTTGATCGTGAAATTGCACAACTTATGCAAGAACTTCGAGGAAGTACACGTTATACGAGCTTAAGATATAACTCCGGAAAATATGAACGTCCCAATGCCCCTCCTTTTCGAACGTATGACATAAGTGGCGAAGCTGCGGGAGAAACAACAACCCATACTGCTGCAATGGTCTACGACCCAAATCAAGGGGATTTAAAGTTATGTTCTAATGGAACACGAACTTACCAAAGCCTCGCGCCAGTTATTAAACATCTTCGCGAACGTTTCCTATAATTCTCTGTACTCACGACTAAATGCTCTCCACTATCAAAACACATAAATAATCATTCTACTCTTCTTCCACCCATGCCAACTGAAATTTGGGACGCCGTCGTCCAACGCTCCAACGGTCACGAAGATCCTGAAACGAGCGCTCTTGTGAATGAAGCCAATCGCTTTTTTGATAGCAAAAAAGAAGATTTTCAAGCGTCTCTACGTCGTCATATTGCCTCAACGAGGGTGGGCTGGTCCATAGCCGCTCATCATCAAACACCTTCTTTCTTTACCAAATTCACAGGTAACCGTCAAGCCACAATTGGTGTACGCATGATGCTTAATAACCAACTTCAAGGAAGTATCGATGTTGCGTATCACCCTCACACTGACAGTTATGCCCTTTCTGTTCGTACTAATGCAACTCAACTAGAGCGTACGCACGACTCTACATCTTGGTCACAGGTTGTCGATATCGCTCGCAATCATCTTAATTCTATTATCGTTGGTGCTCAACCCGATACTGAATCCCTCGATGACCTTAATGATTCCATTGCTGACATACAAAAACATCTTCAGGAACAGCATGAATTACTAATGAATGCTAATGATGCTATTCCACGAGCCGATTGGCGTACCGCACAACGCAGTATCCTCACTTTTCTTGAAAATGAAACAGCTCTTACTCAACTCTATCATGAAACACAAAAAATCATTACAGAACTTGATAGTACTGCAGGCTTACCCCACAAAGTACTTGTAAGTATTAAACAAACTAAAACCACACTTCAGACTTCCATTCAGACTACTGCACAACATATCGCTCTTCTCAAAGATCAAATTAGGTTTACTAACCGTGAACGAGCAGTCGAAGTTCTTCAAGAAGTTCGCCACCAATTCCAATTTCGCAAAGATGCTCTTAACGAACTGGAACGAACCATCACAGAATACACTGCCCAACGTAATTCAAAAGAGTAAGACTTGTAGGTAACTGTTATACTCCTCAAATAGCACTATCCCAAAGCAAACTTTATAAACCCCCCTCTTTCTTTACTAGAAAACACAAACAGGTGGTTCCATCATGACTATTGTAAAAATAAATATTCATAAAGTTCACGCTGAGCGTAATTTAAGCACTCGCGGCGGACAAGTTAAAATTCATAATAATGTTTCTATTAAAGAAATTGAAGACTTAAGCTTTGCAGTAGAAGGCAAAAAAGGTCTTAAATTCACATTCAGCTTTAACTGCGGATACGAACCAGATCTTGGTCGCATCGAAGTAGAAGGTCAAGTTCTCTACGTTGAAACTGATGCTAAAGTGAATGAGATTAAGAAAATGTGGGCAAAAGAAAAACGTGTTCCTGGTCCAGTTATGGAACAAATTGTTAACGCTGCTCTCCACAAAGGTAACATTCAAGCCATTAAAATCAGTGAAGACATCAGCTTACCTAGTCCGCTTCCTTTACCAAAAGTAAAGGCAAAACCGTAAGCCTTCTTTCTTATTACAAATTTTCTTTCTTATTACTTTTGTAATTTTTTTAAATTCATTGGTGTTTGTTTTTTACTTGTGTATTTTTTTCACTTATTCTCGGCTTAATCTTTCCATGGAATCGGCTCGAGACATACAATCATAACAAAAAGCATTAAACCCTTCTGTATCTGATATTCTTTTTTGTTGATCAGTAAGAGAAAGAGAACCTAATTGACGTTTTTGTAATTCAATTACCGTTGCTTCATAATAAAAATTAGTTTTTGTAGGGAGATCATCAAATTGTAATTGTTGTGAAGGGACTGTATCGGATATGGTAGTTACGCCATACATATGAATATGAGGAAAGCCACAATATCCTCCAACCTGCCCTATATCCTCACCTTGGTCTAATTTTGAACCTTTACGCAGATTAGTTATGACGTGTTCTAGCCTTACCAGGCCATCGTTAGTTTCAAGAACCAAAAAATGGGTATCATGGATCCCTATTGCAGGTTTCAAACCGAACAGGGTTTTCCACGATGGTCTTCGACAAACATATTCTAAATATCCTTGTGGTTCTTGATCAACACGTACTACTCTCCCTGTAACAGGACTCACGAGGAGCGTATCATCAACGCAACTAAAAAAATAGTTTTTTTCAGGAATAGTGAGATTATTTGTGGTGTTTAACAGTGATGCTTCACTCTGTCCCAAAAAAATAGGATGAGGAACTTGTATGTCATTCAATCCATATAACGTTTTAATACCATCGGCGTTGAATGGTAATGCTAGGTGTATCATGTAATCATCTCTAAGTGACTATTTATAAATATTTTCTACCGAATTATACATACAGAATGCTACATACAGAGTTCTACATATTCTTAACAATCAACGGCACCATTCTCTCTTCATCACTCAACGCACCATGATGCCCAGGATAGTAAACCTCGTCTTGTCCTTGCATAAAGAAACGTAAAACATAATTCTCTTTTGGAATTAAAACGTAATCACCAGTTCTCTCAAGAAAGCGTGGATGCTGCGTTCCAGAACCAAATTTTCCAATTAATTCTTCAGTCCTATAAAGTTTCAACACCGCTCGATATTTTTGTTGTACGTATTTTTCAAAGAATTGTCGCCGTTCTGGTTGTACATAACAAAATAGTGCACGTGGTTCTCCACCGCACGGCATTCGCAGACACGCTGTAAAATACGCATCACGATTAAGTAAGATTGTCTTCTTGCGTGTCGTTGTCATCTGCCCATGATCAGCCGTCACAATAAGCAATGTCCCCTCAGACTCAGTCATCTTTGCAAATTCACCAAGTCTTGCATCTAACTCTTTGAGCATCCGATGTGCTTTCTCACTCTGCTTTCCGTACAAATGACAAATATCATCATATCCACCCCAATACATATACGTAAACGTTCTCTTCGTATCATCAGCATTATTACTCGCACTCTTACTCACGCTCGCACGTAATGCACGAAACATCCCTCCCATATTCTGAAATGTCAGCGTGTCATCCCACTTCACCAAGAGTGAATTGAATGGACTCTTTGCCAAATTTTTCTTAATAATCAACTCTTTACGAACTGGCATCTGATCCACGAACGAACGAGGCACTATTTTTGTAGGCAATTTCAACGCTTTTCCCGCTCGTGTTTTACTTGGCAACACTGCTGCCATTTCTCCCATCTCAGTAAAATACGTAAACCATCCTGTCACTCCATGCTCTAACGGACTCAAACCCGTCAAGAGTGTTGTAATTGCTGCTGTCGTTGCAGACGGAAACACGCTCTCTACACGTCCCCGACATTCCTTCACCAAAAAACTATTCTTAGGAAGGGTTGCAAGCATATCATACCCCAATCCATCTATTAAGAAGAAGAAGACCTGTCGTGCTTTCTCAATCTGGGTTGTAAGAGACGCTAAATCGTGATGATGCGTTTTTCCACCAAGACCTTTCACCAACGATGAAACCACTTCTAATGAACCGCCCAGCAATGGTGTAGTAAGTGGCCGTTTCGTCATCTTCAAAGTATATTTTCAAGCTTTATATCTTTTTGTGCAGTAAGATTTAACCCTCTCGAAAACCTCATCATTTCTATACCATAATCTTTATAAAACGCCAAAAACCCCACCGCCCTATGAACACAACAGAGATACCTCCATTAAAACTTAAAGTAATGGAAGCAGTCCAAGATGATGTAAATAAAGGCATTGTCAAAATAGATTCAAGTTTCATGCGTCAAATTGGTGTAAGCGCTGGGGATTTTGTTGAAATCAAAGGTGAGCGTAAAACTGCCGCCATGGTTGATCGCGCCTATCCTGGAGATATTGGTCTTAATATTATTCGTATGGATGGAAATATCCGACGTAACGCTCGAACCTCAATTGGTGAAATGGTCGAAGTCAAAAAAGCCATCGTAAAGGCTGCTAAAAAAGTATCCATCGCACCCGCACAAAAGGGTGTACTCATCAAAGCTCCTCCTCAAATTTTCAAACAAGGCTTGCTAGGTAAAGCTGTGGTTAAAGGGGATATTGTTTCGTTAGGACGTACTCGTCGACGTGATGCAGGACCTAGTAATGAACTCAACGAACTGTTCTCCATGATGGAAAACGAATTAGGGCAATTTGCAGGTGGACATTTTGCTGGTTTTGGATTTGGCGACCTTAAATTCATTGTAACCGATACTCAACCCCGTAACGAAATTTCAGTCATTACTGCTGAAACAGAAATTCTTTTCAATCCTCAAGCAGTTGAACTTCGTGAAGATGAAGGTCTCGGACTTGGTATCAATTACGAAGACATTGGCGGACTAACAGAAGAAATCAAAAAAGTTCGAGAAATGGTCGAACTTCCTCTCAAACACCCCGAAATTTTTGAAAAATTGGGAATCGAAGCGCCTAAAGGCGTTTTGCTTCACGGTCCACCCGGAACAGGAAAAACACTTCTTGCCAAAGCGGTTGCTTCAGAAACTAATGCTCATTTTATTCTCATTAATGGACCAGAAGTCATCTCTAAATTTTATGGTGAATCAGAAGCAAATCTACGTAAGAAATTTGAAGAAGCAGAAGAAAACGCTCCTTCTATTATTTTCTTCGATGAAATCGATGCTATTGCTACCAAACGTGAAGAAACCCGTGGTGATGTTGAAAAACGTGTCGTTGCACAACTTCTCGGACTCATGGACGGACTCAAGAACCGTGGTAAAGTCATTGTCATTGCAGCCACCAACATGCCCAATCTTCTTGACGCAGCATTACGCCGACCAGGTCGTTTTGATCGCGAAATTGAAATCGGTGTACCAGACAAAGAAGGTCGTCTGGAAATTCTTAAAATTCATACCAGGAACATGCCCTTAGAAAAAACTGTTTCACTTAAAGATATTGCCAAAGTAACTCACGGTTTTGTTGGTGCTGATCTGAACTCCCTTGCCAAAGAAGCAGCAATGATTGTATTACGTCGTGTTCTTCCTGATTTAAAAGTAAAAGGCATTGAAGAAGGTCAACCAATCCCTAAAGATATTCTTGAAAAACTCATTGTCCGTCAACGTGATTTTATTGACGCGCTCAAAGTCGTTCGTCCTTCTGCCATGCGTGAAGTATTTGTCGAAACTCCCGATGTGAGTTGGACAGACATTGGCGGCTTAGAAGAGGTCAAAGAAAAACTCAAAGAAGCTGTCGAATGGCCCCTCAAGCAACCTGAAGTCTTCAAACGTATGGGCATTCGTCCTCCTCGAGGAATTCTTCTCTATGGTCCTCCTGGTGCAGGAAAAACACTGCTTGCCAAAGCCGTTGCCAAAGAAAGCGAAGCGAACTTTATTCTCATCAACGGACCAAGTATGTTAAGTAAATGGGTCGGTGAATCAGAAAAAGCCGTTCGTGAAATATTTCGTAAAGCACGTCAAACTGCTCCAACAATTCTATTCTTTGATGAAATTGACGCGCTGGTTCCAAAACGACACAGTGACAGTGATTCCAAAGTCAGCGAACGTATCGTTAATCAGATGCTTACAGAAATGGATGGTCTAGAAAGTCTTAATGATGTTGTTGTGATTGCTGCTACGAATCGCCCCGATATTGTTGATCCTGCACTCTTACGACAAGGTCGCTTTGATCGAATTATCCTCACGCCAGTTCCTGATGAGAGTGGGCGCGAAAGAACATTTGAGATCTATCTTGCTAAAATGCCTCTCACCAAAGACTTTTTCGAATCTACAATACTCAAAAAGAAACCATCTCAAAATCGTGATGAGAAAAAATCTACAGCACAAAATTCTACAGGGCAAAATAAAACTTCCTCTCGATTAGCATCAGACGAAGCAGTTTCAGCAGATGGATTAGATGCTCTTGATGATGAGAGTTCTGAAAAGAGAACAGATTCCAAAACCATGACGCCCGCAAAATATCTCGCTAAAAAAACAGAAGGCTATGTTGGTGCAGACATCGAAGGAGTATGCCGAGAAGCTGCTATGCTCGCTCTAAGGGAAGATATTAAAGCCAAAGAAATAACAGTTGATCATTTTAACAAAGCTTTAGAAGTTGTACGTCCATCTGTAGATAAAGAGACTGAAGAGCATTATAAACAACTTGGTGACTATTTTGGTTCCGCTCGTGCCAAACAAATCAAAGAAGATAAAGCTCATTACTTTGGGTAGAGAACGAGAAAGAACGTAGACCAATACCTAAAAATATCTTGGAGGTAAACTATCATTGGTTTTTCTACATCGACAAAAAGATTTTTCCGTTGCGCAACAAGTCGTTCAAGAATACACCATTCTCACTCGAGATTATACTGCTTTTCGTACTCTAATCGAGCTTACCTTCCCCTTTTTCTACAAAGAATCCCCGCATTATTATAGTTCGACAATTATTCCGAATGAAAACTCTACTCCCAATGACTCCACTGAAAATCCTCCACCGGGATATGAACCAACAATTAGCCCTAGTGATCAACCAGAAAGAATCAATGTGACTATCATAGACTTATGGCGCACAAAACAAGATTACTATTCTTTTCGTACTCGTAATCGTCGGCGTCTCTCACTTTTAGAAGGTAAATTAGAACAGTTAGTACTTCAAATACCTAGAAATTAATGTGCCTGATCATGCATTCTTTTAACTTGAGTAAACACTCTCTAATTCTAACATTTTAACACGCAGTTGACTTCGAGCATTATGAAACAGTCGCGCCCACTCTCTATTTCCTGATTGTAATTCACGATATTCTCTCATGAGAAGCTCAGAAAATTCTTGCTGATAACCTCTTAATGTTTCTTCCACAGAGGGTATGAATACTGCGTATTTGGTTAGATCAACTGCAACTCGTGCCAGTGCATTTCTATAAAAAGAACGTACTTCATCAATACGATCAAGTAACTCTAAATCATCCTCACCAAACGTATCTTGAGCAATCATTTCTCCATAATTATCATTCAATCGTTCTAAAATTTTACATAATCGTTCGGTATCATTAGTAAGTTCGCTTCCTGGTCTAAGTTGAAAAGATCGTTGTTGAACTTCAAGATTACGTTGTGTATCATCAGTTAATACTTCTACTGTATCGGAAGTATCTATATACAGTGTATCACGAACAAGCTCATACACTTCTCGCCGTTGTGCAATTGAGAAAACATATTCTTGTGCTTCAATAGATCCATTTGTCATACGGGCTTCCAGTTCAAGTCCCACCAGATCCGCAATTGCTCTATTAAGGCGACCAGCGGAAGTAGCCCCGCAGTCCCTAGAGACTGGGTACATCGGATGAGTGCCAAGAGCAATATCCTGAGCTTGTTTATTATAATGAAGACGCACAGCTAGAGAAGGTCCGGGAATAACCAGATTAGTAGAACCATTATTTTGTATAGATGTATATCGAGTGGGAGTAAATGTCCTACTGGGCGTAACAACCCGTGGCGGAGTAAGAGGTCCATATCCTGAACCATCAGTTGCCAATTCACGTCCAATTTCTTCAAAACCGCGATCAAATTCATCCATAAGAGCAAAATAAGCTCATTTTTTATAAATATTTGCAAAATTATCACTTAAAAGTGATAAATAAAAGGATTATATCTCTCCGCAACCTTTTTATCTGCCAAAAAAATCATTCCTGTATGATACACCCCTCTACGCGTGCAACCTTACTCTGTTTTCTTGCGTTGGGCGCCGTATTCATGGTCTTTATTTTGTTTCAAAATCCCTCGTTGCTAAGCGATGTACGTTCATTTCGAAGCACATTTTTCACCCAGGATTCTATTATTCCCCTCATTATTTTGATCGGCGCAGTTATTATTCTGTTTATCTTCATCATCTGGTATCGTTCCCGCGTTCGTGCAAGAAATCTCTCACTTTATAATTTCAATCTACATAATCAAAACTTCTCTCTATTAAATGACCAGTTCTCATCTCCAAATTCTTTCCTTCCTTCTAAAGAATTAACCTCTTCGGTTTCACCAAAATCAATAAAACTCTCTGAACAACTCAATCGTATTGACCAAACTATCAGCTCGCTTGATCCTTCTTATGTTGCTCCTACAAGATCTATGGCTCTCGCAGCAACTTCTTCTCGTGTCCCAACTACCTCCTCTACCCAACACATTGCAGGTACCCCTCGCATCATCACCACTATACCTAAAGAAGTCATCGCAGCAAAAAAACAAGTATCCTATCATCAATCGCTCCCTGCTCAACCAGCTCGTATTATTATGGGCGCACCAAAAATGCCTCAACCCAAACCGCAACCAGCAAGAATTATTATGGGAAAAGCAAAATTAGTCTCAAAACCGGTTATTATTACCGGAAACAAAACAACAAAACTTTCTACACCATCATTATCTCCTCTTCCGGTTCAGCGTAACGTAACTCCCCCTCTAACCCCTACCCTCAAAGATCAAAAATTCCCTTCAGCAATACAAAAACCCTCAAAATCAACCAATTCTTCATTACCATCTTTTTCTCCAAAATCAGCATCTGAAGATATAGATCAACTTACTTCTCAGATCAATGCTATGCGTAAAAAATTACGGTAGAATCAAACCGTACTAAAACTCAGCACACAGCCTACAAAAAATCTTCAAAAACAACCAAGCGTCAAACACCAAGAACAGCTAATCCCTACCACAACAATTCTTCTCATCCCCTAATTCGGCAAAAAACTCTGTAACGACAACGTCACTAAATTCTCTTTGGCTTGAACCTCTTTAAATTGGGGATTCAACTTGAAAAAGATATGGTCTTGGATATACGTACGCAATAATGGCACGCCTTTCTCAGTGAGCGATGAAAGGCCTTCTTGAATGATTGCTAATGGTAATTCAGTACGCTGGGCAATCTCTGTCCAACATAAAGGCGTTGTCTCAGTATAAAGCGTAAGAAATATCTTTTTCTCTAACTGTGTAAGTGAAATACACTGCTGCTTTTCCGGCATCGCTACCACATCATTTTTTAGTTGAAGTTGATCTAAACGTGCAGAAAGTTTCTCAGTCTTAACTTCAAGCTCTTGAAGATAATCAAATAACGCTTGTATCTCAGAAGTATTTTCATTAATCGCAGCAAGATGTTCCTCAAGCGCATGACGAATCATATTAAAATCCTGTGACATAGATACAACTACCTCAAATTAAGTTATCAATGAAGAGATTACCCTCTTCCTCTTTTTTAGGACAACCATGTCCCTAAACACTGTCAGAAACCTCTGTCTCTGTCAGCCACCACCCAATGATAAGTGATTGTTATGATCTTTAAATAGATTTCGATTTTGTGAATATATCTTCATTTTCTACGTCGTCATTTTCTGTAAATAATTTCACATTCAAGAAAAAATCTTCTCAGAAACCTAAATATACTTATCTCTCTTTTATAGGATTATGGCTCAAGTTACTCCCATCTCTCCTGAAATTAATGCTTTTATGAAACGTTTAATGGATGGATATACCAAAACCCATCGAGATGTTAAAATTGCCAACGACATTCTCCATCAGTATGTTCAAAAAAATTTCACAAAATTCTCTGCCTATACTTCAACGAGCCTAAATGGTGACTCCCTTACGTCTCACCAAGTTAAAGACTTAATAACAATCATCCAAAATGAAGCGCAGAATCTCTCCCATCTCCACGCAACTCTTAATGACCATTATTATGCTATAGAAAAAATTCATGACCAACTTCCTACCCTCAAACAAAGAATAAATCTCACCCATCTTACTGATGAAGAAATTGTAGAACGGTTACGTCAATCCTGTCATGAAATGCGTGATTATGTGCTCAAAATTCTTGCCATGCTTGATCGAGTCACAGAAGAACTTCAACATGCACAAGCTGACGAACAATTCACCAATACACGTGCCCCAATTCTAATGGAACAATTAGTCAGAGACCTACAACGTGTTTTTCATGATGTTGAACGACTCAAAGATCAACAAAACATTCTTTCTGCAAACGAAATAGAATTTCAGCGTTTTATGAGTCAGTTTGTAAAATACCTCGCTTCATAAAAAGCCTATATACAGCATTAACAAAACCCATATAAATATATCTTCCAAAAATAGATCATGGTGGGACAAGGTACAGACGATTTAGTATCGATAATACAAAGTGCATCTCCAAGCTCCCTAATACCTCTCAATTTACCCCTCAATTTTAGACCAGCCCATTTCCAACTCGTTCTGGTACAACAACCTCGCTGTGTTAAAGAAGACCCACATAGTACTTTTCAAGAAGTATATGCTCATCTCATCTCAAACGGCCAGGAATTAGGCTCTACCTATCTAGGTATGGATGTTGCACCTCAAGGTTGTTTACCTGATGATCACGTGCTATATGAAGAGTTTCGAACTCTTGGTCAACGACTTAGAACAATAGCACAACAATCTGGCGCAACTCTTCACGCATCAACGTATCATTCTCACGAATTGCAATAGATCATTTCTCTACTTCTCTGTGATAAAACATCTTTATAACTGCTCTCAAACTAACAACCACTATGACATTTTGGGATCGCTGGAGTCGTGACGAAGTAGTACGTCAGGCACACCACGCACAAAAACGACAAGAAGAGATTGATAAGTACATTAAAATTATTGTTGTTGATATTGCCAAGATTAATGAATTTCAACAACAATTCCTAGGGTTGGCAAATCAAACATCCCATGCTCAAGCTAAAGCCTACACAAAAAATGTTGTTAAAGCACTTGAACGTTCTATTCCATTATGCGAACTTGCTCGCCAAAAAGGATTCATAAAAGAACGACCATTTGCGTCATCTATTCTACGTGAAGCCCGACATCTAGATCTATCAAGTAGTAATAGAATAACCAATAACCAACGCATCGAAGCCCTCAAACGTCCTCTTCTTCTAGCCTATCACGAATTACAAAATGCTGAAGCGTTATCACAAAAAACACAACACGAAAACATGAACAAACTTGCTCAGACCGCTGCCAGTAATCAGGCTAAAACTCTTATGCGTCGTGTTGCTACTCCAACATCTTCTACTCCGACACATTCTACTCCCGAGTTTACTCGTGCTCAAACGATTCAAGAACGCGCATTCATCCAATCAGATCTACGACAACTAGAAAACCATCTTAAAAATCTTGAAGCCTCACAGCGCTCATTATCTCATCGACTTGGGCGAACAACCGTGCGTAGTGAACTCGTAGAGCTACGACGTAACGCCGCAGTTCCATTTATTACTTTCAGCAATCTACTTGAAGTCCAAGTTAGCAGAAAAGAAATTGTTCTGACCTACAATTTTTCAAATACCACTATAATCATGACTAAACTTAATGGGAGTTTAGCTGAACTTCAAAAAATAGATTCTTTAGTATCTATCCCAAATGCTGAATCTTCTTATTATAAAACAATAGATGGGTGGTATCGGCTCATTAAACCAACCTTACAGCGCTATCAAACTGAATTACGTGAGCGCGAACGTGAGCTCTCCGGTCAATCTACTCATACTAAAAACCCACGCACGCTTCCTTCTCAAACACAAAGTCAAGCTAAAGCAGCCTAAACATTTTTATTAAAAGTTCTTCTTTAGATCACATGTCTATCCAATCTCAACAAAAACCAATTCGCTCTAAACAAGATCTCGCTGTCTATCTCAGCAAACTCAAAAGCTTTGAGAACCCATCAATGGAACTCGAGCAATATGCTACGCCTTCTCAAATCGCTGCAACCTGGGTGTGGGAGATGGCGATGCATAGTGAAGTTGTTGGCAAACGTGTTCTCGATGCTGCCTGTGGTCCAGGTATTTTAGGTATCGGGCTTCTCATCCTTGGAGCACGACACGTTTATTTCCTTGATAAAGATCCCAAAATTCTTGCTATCTGTAAACAAAACTACCACCAGACTGCGAAAGAATATGAAATCGGCACTGCGGATTTTCTTGATGTTGATATTCGTCTCTTTGATGGAGATGTAGATGTCGTTGTCCAAAATCCACCATTTGGCACCAAAACTGAACACATTGACAAAGCGTTCTTAGAAAAAGCTTTTGCGGTAGCTCCGCTGGTCTACAGTATGCATAAAAACTCTACAACACAATTTGTCGAAGCTATGGCGCGAGACCATGGTTTTACTATCACTAACTTTACACGCTATGACTTTCCCATTAAAGCAACTTTTGAATACCACACCAAACCAGTCATAAATGTTGATGTAGGATTGTGGAGAATGGAAAAGAAAGAAAAAAGATAGATTCTATTAAAAGATAGATTCTATTTTAGCGTTCTTTGATGATGATAATTTTCAAATACTCTGCCTATTATCTCTTTACTCTGTCCAATATATTGTATGGGATCTGTTAATCCTCGAAGCTGCTCAGAACTGATTCGAGAGGTAACATCTTCATTTTGGAGCAACACATCAATAAACGGGGTACGTGTCGTATACGCTCTCGTTGCTAACTCTCCCATCAAATCATGGGCAATACTCCTAGCCATTGGTTCTTCTACCCGTCGTGGATCAGTAAGAATCATCATTACCTGTTGTGATGTTGTAATGCCGTACGTTCTCTCAATGCGCTCCTGCGATCGTGCCTCATTGATTCCTAAATGATACACAGCAGAAGCTAATGAACGCGCTGCGTGATCAAAAAATTTGAATCCATCTTCAAAATTTATACGACTATTAGCCGATGCAGCCAAATCTCGTGCATAGCGCATTTCACTATTACTTACCGCAGTAACCAAGTTGCCTTGCATATATCGACGTAAAGACATAACTTGTTCTTCAGCAGTAGGATTGCCTCCTTTAACATCCTTGTGAGGCATGGCAGATGATCCTTTACGTCCTGATTTTGTATCACTAAAAAGATCAACATCTTGGCTTTTACCCCAATGAAGATAATTGGCAATATTATTCATCGTTTCTGTGAACCGAGATAAAACAAAAAAGACATCAGCTTCGAACTCCAATCCAGGTAATTGAGCTGGAGCAATCATGTGTCCCACACCAAGCCGGTTACAATAATCTCCTTCTAAATTCATTCCACTAATACCTAACACTGTCGCCGAATGATGATTGCCTGTAGCGTCTGCCCATTTTCCCATTATTGAATGAATATACACAAATTTCAATAAATCAAGTCCACTTTGCAACATCTCAGCGTAATGTGTAAAAGGTCTTCCGGCAACGGTGGGAAGGGCATCAAAACCATGAGTCCCATCCATATAGGGTATATTGATCCAACCAACCGCGCGTTCTAATGTAATATCACGTAGGTTTTCAATAGTGTCCGCCACAACTTCTAATGATTTTTTTAACTGTAACGCTCGTGCTGGTTGCGTGGTATCAGCACTTGTTTTTGCCTTGTTAACATGAACTCGTGCAGCCTCGCTAAGAACCTCTTCAAGTGCAGTATTAACTCCAATAATATCATGCCCTGTACGCGCCTCAATCTCTCGAATCTTGTCAGGTTTTACGTGTTCTAATGTTGCACGATCAGCAATTTCACGAGCTAATTCTCCCGGTACAATCTCTGGATCAAGATTACTCAATGAAACTGCTGCCACACCCTGCACATAGAGTTGAAGCGCCATCGTATTTTCCGGTCCCCAAATCTGACACATTTCAGGAGTACCGTAACGTCCAGCGGCAAGCATTGCTGGGTCAGGTTTAGCATTACGTAAAAAACTTAATCGTGGTTGCGTTTGTGTCATGTTTAGTCCTCTAATTCATCACTTCTAAAAATGCCCAAAGCATCGCTCTAACGTATACGCCATTGCCATGCCCCGTCGATTTACTTCCTGAATAATCTCATGATCCCGTACAGAACCACCAGGTTGAACAATTGCTTTTACCCCTTCAGATCCTAGAAGCGCAACTGAATCCGGAAAAGGAAAAAAAGCGTCAGATGAAACAACTGCATTTTGGAGGGGATTGTATCCTAAGAAAGATCTCATTTCATCCCAACTTGCACCAGCAGTGCGAAGTACCCCAGCTGATTCACCTAATTCTACCCTTTTTCGATCACAGGCTTTTTGCAACGCCTTCGTAATCGCTTGTTCAACAGCACCAACGCGCTCTTGTTGACCAGAACCAACTGCAAGGGTAACACCATCTTTAACCAACACAATTCCATTACTGCGTGTCCCAATATTCACATACCACGCCGTCAATAAATCATTCATCTCAGTAGCAGTAGGATCACGATCAACAACATACCTCTGACCATTTTTAAGAATCATGGGATCAGTGATTAAATCAGAAGCTCCACGAATGCGTGTCAGATATGGTTGTTGGGTAATTACTTGACCTGTTGGAAGAGTGTGAATCTCAATAAGACCTCGCGTATTGTCTTCTACAAAGCGAGGGATATCTTCAAAAGAATCATATTTTACTACACGAAGATCTTTCTTTTTCTCGAGAAGATCTAAGACTCCAGTTTCATACTCCGAAGCAACCACTACTTCTACAAACGTCGATGCCAGTGCCTCTGCGGTCGCTTTATCAACAGCTCTATTCAACACCACAACTGAACCAAACGCACTACGTGCATCAGCATCCCGAGCATTAACATAAATTTGATCTAACGTATTATCACCATGCTGTGTTGCAAAGCCAGAAGGAATCACATGTTTCATCACGGCAACTGATGGTGCTGCAAAATAAGACAAAAGTCGAAAACCGCGAGATGCATCCATCCAATTCGTCACACTCATTCCTCCTTTTGCAGAGCGAACAACAGTGAAATCAACAAGAGAATCTCCAGCATAAACCGCTGCAGCCTGATGCGGATTTTCACCATAGCGAATATGATCTCGTGGATATGTTAATGTAAACTGCATTTCTAAACCGAACATATTCATATTCTCTCCTGCAGTTCGATACATTTTTGTCGCATCTGAGACATCAGTTCCTCGTGTTAATACCATTAACTCTGTCTCTTTTGTTAATACCATTTTTACACCTCTCGATTCTGAATATGGATCTGATACTTCCCCCGGTCTTCACGCGAAACATACACCACAGCAACACCAACACGTAAGTCATTCTTTCCAGCAGCAGGTGCAAGAGCCTCCCATACTTGGGTAGATAATTCTTGAGCGTCACCTGCAGCAATCTCAATACGCAATGGTTCCCATTGAAACTGAGGCAGTGGTTTTTGTGGATTTTTAGGATTCTTTCCAGCATAAGTA
>JAHFSP010000001.1 GCA_023265685.1 Candidatus Woesearchaeota archaeon | reverse complement strand
ATATAACTTGTCACAGACGTCATAATCCGTACTTACCGTTTCAGGATTGCAATTGATCATGATAGTGGTATGTCCCTGTTCTCGTGCTGTTTTGACAGCATTCACACAACACCAATCAAACTCAACACTACTGCCGATGCGATAGGATCCGCTTCCTAATACGACGACACCTCGACGTGAGGGAGTAATATCATTTTCGGTACCATTGTAGGTACAGTAAAGATAATTTGTCGAGGCAGGAAACTCTGCAGCAAGAGTATCGATCTGTTTTACAACGGGAAGAATATTATAGGAGCGACGTAATTTACGGATCACGATTTCGCTTAAACCAAGAATGGAGGCAATGGCCCTGTCTGAGAAGCCTAGTTTTTTTGATTCGAGGAGGAGAAGAGAAAAATCAGTATTGAGAGGATACGTTTGAGCAAGTTTTTGTTTGCAGGTAATGATTGATTTCATTTTTTCTAAAAACCAGCAATCGATCTTGGTAATCTCATGAATTCGTTCGATGGTCCACCCCTCTTCGAATGCTTGTGCAAGAGCAAGGATACGTTGGTCAGTAGGGTGCTCAAGCTCACTGATTAAATTAGAACTTTGAAATTGATTTCCTACCACCCCTTCAAGACCAGTTCCCAACATACGTAATGCTTTTTGGAGCGCTTCTGGAAAGGTTCTGCCAATCGCCATAACTTCACCCACTGATTTCATTTCAGTACCAATGTGGTTGTCAACGTTTTCGAATTTTGCTAAGTCCCAGCGAGGGACTTTGACGACAACATAATCGAGAGCTGGTTCAAAACAGGCTTGTGTTTTTTGAGTGATAGAATTTTTTATTTCGGTAAGTGCATATCCCAATGCCAGTTTTGCAGCGACATAGGCAAGAGGATATCCTGTTGCTTTTGACGCAAGAGCTGAACTTCGACTTAGACGAGCGTTTACTTCAATAACACGATATTGATGAGAATGAGGATCGAGAGCATATTGAATATTACATTCACCAACAATTCCAAGATGACGAATTACTTTGAGCGCTATTTCGCGTAGTAGGTGATATTCTGTGTTGGTTAAAGTTTGTGATGGGGCAACAACGATACTTTCTCCCGTATGTATTCCTAATGGATCGAAGTTTTCCATGTTACAGACAGTGATGCAATTATCGTTTTTATCTCGAACAACTTCATATTCGATTTCTTTCCAACCACCTAACCATTCTTCGACAAGAACTTGCGGACTTTGTGCAAAAGCTGCTTGACAACGTTGAGTAAGTTCTTTTTCATTACGACAGATTCCCGATCCCATTCCTCCTAGTGCGTAGGCTGCGCGAACCATGACCGGATAGCCAATTTTCTTTGCTGCTTCGATTGATTGTTCAAGGGAACTGGTAGCGATGCTGCGAGGACTATGTACTCCAATTTCGTTGAGTTTTTTAACGAAGAGATCGCGATCTTCGGTAGCCATGATTGTTTCGACTGGCGTGCCTAGTACTTGAACATTATATTTGGCAAGAATTCCTTTGGAGAAGAGTTCAACGCCACAATTAAGAGCACTCTGACCACCAAATGAAAGGAGAAGAGAATCGGGACGTTCTTTTTGAATGACTTGTTCGATAAACTCGAGGGTGAGAGGAAGAAAATAGGTTTTGTCGGCCATACCTTGGCTGGTTTGAATTGTGGCAATATTGGGATTGATGAGAATGACTTCGACTCCTTCTTCTTTAAGAGCTTTAATAGCTTGTGAACCGGAATAATCAAATTCTCCCGCTTGACCTATTTTAAGACCCCCTGAACCAAGGAGGAGCACTTTGCGTGAAGAAGATTTAGTCATGGTGCACCTTTTCTTTAGATGTGAGAATTGATGTGATAAACTCATCAAAGAAGAATTGAGTATCAGTGGGACCTGGTGCGGCCTCAGGGTGAAACTGGACAGCAAAGAACGGTTTGGTTTTGTGACGAATACCTTCATTGCTGTCGTCGTTGGCGTTGGTGAGAAATGCTTCCCAATCTGGAGAAAGCGTTTTTTCATCAACAGCGTATCCATGATTTTGTGAGGTGATATAACAACGTTGAGTCGTGGTATTAATACAGGGTTGATTCTGTCCACGATGGCCATATTTGAGTTTGTACGTTTTTGCTCCTGCAGCAAGTGCCATGATTTGGGATCCAAGACAGATTCCAAAAATAGGTTTTGATTGAGTAAGTGCTTTTTGGATATTAGTGATAGTGGCATGACATTGTGTAGGATCACCAGGACCGTTGGAAATAAAGATGCCGTCGTATTGCTCTTTGGTGAAATCGTAATCCCACGGAACTCGCAGAACGGCGATATCACGTTGGAGGAACTCACGAATGATGTTATTTTTTACACCGCAGTCGATCATGATGATTTGGAGGTTGCTTTTTTGAGAAGAGGAAGAATGTTGGAGAGAGGAGGAAGGAGATTTTGGGTGATAGAGAATGGATTTTTGGCAACTTACTTTGGCAACAAGATTTTGATGATTAGGATCTTCGAATGTGAAGAGTGAAGGATCGTGAGCTGAATGTGACGAATGCTGAGAAAGAGAAGAGGAGATTGAATGACTCGTGTTTATTGGGGTTATTGTAACATTATTTTGTCGTGCATGTTCGAGAACGATTCTTCCAAGCATTACGCCTTTTTCTCGCAGTTTTTTGGTCAGAGCACGAGTGTCAATTCCGTAGATGGCAGGAACATTTTGTTCTTTAAGCCATTGACTAAGTGTCTTTGCAGCTTGCCAATGATATGAAGTGTCAGAATATTCTGAGACGATGAGTCCTTGGACTTGAATTTTTTCTGATTCGAAAAATGAGGAGATGTCTCCATTGTTATTCTCTGCAGGGACACCGTAATTTCCTATGAGGGGATAGGTACACACTAGAATTTGACCACAAAAAGAAGGATCGGTCAAAGATTCGGGATACCCCACCATTCCTGTGGTGAAGACAACTTCACCGTCTTTTGAATTTTGAGAACCGAAAGAGTGCCCTGAATAGACAGATCCATCTTCAAGAATAAGTTTAGCTTTGGGATAGACTTGCATCAAAAAATTATAGTGACATGATCTTGGATATAAAGGTAGTGTTGTTATGAGAAGGGGGCAAAGAAAGGAGAATTTAGTTTTGCTTCATTTCTTTGATGAGAATATAATATCCATCTTTGCAACGTCTCTTAAGAGCTTCAATTTCTTCAATTAATTCAGGGTAGAGTTGACTGGTTCTTATAAGTTGATGGTTAACAAGAACGAGTGGATCAACATAGCGTGCTTTACTGGTACTTTGAAAGGTATAATTTTCTTTTGTGCTGTTGAGGATGGTTTGGTAGGACATGGTGTTGAGCATTTGGAGAATTTTGGGATTCTTACTTTGGTGTAATTTTTCTAGCACTTCACGATCAGTACCAAAAAGATCCGGTTCTTGTAGGATCTTTTTTTCAAATGCGATCTTGAGAATGTTGCCCATGAGCTGATAGGAGCCTGCTTGAATAGAGCTAGTATAAAATTCTCGAACCAGACGAAGAAAGGCTTGAGCGTAGAAGAGTGCGACCTTGGAATCATTGAGAACAATCATACCCTGATGATTAGACAGATGAGAGTCATTTTTTAGAGAGTAATTTTGTAGATGGGAGAGAATTTTCTGAACCTCTTCTTTTGTAATAATTCCTACTACTTGAGCATCACGTAGGAAATAGTCGACGCGATCGGCACAGAGGTTGGGAGTTGGTTGTTCAAGCAAGGAGAAATTTTGCTCGTTGGCGACGTGTTGTGGATCCATTCCAGCTTTTGTAAGTAAAGAGGGAATCGCGGATTCAAAGATCACTTGATGATGAAAATTCTCGTGGATGGTTTGTCCTTCTTGGTCGTTGAAGATGTAATCGGCAACATGGGAAAACGCTGTGTGAGAAATATCGTGGAGTAGACCAGAAATTTGCTCCTCTCGAGATGCTCCAAGGTGGTGCAGGAGGAGATACACACCCACACAATGATCAAAACGGGAGGTGAATAATTTTGGATCGAGAAGGTCATAGACACCATATTGATTGATCTGTTTAAGACGCTGCATCTGTGGCGTGTTGATGATGTCTATTGCTAATGGATCACTGATTTCTTGCAGACCGTAGACATTATCGTCGATGAGTAGAAAATGTTGAGGAACAGGACGAATGTATTGGAAGCGAGGTCTTGGTATTCCCTTTACTGTGATTATCTCTTCGAACATTTTTAACGGTCGAACAAAATATTGAAAATCTCGCTGTTCTGGATACCCATACAATGGTTTGTAGAGAACGAGAACTTCTCGTGTTTCGGAATGAAGTGAGGTGCCAAGCACTTCGTAATAACGACCTTTGTAGTGCTCATAAATACCTGGCTTGAATGGCATAAAATGATTTTTCGTTGTTCTCTATAAAAAGATTCTTAAAATAGAGGTCGGCCTTTGTGGTTATGGCAACCCCTTTATGCCCTTATTTTGGATCCTGTGGTGGGTGTACTACCCAGCACATTGATTACGAGAAGCAATTAGAGAATAAGAAACTGACAATAGCTCGCGCTTTGAAGGTTGACGGGGGAGATGTTAAGACTTTTTGTGATGAGGCGTATGGGTATCGTAATCGGATGGATTTTATCTTTCATCCTCGAGGGTTAGGATTTCGTGAGCGTGGTAGTTTTCATAAAATTGTTGATGTAGAAAATTGTGTGATTAGTACTCCCCTAATTAATACGTTACTTGCTGAAGTTCGAACATTCTTTAGAGATGTTGAGGTGTTTGATCTGAAACGTAAAAGTGGTGTGATGCGCTATGCATTGATTCGGGCAACGAGTATTGGTGACTCTTCTTTCTCATTTGTTCTTAATGAAGATGCGCCCAATAAAGAACCAACGGTTGATAAAATTAAACAATTTTCGTTGAGTTCTGTCGCTAAGAATGTTTTGATTGCGTTTTTAGAATCTGAGAAAGATGATAGTACGTCGGATCGATTTATTGTTGTTAAAGGACAAGAATATCTTGAAGAAGAGCTCTGTGGCAAGAGATTTCAATTTTTGATTCAGGGATTTTTTCAAAATAACACGGCGATGGCACAAAAAATGCAGGAGTATGTGCGAGGATTGTTAGAGGGTTATTCTACTGCAGATGCCTGTTTACTCGATTTGTATGGTGGCGTGGGAACGTTTGGCATTATCAATGCTGACTTGTTTAAGAGTATAACAATCATCGAGAGCGTGGAGCCAGCAATTAGATATGCGCAGCATAATATTTTGCGTAATAGTGTAAAAAATGCGACAGCAATGATGCTTGATGCGAAGAGTTTGATGCGAGTTAAACTGCCAAAACCACTCTATGTCATTACCGATCCTCCTCGCGCAGGGATGCATCCTAAAACTATTGAACAATTGAATTTTTTAGGTCCTGAGGTAATGGTGTATATCTCGTGTAATTTAGAACAATTGGCACGGGAGTTACCCAAGTTTAAAGCGTATACAGTGAAAAGCGTGGCACTGTTTGATTTATTTCCTCAGACCAACCATTGTGAGACTGTGGTGGAATTGGTAAGGAAGGAAAAAGTATCAGTGTCTCAATGAAATGAAAATCTTGACCGGTACACAACAGTGCCAATACTCTCTTTACGAAGTTGCTTTTCCCCATACTTCTTTGAAGAATAGCTTATATCTCTCAGCGTTGGGTAAAGACTTAATAACAAATGCAGTAGGTTTATCACCCCAGACTACGGTCATCACATAATCTGAGAAGATAAAAATCCCCGTCGGTAAAGAGAGAGAAGTATATCTTACTTTCATATATTGAAATTGGTGATGCTTTGCAAAAATCTGCCTAATTTTTTTAGATGCGATGAGTTCAACTTTTATCTTTCTTTCAACCCTTTTTTTGTGATAATCTCGGAAAAAATGTTTTAATTCTGATCTCGCTAGCTCTTCACCTAACGTAAAAACGAAATAAGGCCGGTTTGGGTTGGTTAATAGTAAAATCTGATTAAATGCAACCTTGATACCATCAATACCCTCATAAACTATGGCTTCCTGTTTTTGATTTTCATTCTTTTTTTTCATCTCAATAAGGGGGATTAGTTTCTCGACGTTTATTTTCTGTTCCTTAAGTCTTTCTTCCTTTTCTTTTATAAATTCAAGAATATTACGTGGACTTGAAGCCTGAAAGTTCTTAACATTATTTTTAATAACAAAAGAAACAAGACCCTTCTTGATTAATTTATCAAGAGTAGGGTAAATCTTAGAATAGGGGATGCCTGCTTTACGTATGAGAGGAGTTGCAGTTGCTTGATCAAATTCTAGGAGAGCAAAATAGACCTTGGCTTCATTTTTCGATAGACCTATTTCTTCTAGATTTCTTGCCTGCATAGCTTCTGAATAAATTTTCTCTTTATTTAAAACCTCTTATTGTAACCACCAAGGGTGGGGGGAATAATTATATACAAACTACCAGCCCACCTCTGTTATGGCGACCAAAGAAACTCCACCAAAAAATTTTCATATCCATATTGATGCGCAAGTGATGCCTCCAAGTTTAGAGATAGAAGTGAAAAAGAGGTTCGGATTTTACGACCATCATTTCACAGGTCATCCTGCAGGATATAAGCACTTTGAACCAAATTACCACCTTACAAGGAAGATTGTCGGAAATGGAAGAGAATTTAGGAGCATTTGGTTGGAAGTAGAAAACACTATGTGTGGATCAGGCTTCGTTGGATACCTTGAGGGAGAATATATCTCCCGCGACATAGCTTTATCTCAAAAGCCGTACGATGAGCAAGTACGATTTCCTTTTGCAATAGAAAAAAGACGTTTAGGAGATAATGAGATTTTTAGAGAGACAGAGTTTCATTTAGTTCTCGATGGAGATAAATCCGACCCTAGACTTATCACAAAGCTCTTAGATTCTGGACTGTATGGGGCCTATTTAGATAAACGGAGCTATAGAGCGCTTGTTCTCACGATGCAGGGTTATCGTGGAGATATCACTTCTCTTATGGACAGCACCATAGAATATCTAGATCGTGCAGGTGGAGTAGTAAGAGGAACAATCAAAGAAGAGAGAGCTATACGTCATAGATTATTTGGCATCACACCTGTAGATCTCCCTGAGATTGCAGACAAGATTACCTACTTCTTATAATAAAAACAAGCTGGTTCTAAGTAAAGTAATTTTTTACTCTACAATTTCCCCGGTAATACTTCGTAGCATATATCCAGTTACTTTGACTTTGACACGCTCTTTGAGAGGGTAGCGACCTTGGACACCGATGACTAAAGGATAGGTCCCATACTGGCGACAGAAGGTGGTTTTGCCGTCGTACATTTCGGTGAATACGTCAGTAAGGATCGTCCCTTTGGGGAGGATTCTTTCTAGCATGATGTTGTCAACGTTTTGTCGGATGTCGTTACGCCATTTCCAATAATATTGTTTGTTTTTGAAGAAGTATTTCTGTCCACCATTGGCAGCAAGATAGGTATTAGGGAGAACCGCGACTTGACGTACATTGATGCGACGTAGCATCCAGCCTTTGTCGAGAATTTGGTGAAATGCTTCCATATTTTTTTTGTGCGATTCTTTGGTTTCGCCTAAGAGGCCAAAGATGATGTTAATGCCGGGAAGAAATTTTGGTAAGCCATTGGCACCTCGCTCTGCACCATATTTGTTTACTATTTCGATAGCTTTCATGGCAATACCAGGCATGGTATTGAGAAGGTTTGCTTTGACGACAGTGGGATCAAAACTCTCAACGCCAAATGCGGCGATGTTTCCAGGGGTACAGTACTCGACAATCGCTTTGGTAATTTCTTCTCCGCCAGGTTTGACTACAGAATTGGGATTGACATTATCAATGTGAAGCACTTCTATGTCAGGACAGTGTTTACGGATTTCTTTGAGCAGCCAAATAGGATCTTCACTAGCGTAGAAGTCAGCTTGTTTACCTAGACGAAAGAAACGAGCACCTGCATCGTAGTACGCTCGAACTTCCTTGACGACGTTTTCTTTTTTTCTGTTGACAAAACGATTTTTGAGCGGTTCAGTACAAAAACTACATTTGCCTACGTTACAGCCACGGCCGGTCTCAATTTCGATAACTCGACGGTCTGGGATTTCGTTGAGAATAGGAACTGCTTCGAGGACGAAATGCTCTAATTCATCAAAGCTGGTATCACTATTGACGACTTCTTGAAAGAGTGAGAGATCTTCTTTTTCAAAGGCTTTACCACCTTCAAGCTGGGTACCAAAGACTGCTGGTCCGGTAAGAATTTTTGTTACTTTGAGGTCTTTAATGAGTGGGATGACTTCGTGGAGAGTTCCTGGAAGTGCTGTGAGATATTTGCCGGGAACGTGAACACCTAGGACGACAACGAGTACGTTGGTTTTTGCGAGCGTTTTTTGGGTGTCGTTGGTTGTTGTGTTGTAGGTAAGAATGCTGGTTTTTTCTTTTTCAGAAGGGTTGCGTTTTACACCGTTGAATAATTTATAGAGACGTAGGTCATCAATAGTGATATAGGAAACAGTGTGACCTCCTTTTTTATACTTACCATAGAGATAACGTGGATAGGTCCCAAGATAGGGAGGTACACCTAAGCCGGAGGCTTCATCGGTATAACAGTCAAGGATAGTGTAATGCATGAAGGTGAGAATTAAGGTGATTCTTTATAGATTTTCGTCTCATTTTGTATATCGTCTAATTTCACTCGACTAATCCCACATATTTTAATAAATCTTTTCAGAACTATCTTATTTCTGAGAGAGAACGCCGAGTTTTACCCTTTGATGTGGATCATAGACTACTTGATTTTCAATTTCGTATTCACCGGCATTACTTCTACTAAAATCAGTAAGGGTAAGTTTTTCTATCCCACCAAAAGGATTAGTACTTGTGGCAATTTCACGCCACATTACATTCTCCATTCGTGGTATTGAGTCTATGCTATGGATGTAGGTAAAGAATTGAGGGAGAACTTGGTATGAGATACTTTCTTCTCCTACAATAGTAACATAGGTTTGACTTTGGTTTGGTTTTCTCCAAGGAAATAAAAAAGGATATATAATTGATCTTCTGGAGAATTTTTTTCTCCTATGTTCTTTTTCTACTAATATATCAATGTGTCTGAATCGATTGCGTAATCCAACACGTAGTGTAAATGTTCTATCTGTGCCCTGCGATGAACGAACCCCAGAAGGTAATTCGAGAAGATACTCTTGGAGTGTGTATAAATCTTGGATAGCGATTCCTCCACTATGGTCTTCGATTGTTAGCCAGTCAGTATTCACCATTAATTTTAATCTCTTTTGTAAAGAGGAAATAATAACAAAGATGGTTGCTGAGAATAAGGGCCAAGCCAACCGCGGCGACGAGGGTCGTGTACGTAGGCTGCGCATTCGCCAATTTCACCATATCGACTGCATTGTGCTAGTGACTCTTCAAGTTGAGTGATAGTGCCCTGTCGGTTTCTTCTTATGACAAGAACGCCAGCTAAAGTTCTCTCAACGAGAAGATTTAATGCAGCAGGAGAAATTCTAGATTGATGTCTTGACTCTTGATTTTTGGAAGGTTTAGGGGAATATTCTTTACCTGCAAGATAAAGGTCGTGATTAAAACGGCCTGGCCAAAGATATTTTGGATGAAATGGATCGAGAGCAGTAGCTAAATTGAAATAAAGATGAGTAAGTGGAAATCTTTTATTTTGGCGTTGTAAATCAAGAGCTAAAATATGACTTTTTGCATAACGATCAAACTCTTCACGACCGATGGGTTTTAGAGTTACCGGAGAGATTGTGACAGAAAGAGAAACGATTGGAGCCTCAATGGGATGGTTCTCATTAGTCATTTTTGTAATTTAAAGTCTAACTCTTTTTATGTATTTTGGCAATGGAGTAGAAGTAGGGAGTTATATGGGTAGTAAAAAAATGAGTAGTAAAGAAATTTTGTATTTGGTCAGCGTTATCTTTAAAAAGTAGGCTTATTTTTGCGATTATATGGGCCCGTAGCTTAGCCTGGTTGAGCGCACGACTGATATGCATGGTATGCTACGAAATCGTGAGGCCACGTGTTCAAATTAACTTTTTGGGAAACTAAGAGGTTAGGAAATTCACGTCGGGCCCATTCATTTTTCTGCATTCTTAAGATACACAATCTTTTAATATAAAATGATGAACGAGACTTTATAATGAATGTTCGTAGCGTAGGTATTTTGGGTGGTGGGCAATTGGGTCGTATGCTTACAGAGGCAGCTCGGCCGTTAGGACTTGAAGTTATAGTTCTTGATCCAACAGCTAACTGTCCGGCCAGTCAGGTTGGTGCACGCCAGATAGTAGGAAGTTTTCAGGATGAAAGTGATATACGACAGTTGGCAGGTCAAGTTGATGTGGTTACTATCGAGATCGAACATGTGAATGCTAATGCTCTAAAAATATTGGAAAATAATGAGAAAATGGTTTATCCGAGTGTACAATCGATAAAAATAATTCAAAATAAATTACTTCAAAAAGTATGGTTAGATAACGAAAAAATAGCGGTTGCAGATTATTGTGTAATTAGAAATGGAGATGATTTTAGAAAAGGTCTTAGCCGTTTTGGAGGAAGTAGTATTCTTAAAAAATGTTTAGGTGGATATGATGGTCGAGGGAATGTGATCATTACTAATTCGAACCAATACGAGGAAGCTCGTTCTCAACTTCAAGGTGATGTTTATCTTGAAAGAATGGTGGATATTACTTCTTCGGGAATAGGTGAGCTTTCCGTTATTGGAGTTTGTAGTAAAGAAGGAGAGATGCGATTTTATGATCCAGCATGGAATATTCATCATAATGGGATTTTGCATATGAGTGTAACGCCTGCACCAATTGCTGAGTATCTTAAAAGAAATGCGTATGATCTTGCTCGTAGAGTTATTGAATCGTTTGATACAGTTGGTGTTTTTGCAGTAGAGATGTTTTATGAGGGAGTTCAACTCTATGTTAATGAAGTTGCTCCGCGAGTACATAATTCAGGACATCAAACAATATATACGGCTGCTACCTCGCAATTTGAAAATCATATACGAGCAGTCGCTGGTTTGCCTCTTGGGGATACATCCTTAGTTCGAACAGGGATACTTTGTAATCTTCTTGGAGAGCAGGGATGGGAAGGGGAGTATCGATTTAATTTTGATGATCTGGGAGAAAATGTTCACGTTTATGATTATGGGAAACGTGTTTCAAAACCAGGACGTAAACTAGGTCACGTTACTTTATGCGGAGTTACTGACGTGAATGAGGCACGAGAGGTTTTATCAAGGATTAGTATGGTGAAAAATGAAGGAGATATAATTAGTAATAATTACTGATTTTTATCTGTGGTTTAGAGTATAGATTTCTACTATATAATCTTTGGCGTGTCTAAATCTTTAAATACGAGTTCTCTTGCAAGTAGATACAAAGTAGTGGGTTGGGGGTGGATTTTATGAAAAAGAGTTTCGTACTGTGTAGTGTTTTGATCATATTGAGTTTCTTATTAGTAGCGTGCGTCCAAAATGGTGGTGTGGCGGATGGTTCTGCATCTACTTCTCAAGATGGCGCAGTTGATACAAACGGGACTCTTGGTCAAGATAGTGAACAAAATGGTACAGCTGTACCAACAAAGACAAATGAAGTTGCACTTCCCCCAATCGCTAATGATGGTAGTAACAAAGGGACTACTGAATTACAAACAATTCATGTTAAAGAAAATGAATTGGTCAAACTTAAACCAACTATTACTGATCCTGATGGAGATGTTGTGACGTGGAGTTTTAGTGTTCCTCTTAATGAAAAAGGAGAATGGCAAACCGTTTATGGGGATGCTGGAGAATATACAGTCAAACTTACTGCAACAGATGGAAAACTTGCGACAACTCAAGATCTTACATTAGTTGTTGATAAAGTCAATGTCGCTCCAGCGATTAGTGGTGTACGTGATATTAGCGTACGTGAGGGAGAGTTGGTGCGTTTTGATCCTAAGGTAGTTGATGCTAATGGGGATTCCGTTACAGTTTCTATAAGCGAACCTCTTAAGAGTGGATCATTTGCTACTGACCATGCTAGTGCTGGAGAATACACTGTTACTGTTACTGCTAGCGATGGTGAATTGGAAGCACAAAAATCATTCAAACTTACTGTCCTCGACGTGAATGTCAAACCCGACATACAAAACGTCCAAGACCTTGTTGTTGCCGAAGGAGAACTCGTTACCATTCGACCACAGGTGACCGACCTTGATGGTGACGATGTTAAAGTCACGATAAGTGATCCTGTCGGCAACGACGGGGAATGGAAAACGGATTTTACCACCCATGGAGAATATTTCATTACCGTTACTGCTGCGGATGGCAAGGATACTGTAACTAAGAAAGTACGTATTGTTGTTGAAGATATTAACAAAGCTCCTGAAATTGTTGATGTTTCGCTTCAAAAGAGATAAAAATACAAACCGTTTGAGCTTTTTAATAGTGCTTCGAATGATAATGTTTTCTTTCATTTTTTGTTTTTTTTGGAAAATGTTAAACTTGAAAAATTAAAGAGAATTGAAAAAAGTCAAAAAGAAGAGATGTTGTGAGATTAAAACTTGGTGGATGTTGTTGTAGTTAATTTAGGTAAAAACAAGTATGCCCTAAATGATACCTAAATTATATTGACCTAATATTAAATATTATATTGGTGTAGAATGAAAGCGATCACAACTATTATAACTGTGTTTTTTGTACTTGTTCTTAGCGCATTTATGGCTTCGAATGCTATGGCGTCAACGCCTCGTACATTTTATGCAAATGAAACTGATTTTATTAAAATAATTCCTTCTGCAGTAGATTTAGATAAAGATACTGTTGTGTTTACATTTGGTTCACCTCTTAATGAACATGGGGAGTGGCAGACTAGGTATGAAGATGCGGGTGAGTATACCGTTAATATTACAGCTTCTGATGGTAAAGAACAAAGTTTTGAACAGGTTTTGTTGGTTGTAGCTACAAAAAATCAAGCTCCGTTTATCAAAGAACAAAAAGTTACAATTAAAGAAACACAAACTGTTACTTTGCGTGACTTGGTGGAAGATCCTGATGGCGATCCTCTTGAATTTTCATTTGAGAATCCTTTTGATCAGAATGGAGAATGGCGACCGACCTATGGAGATCGAGGCGTCTATATTGCAAAGTTTACTGTGAGTGATGGTGAATTTAACGTTGATGGAAGGGTGGAAGTTACAGTTATCTCTACTAATAGCCCACCAACTATTGTTTCAATTTTCTCTAATGAGGATAGTTTATCTTCGCAAGAGGGAGAGAAATTTTCTTTCTTTGTGGAGGTTTCAGATGGGGAAAATGATCCCTTGAGTTATAATTGGAAGTGGGATAATACTACTATTTCTACATTATCTAAAGAAGATATTATGTTTAATTTTTCTAATTCGGGTAAACATACTTTATCTTTAGACGTTGATGATGGGATTAATACGATTCATAGAGAATGGGTTGTTGAGGTAGAGGATGTTAATCGCAAACCGGTTATTTCTCATGCTCCGATTACTGTTTATGAAGGAGAAATGGTAAATTTGAACTTTCCCGATCGTGATGATGATGGAGATCTTCTTACATATTCTTATGAAAAGCCTTTTGTTAATGGACAATGGCAAACTGGCTATAATGAAACAGGGGAGCATACGGTTAAAATTACAGTAAACGATGGATATGTTGATGCAGTGATTACTGTTCAGATTACTGTTCTTAATGTAGATCGTGCTCCTAGTCTTACCCTACCAGCACGTCTAGAAGTACGTGAAGGAGAGCATCTTACTTGGCAGGTTGATGCTCAGGATCCAGATAGTGATGCATTAACAATTACTATAGAGAATGCTCCTGATGGTTCTGTTCTTAATCAAAAAACAAGAACTCTTACTTGGGATCCAAGTTATGATTTTATTACGCGACGAGGAGGATGGTGGAGTACTGTTCTTAATACTCTTCGTTTGGAACATTATTTCCTTCGAGAGAGAAAAATACCTATTCATATTCGAGTATGCGGTCAAGAATTATGTAATGAAGGTTCTGTTGATTTGTTTGTGTATAATGTTGATCGAGCTCCAGTTGTTACACCAATTTTAAATCTTCATTTTGAGGAAACGGATATGATTATTGTCAAACCTGATGCCTCTGACCAAGATGGAGATATTCTTTATTATACTTATGGTAGCCCATTAGATTCGCAGGGTATATGGAAAACTAAGTACGATAGTCAAGGAGATTATACTGTTCCAATTCAGGTCAGTGATGGTGAACGTGTGACTGATACAAATGTTACTTTTACTGTTGCCAAGAAAAATCGCGCCCCAACATTGAATATTGATGATGATGATGATATTACTGTTAATGAAGGTCAAGAATTTTTCTTTCCGGTAAGTGCAGCTGATCCAGATGGCGATCCGATCACAGTAAAGCTTTCAAATCTGCCCATTGGTGCAGTGTTTAATGATCAAGGTTTTAGTTGGAAAGCACCTTATAATGTTGTGGTAAATAAGACGGATAGTTGGTGGAATAATCTGGTTAGTGGAGACGGCTTTTTGAATAAGCAATTTAATTCTGAAAAAGAAGTATTGTGGCTTGATTTTAGCGCTAATGATACTGTTGCAAGCGTGGCTCATCCGGTCAAACTGATTGTTAAGAATGTCAACCAGGCTCCAACGTTTAATATGACTTCGCCGCAACCTCGACGGATCACCGTTCATTTAAATGAGCCTGTCCTTTTTTATGCCGCAGCCCAGGATGTTGATAATGATTTATTAACTTATACTTGGCGTTTTACGTACCATGAGCCTCAAGTTGCAGGTGTACAAAGTCTTGAAAGAGTCTTTGTATCTCCAGGTGTTAAGACCGTAACCGTAACTGCTGATGATGGACGAGATAAAATGGAATATACTTGGATTGTTGATGTGCTTGAAGACCAATATGTACCTCCTGTTGAGCCTTTATCTGTTGTTGCTCAAGAACCATTTACGGTTAAAGTGTATGTGATTGAACATCAATAGAAATCTGGGAAAGTGTCGACCCCAAGCATAAATGCTGGGGTTTGACCGACACTTTCATTAATACCAGATTTCTGTGATAACAAAAAGCTAGAAAACGCCATTCATCTCCAAAAATAAATTTTGGAGTTTTCTGGCTTTTTGATTATAAATAGAGACAAATTTTTATTTTTTTAATGTAGTTTTTTAATTAGAGGAAAATCAGAATTGACAATGGGTACATTCGAATCAACATTACGTGAAATTCTTGCGCCATATACTGTTGCGTTGGTTGCTAAAGATGTGACAGAGCAGGAGAGGTTAATGCGTGATGCGTTTCAAACAACGAGTGCAAAACATTCTGAGTTTGGATGCACGTATCATTTTGCTGGTCCTGGGCTTTGTTTTTTACGTGGGACACCAAGTGTTTGGAAATCTGAAGCGACTTCTTATCGAGATCGACAAGGACGAGAGACGTTACCAGCTGTGGATAATGGAATTGTGGGACTTGGTCTTACCTATGAACAACAAGAAAGGAGAACTACTGGGGAGATTTACGTTCGTAAAATTTTTCTGACTTTTTCGCCGGGATTAGGGTTGCCAAGTAGAGGGGTGCAAAAACCTGGAACGTACATTTTGATAACTGAAGGAAGATCATTATTAGTACAATTTGAATTAGGCGATGGTAGTTATCATCTTGATCGTGAAATTGGACAAACACCTAAGAAATCGCCAAATGAAGATTGGATTGGTGTGAAGATGTCGACAACTAAACCAACGATACATAGAATAAGTTTTGAGCCAGCCATATTGGAAAATAATGTTTTGAGTTCTTTTTTAGGAGATGTTGGGTATGATGGTTTGGATCGGTTGGTGAAGTGAAAGTGCCTGGTTTTTTATTGAACGCAATTAGAGGGATATCTTTAAATTTCGGACACTCTCTACGAGGGTATGGATCAGACGTTACGCTTGGCACTGGAAACAATAACTGCGAATAAGCAGGCGATTGTGTTTGTGGCGAATCGAGTAAGTGCTGAGAAGACAGCAGAAGATATTGCTAAATTAACCTCATTTTCATTGCCGGAGCTTGAGAAAAATATTCTAGATGCATTGGCTACTCCAACAACCCAATGTCGACGCTTAGCACGTTGCGTACATAAAGGAGTTGCGTTTCATCATGCAGGCCTTACTTCTTCTCAGAAAGATCTTATTGAAGAACAGTTTCGAGTGGGAACAATCAAAATTATTTGTGCAACACCAACACTCGCAGCAGGCTTATCTTTACCTGTATTTCGAGTAATTATCAAGAGTTTAAAACGTTTTTCTGGTCAATGGGGAATGGATTGGATTCCGGTTTTAGAGTATTTGCAGATGGCTGGTCGAGCAGGTCGTCCAGAGTATGAAGCGTTTGGAGAAGCGATTAGCATTGCAAAAGATGAAGGTGAACAAGATGATATCTACAGTCGATATGTTTGTGGAAAGCCGGAGAGCATTTATTCTAAATTAGCAGTTGAGCCTGTGCTACGAACACATTTGTTGTCTTTAATTAGTACGGGAATTATTCAAGATAGATCTGGGATGAAAGATTTTTTTGGTCAGACGTTTTGGGCACACCAATTTGGGGATTTACAAAAATTGGAGTCGATTCTTGAGAAAATGCTTTGTCTTCTGCGGGAATGGAAATTTGTGACAGTTTCTTCAACTACTCCTATTAATATTGAACGTGATGTTGAGAGTAAGATTGATAATAATGTTAAGAATGATTTGTATCATGGTTTTGTTGCAGCAAGTGAACTGATTGTAAAAAAGAGAGTAGCGTCTAAAGTAGATAGAGATAAAAATGAAGAATTAATTGCAACCCCATTAGGTCGACGGGTAGCGGAGCTTTATCTTGATCCTTTAACTGCACATGAATTTCTCGTTGGTCTTTCTCATTATAGTTTGGTGTTAGAGAAGAATAGGACTGATGAAAAGAAGAGTAGGGGGACTACTATTTTTGGACTTTTACTCCTTATTTGCAGTAGTTTAGAAATGAGGCCATTGCTTTCGATACGAGTACGTGAACAACAAAAAATTGAGGAAGAAATGTGGAAACGTGAGGGAACACTTCTTGTGGATTCACCAAAACAGTTTGACTTTGAGTATGATGATTTTTTGAAAGCGGCAAAGACGGCTTTGTTCTTGGAGAATTGGATTGAAGAGAAAGATGAAGAATATTTACTTGAGACATTTGATATTCGACCGGGTGAAATCAGAGCGAAGGTTGATTCTGCCGTTTGGTTGTTACAAGCTGCAAAAGATTTATGTGAATTGGAGGGATTGCGGGAAGTTGTTAAACCGTTACATGTCTTGGGAATACGTGTTGAAGAGGGAGTACGAGAAGAAATTTTGATGTTGTTACGGTTGAGAGGGATAGGTCGAATTAGAGCACGGCGGTTATATCAAGCAGGTATTCGAGACATAGGTGATGTTAAGAAGGTTGATATTACTACATTAGGACAGATTATTGGTAGAGCGATTGCGATTGATGTGAAAAAGCAAGTTGGTGAAGAGGTTGTTGAGGTGCCGGTCACAAAAAGAAAAGGGCAGCTTAATTTGGGAAAGTTTGGATAATTTTAAGTAGGATGGAAGTCGATTTGGTCGATCTGCCGCAAGAGTATTTATGCACTAGGGTGGAAGAATGATTTTGAATGTCGTACTCGTGTCGATTCTGCTTTTTTTAATAGGGATTTTATTGTGGAGTTTGGGCATTTTATGTTGGGAATTTTTTGATTGAATTTTCTTAGATTAGGAGTTATGAGAATCCGGGAGATTTTTGCTTATCTGATTTAGAGTACAAAATAGAGGATAACAGGGATTACTAGACAGCCCATGAGGTGATTTTTGGCAATGCCCCAACGATGAGCAAGGAGCCCTAATGATGTAGAGGTGATTAAGATAAGTAAGCCTATTGGGCCATCAAAGATGATGGAGAGAAAAATTATGAATATAATAATGATTTTTATTAGAAGAGAGTAGTTTATTTTTGTGATGTAGCGAGAGAAAATACGGGAGAATTTGATGGTGAGGAGTGTGCCAGCGGCACCGCTGATGAGCGCAACAACAAGAAAAAGAATCATGTGGGAGAAGGTTACTTGAGAGAGGAGTTGTTGGACGCCGACAATCGCACCGTTTCGCGCCTTTTGGATCGTGTAGGCGGCGACGATACTTAGAAGCATATTGGCAGTGTTGATGCCACCTACAAGACTTAAGAATCCTTCTTCGTTCATATTAGGAGTTGCGGCACTCGCCATGATGGCTGCTTGTGATGAGCCAAATCCAGGAAGAAAAGCGGCAATAAAACCCATAATTGTAGCACCACTAATGGATTGAATAGTGTCTTTACGGGAAATGATTGGTGAGATAGAGAAATCTTGTTGAGGTAGAAATGATGTTTCAAACAAACTTACTAGCAATAGGGAAAGACCAAAGAGTCCGGAGAGGAGGTGAAAGAGTGGTTGGTGGAGGTTGTTAAGTGTGAAGACAAGAACACCAAGTGTTCCTGCGAGTAGAAAAATAATGAGGCATTTGAGTCGTTTGCCGCGCTCACGTAAAATCATGATTGTCATGATAATGATAAGAAGATAGCCGATAGTGCCTTGAAGAATGGGGTCGAGGATGAGCATGCCGTAGAGAAAGAGGGGAACAAGAACAGTACCTAATAGTAAAGATCCAAATGAACCGAGAATGGTGTAGAGTACAGCGTTATGGGCTTGACCTTTGAGTAGTAGACGATGACCTGGAAGGGCCGCGAGGGCTTTTGAATCATCGGGAGCTCCTAGGTAGATGCTTGGGAGGGTGTCTAGAAAGGTGTGAGTGATAGCAAGTGAGATAATGTAGACGCTTAGAACAATTGGTGAAGTAAATTCTAAGAGGATGGGGGAGAAAGAGAGTAGAAGGACGGTTACAAGGTTGACGTGAATGCCGGGGCAGAGACCCGTGATGATACCGCTAAGGATGCCAAGAATTAATGAGAGAAAAATGGGGAAAAACATGGACGGAGGTGAGTAAAGGAATTTTTAGATTTTATTTACTACTTTTTAGGGATAATTCTAGAAAAGTTTATATTGTAATCAGTTTTAAAAATGAAAATGGGGCTGCAAGAACACATTGAATACGCTCGAGAACGAGCCAATGGATCATTTTCTAATCTACGAGAAAGAGATTTGTACACTCTGTTAACGGGGTTGTATGAAATGGCAGATGGCGTATCAACTGCTATCGCCAGATATGAATCATTTTTAAGTGCGATAATTCCTGGTTCTCAGGTTCGTATTGAATTGGAAAAATCTGCAAAAAATGATTATAAAAAGGATAAGAAGCGTGTCTGTGAATTAGAAAGAGAACAATTGCTCCCATTAGAAAAACTTTTTACGCCAGTAGGACTTGCCCCTCAACAAACTGGAGAGAGTTCTTATCGTCATGAAACCATGGTTAGTGCTGGAGGGAAAGTTATGGGAGAACTTCATGTTTATACACCAACAACTCAGGCTAATCCATCACGAGATACGATTCGTTTTATGGCTAAGGTTATTGCTGATAATTTAACAATAGTACGAAAAATTGATGAATTAAGCCATGATGATCTTACTGGTCTTCTTCGACGGGAAATTGGTATGGAGAGAATAAAAATTTTATTGGAAACCTGCGCTGTAACCAAAACAGATAATGGAATTGGGATCTTGCTTGCTGATTTAGATCATTTCAAACTTGCGAATGATAAATATGGGCATGATTTTGGAGATTATGTTCTTACTAATTCAGCACAAGCAATGAGAAAATCTTTACGTGAAGAGGATATTGGGTTGCGGTATGGTGGTGAAGAGTTAGTGTTTGCTTTTATTCTTAAAAATCAAAATGAAGCAATGCTTGTTGCGCAGCGATGCTTAAAGGCAGTGCGTGAAGTAGATTATGCTTCGCGATTAGCAGAGAAAGGTATTGACACAAAACATCAACAAACTGCTAGCATAGGTTTGACTACTTATTTTGGGAACGATAAAAAGAAAGAAGTTGCTGCTTTGATTGAAGAGGCTGATCTTGCGATGTATGCTGCAAAACAGGGCAGATTTGGTGTATCTGACCGTGATCAAGTGGTTAGTTACGATACCAGAAATCAGTGGAAATGAAAGGAGACTTCCTCTTTACGTTCAATTTTGAGGTTTAATTTTGCTTTGTTGAATTTATCTAAATGAGGCACAAACCTTAATATAAGCGCCTTGCTTCTTTGCTACTATGAATTTTCAAAAAATTGGAGAAGTTCCAAAAGTAAAAGAGATTCTTCATAACTCTTTTCGAAAGGCTCGTATGAAAGGTCGACAGAAAGATCTTCAAGGTAGCTGGATTGAGAAAATTCGAATTAAAGAATCACTTAAATTAGATGTTGTTAAAGATACTTTGTTGCCGCCATTTGAGCGGGTGAACAGGGATTTCCCTTTAGAATACACACTTCCTCCATTCTACCAGCGATTAATGGAATTGACAATTGATATGGCAGCATATAAGCGCTCGCTTAAAGGACTTGTGGATTCAACCAGAATCATGCAAAAATTGCATCGTGATGCAGTTCGACGGATTTTTAAGTGCACTAATCGAGAAGAAATGAAAACAATTTCTACTGAAACATATGGTCGGATTGCATCAGTGATTAAACGTAGTGAACCCCACCTATTATTCTTAGATAGTGCACGTAAAATATTTCGAACGTATCCTGATATTAAAACAGACATGTTTACAGTATGTATCTACGGCTTTCCTAACGTTGGTAAAAGTACTTTGCTTAATAAGCTGACTCCTAGTAAAGCACTTACCGCAGCCTACGCGTTTACAACTAAAACGATTAATTCGGGATTTTATACTCAAGATGGTGCAATTATTCAAGTGTTGGATGTTCCTGGAACATTAGCACGTCCAGATAAAATGAATACGATTGAGTTGCAGGCCCAATTGGTGCTTGAAGAAGTTGCGCAGGCAATCATTTATGTTTTTGATATTAGTGAGTATTGTGGTTATCCTTTTGAAAATCAAGAGCGTTTGTTTAAGACGTTGCGAATGCGTAAACCAATTTTTGTGTATGTGAGTAAGAAGGATATACTTACACAGGAACAGCTTGCGGGATTTGCTACCAAACATAAAACACTTGATGAGATTAAAGCAGAGATTGCAACACGTGCCGTTGTTTTTTATGCTGAACAGACCGCACTTAAGCTTGAGGAAAAGCAGAGAGAAGACGCTGAAGCACGCGAAGAAGAAATTGATTTAGATTAGGATAGGTTTGACCCAGAATAGGTTAATAGTAGGTTAATAGGTTTGGAAAAAAGAGGAGATAATATGTTTTTACAACGCTGGTTTGCACAACGACGAAGGCATTCTGAATCAGGAGATGATTTGATTGAGCCGAACGTGACGGTTAGTGTGCCAGTAAAAATAAATCCTGCTGCACCAGTTTACCAACAACTTGAAGAAGAATTAGAGTTAGTTCGTCATAAGATGCATATTCTTTCTCATCAGACGCATGAAGAAGATATTGATTATATTGATGGACGACAGGCTAGTGAATTTTTGAATGCGGCGCAGGATCAAACTTCTGGTAAAGAGCCGGATCAGGTTGCAGTACGTCAACTTCAATTGCGCCGAGCTATTTATGAGTTGGAGCAACAACATGAAGATTTTTCTAAGAATCAAGATAGTACGAAGGATTAGTTTTAGTAGTATATCTTTAATGGTGATGGATTTGTTTTTGATTTCTTTTGATTTTTATAGAGTTAAGAAAGTATAAGAAGGAATAAGAATGAAGAGAGGGAACTGAAATTTACACAAAGAGAACGAATGATAACGTAAGAAAAAGCAGAATTTATACTACTGCAGGTTCAATGACTTGAATTTTGCAGTGGCAAGGAAGTTTCTTTGATGCTCTTTCCATAGCAAGGCGACCAGTAGTAATATTTGCTTTTGCTAATCGTAGTTCAAAAACAGTTTGACCAGCATGGACACGTGCAGCAGACCCAATAGGTTTCCCATATGCTTTCTGCATACCTGTACTAGTACGATCTGCTCCTGCACCTGATGCAAGAGGGTTTTCACGAAGAACATGAAAAGGATAGAGTTTGAGACGAAGGTGATAATCTTTTCCGATAGCTTTTTCTAATACCCGATTAGATGTTTGACGAGCTGCCTCAAGAGCGTTTTGACGGATGTTCATGTCCAGTGTTACGCAGAGACGAATAGTTGTATCGTAGGTTCTTGAAGGACTTCCCATATCAAATTTAGTAATTTTAAGGTTAGGGAAACCACCACGAACGTAATTTTTCTTGGTATACTTACTAATCCGAGTATACGGGCGTTCTAGGTTTTGATATGCGGAAAATTTACGTAAGCGTACCATACAAAAGCTTGAAAAAGAGGTTATTTATAAAGATTTCTAGCCAATTGAGAGGTCTGCTTGGAGGTTCTGAGAACGTTTTTAGGGTTGTAGATTGGGGTTGTAGATGGGTAAATAAACCGACGAATCCGTAAACAATATATAACAAAACAACTATTCTACTGGTATGGCTCTTAATCGTGGTTACCTTCAGATGTACATTCTATTGATGATCGGGTTTGTTCTTTTGAGTCTGAGTAATGATATTTTATTGTTGTTGGGAAAGCGGGTAAGTTTACTTGCAAGTGTTGCGGCAGGAGCATTGCTGTTCTTTTTCTTTTACCATTTGGTAACGTTTATCTTTTATGTGAAGTGGCAAGCACCGCGAGTTTTGTTTGTGTTGCCGGTGTATGGCGTTATTAGTAGTTTGCTTTTTTTTATTTTGGGGATCACGTTGGGAATTCTTAATATGATGACTGCACAGATGGTTTTTATTATTACGATAATAAGTATTGTTTCAGCACTATTTCAACTAGGATTTACTATTTTTTTGATTTCATCGTTTGATCCTGAGACGTATGAGTAGAAAGAATTGTTTGAAGAAGTAAGAAACCACAACACAAGAAATACGACGGAGAGTCAATGAATGCAGATCACTACTGGTGCATGAAATGAACTCATTTCTGCGCAGAGCTACAGAGTACATGAAAGCTAAAATCTATTCGTTTTCTGTACTGAAGGGAAAACAAACCCTTCGTTTACTAAACCCAGTGAGTAATATATAAAAACAAGATACTCATCCACTCTCATCACTTACATCCTGCTCTTCCTTCCTCATTAATGTATATTTTTGATCTTTCTTCTCACGAAACGCTCGAGGAACGTACACATTTTTTTTATTTCGTGTCTCAATTCCAGTATAATATGTTGCAGTTGAAGCCGTGCCAGGTGTAGGCGTAAAGACTTGAGTTAAATTCACAAACAGTTTCTTATCCTCACAAAACCGTTTCAACTCATCCATGTCTTCTTGCGTCGAGCCAGGATGTGCTGCGACAAAATAAGGTACCAATCTTTTCCGCGTACCCTGTTCCTTGTTCACTTTCTCAAACTCTTCCAAAAATAATTCAAACTCTTTACGTGTTGCTTTGTTCATCGATGCCAACACTTTATCCGAAATATGTTCAGGAGCAATTTTAAGACGAGTCGTAAACTGCATAATTTTACGAAAAAGTTTCTTCTGATCCAAGATAATATCATGTCGTAGGGCAGAACGCAACTCCATCGTAGTTCCCTGATACTTCATGTTAAGCTTCTCCACAGCTTCTAAAATTGGCATTAAATCATCACTAATCTGACGATGAGAACAACCAACGCACTCTTGGTTACAATACTCTTTCTTGTTGTACACTGTTATCATCTTCCTAATTACAGGCGAATAAATTTCTTTAGGGTGTTTATAGAGATCACAATATGATCCATACATATTAAGTGTTGGTAGGGTAAGATCATTGACCTTACGCACCCCTTTAGCATAAAGTGATTCAATCTCTCGAACTATTCCTTCTTTACTGCGTTTGGCAACTTCTTTACCTTGTACCAACGGAATCACACAAAAATTACAACTTCCCCAGCATCCTCGGCCAATAATCACCGACGCGGCAAGCTTCTCAACCATCTGCACGTTAAAATCACGGTTCTTAGCTGCTGGATGAATCTCACGCACAAACGGCAATTCATAAATCAGATCCATCTCTTCTTGGGTGAGAGTATGTTCAGGACGATTATGTCGGATAAAACCAGCACCAGTTGGTTCAATAAATGGCGCATCCGGAAGTAAATAATGCAATCGAGTAAGCAAACTAAATTCTTCTTTGTTCTCGACACACTGCTCAAAACTAGGTAAAATACGAATATCTGGTTTAATTTCATCTTTCTTAATCCGAAACGACACTCCATCGATGGAAAAAAGATCTAGCCCGGACCGAATCTGTGAGAACTCTCTTCTCTCTCCATTAACTTTTCTTATTTCTGTGTTCATTCTTTCTAATAACGTCAAAATTGCCCGTTCAGCGTTTGCAAAAATTATCAAGTCTGCTTTGCTATCATGTAATATTCCTCGACGCAATCCGTTCTCTTTGTAATCAAAATGAGTAAACCGACGAATCGTAGCTTCCACACCTCCCAAAACCGTAATCGAACCTTTAAAGAGCGTTTTAATTTTTTGTGTATACGTAATTAATGCCCTCTCAGGAACAAGTACATTTTCCCGCTTATGCAACATCGGAGTATAATTAGCCAGCATCGAATCCAGAAGACCGCTCGTAATACAAAAGAAATATTTTGGCTGCCCACATTTCATAAATTCTTCATCCGTTTCTGGCTGCTGGATAATACCTACTTTGTACCCTTTCGCATCTAATAGCCGAGCAATAATCGACATCCCACTAAGCGGATGATCATAATAAGGATCACCTGTCACAAACACGACATCAAACTGCGTGAAATCAGAGTAGTGCTGTTTGCCCTCAAAAAGAGAGACAGGAAGGAATTGATTCATAGTAGTCTTATTTGAGCGATTCTTTAAAATAACTATTATCTCTTTTGTAAACACTAGTTTTAAGACAATACTTTATAATAAACCCTTATTCTAGAATCTAAATGATCATCCATCTTGCTCCCCTCGAAGGCGTCTCTGATTGCGCATTTCGTACGCTGTGTTACAATTATGGTGCTGATGTTACTTATACCGAGATGATTCGTGTCGATGCTCTCGTACGAGGCAACAAATCGACGCTTGCGATGCTTGATCTCAAAAACGACACGCCCACTATCATCCAACTTCTCACCACCAAACCCACAACACTCCAAAAATTTGTTGACGTCTTCCATTTATACAACATCAAACCTGTCGGGTTTAATCTTAATCTTGGCTGTCCTAGTCCTGACGTCATTCGTGAAGGCAGTGGCGCTGCTCTCATTAAACGCGTCGCGCGTGTCCAAGAGCTTGTCAAAATTCTCCAACAACTCGGTCTTCCTGTAACTATCAAAATGCGCTTAGGACTCAATGCCTACGAAAAAGAACACAAAGTTTATCTCAACCTCATTAAAGATGTGGATGCCGATGCTTTTATTGTTCATGCACGTCATGCCCGAGAAAAATCTATGGATCCTGCTGATTGGAGCGTCTTTGAAGATATCCTCAAAACAGGTAAAAAAATCATTGCCAACGGTGATATCACCAAAATAGAAGACATAAAACATTTCCAAAAATTAGGGATTAATGAAATTATGGTCGCTCGTGCTGCCACAACTAATCCGGCCATTTTTCAAGTTCTCAAAGGAAAACCGAAAGTTGCTCTTCCTGCAATACGCTACGAATACGAAAAACTCTGCGAACAATTTCCCAACCACCCTAAATACAAAGAGAATGTGCTCAAGTATTTAGGAAAGGAAATGCCCATCAAATCCGGGTAAAATCTCAGCTTGTTCACAGTCAAAAAATAGGGCAGTTGTTCCTACAAATCTATCTTATTTTCAACGACCCAGCCTTCTGGATTGCAATTGGTTTTCTCTCATGAACAAAGAATAAAGGTGCAATAATAAAAATTGCTCCTACAACAATTCTCCAAGTAATAGTCTCATGGAAAAGGAGTACGCCAAAGAGAATACCTGTAACAACTTCAAAGTAAGTGAGTAAAGATGATACGCTCACATTCATTCGATTAAAGCCGTAAAAATAGAACATAAATCCGATTAATCCAATAGTTAGGCCATATACAATGGAGAGGCCAAATGTGGGCCCAGGAATCATCGGTACTGCCATCAAAAGAAACGGCAAGTAAATTAACGCACCCAGGATATTTTGATAAAAGAGAAGTTCAAGATAACCATATCCTTTGCTATGTTTCTTAAGCAGAACGATGGAAAATGCATAGATAATAGATCCTCCTAACATCAAAAGGCAACCAACCAAATTTCCTGATGTTGCAAAGAATTCGTGCCCTAAAAATAAGATTCCTATCCCCACAAAAATACTTAACAATACTAAAATGAGGCGCAATGTAATCTTCTCACGTAATAATAAAACTGAGAACAACAATACAAATACCGGGGAAGTATAGTTCATTAACACTGAGAGAGTAATTGTTGTATATTCTAGTCCTTTTAGAAATAAAAATAAACGTATTGCATTAAGTAATGATACTATCACTAAAAAGCGTGAAAAATTCTCAATAATTGGATAGCGCTTATAGAGAAGGTATCCCCCTAGTACAAATGCTGGAATTCCCAATCTAAACGCAGCAACCACTGTACTAGGCAGTGCAATCGATTTAACAAAAACACCCGAAAGACCCCAAATAATCGTCGCAATGATAATGGACACGGAGGGGTTTAAGTTCATAATTAAAAAAGAAAAGAGCAATTATATAAAACCAATGTTCAGCAAACAATCTAACTTAATTGATAAAAAGAAAACAGAAAAAATAAAATTAAAAACTCAATCCTAAAGTTGATCGTCAGTCAAAATCGTTACTTTTGAAGATTCTTTAACTTTGTTACCAGTACCTACAAGCACAGCAACACCAACCTTCTCAGCAACTTTAACTAAATCAAGATCAATTGCGCCATCAACTGCAAGAGCATACACGCCGCCATTCAAACTTTTAATGGTGGTGCTAACTTCGCTTAATGGAACTTTGCCCAGAATGTTAAGTTTAGAATCAAAGATGCATGCACCACGGGTGCCGAAAAGATCTTCCATGGTTGATTTAAGTTTCTTCTTTTCATCAGCAGTTGTAGCACGTGCACTTCCTTCCTCACGAGCAGCTTCTTGAGCTACAACGCGTGGGGGAGCAGGTCCACGTTGATTGGTACTAAAACGAGGAGCAGGTTGTGAATGTTCACGCCCACCTTCGCGTGGTCCATTTTCAGGACGACGTTGTGGTGCTCCATTGTTTTGTTGTGGTTTTGGCTGTCGAGCAAAAGGCTGTTGACGTAGAGTGACTTCATCCATTTTAAGTCCACCATCATCATCAATACCAAGATCCATTTTTGCTTGTTCAGCAGTAATTCGGCCACGTAAGCATTTGTGGAGTTCTTTTTTGGTAAGTTCTTCAACTTCTTTACCATCAGGAGCTTTACAAACGAAATCAATCTCCGTAACACTTAACAGCTCTCGTACATTAAGATCTCCGCCACGGTCCCCGTCAACGAATGCTGTAACAGTTTTGCGACGTGCTAACTCTTTAATTGTCGCAGGACAAGATGAACCATTCATAGCAATCGCATTCTTGAACCCATGTTTAAGCAAGTTAAGAACATCAGCACGACCTTCTACAATGATAATCTCCTCACTTTCTTCAATAGCAGGTCCAGCTGCAAGACGATCTTTACCATATTCACCAACTTCCATCATACGTACGGACTGTGCAACTTCATCGGAAATTTCCTGTGAATCCGGAAGGGTGCTATCAGTAAGTTCACGCAAGAGTTCTTTTGCTCTTTCAATAACAAATTGACGTTTACTAGTACGGACATCTTCAATTTTACCAACTTCAATTTTGGCGTTACAAGGACCAATACGTTGAATAATTTCCAAAGCTGCAGCAACAATTGCTGTTTCGGTCTTATCAAGAGAACTCGGAATGATAATTTCGCCTTTCGTCTTTCCAGACGTGGTGTTCATATTTACTTCAATGCGTCCGATACGTCCACTACGTTGCAATTCACGTAATTCTAAGTCGTTTCCTAACAATCCTTCGGTTTGCCCGAAAATTGCTCCAATCACGTCTGGGCGATCAACAACGCCATCAATAGTAATCGTTGAATGAATAATATATTTTGCCGCTACTGGGCTAATTTTTGCCATTTTTGTTTCCTCCGTATATGTGCGAAGAACGTTTCAATTACCAATCAAGGCCTGAAGGAATGGTAGAGGATTGTTCTATGGGGGAATGGCACTGCAGAATAGGACCCACAAATGTTCTCCTAATACTCGGGAGTATGATGATATACCTCTAAAATAGTGAGGATGAAACGAATGTGAATATCTATTATGTAAGCGCCGAAGGGAACTATGCCCCATCCCTTCTTGGTTCGTTGATGATTACTTCCCTTACCCATGTAAAGTACGCACGTTAATTATGATTAATTCCACTTTTCAACATATTGTTGAAAATGAAGCCCGCAACACTAACCCCCATGTTCATGGCTTGGACAGGCCGTATGCTCCCACAGGTACTCTCGTGTCGGGCAAATGCTTCGAAGCGGTGGTGGTATATAAATGCTTCGGTAGGTAAATAAGAATAGGGCTTAATTTTTGTTTAAATTGAAAAACTAAGCTAAAAACAAGTTTCTTTTAAGAAAATAAACCCCAGCAAACCATTGCTGGCTCGCTGAGGAAAGAGGTGGTTTGAGGTGTTAATACTACTTGTAAGTGGCACTAATATATAAATTTTATGGTTAGAGTGTAACTTGATAGTGGTTAAAATAGTGTATGCCGTTTAATGTCCATGATGTAGCGATTGATTCTTATTAGTAAACACATAAAAACTCGTCTTCTTTCATTCCCACTGTATGGTCACTCTCAAGTATCAAGAACGGTTCAAAACAGATAAAGGTGTTTTCGATGAATTCACCAAACGAACCCTCTTTGAACTCCAAAGCAAAGGGATGTTTGATGAAGTCAATATTCCTCTCAAAGTCGGCAAAGAAAGCAATGTCTTTGTCGCCAAACATGAGGGTAAAAACATCATCATTAAAATTTACCGGATGCAAAATTGTGATTTCTTACGCATGTTTGGGTATATTAAACAAGATCCTCGCTACAATTTTCTTAAACAACATCGACGCCAAGTTATTATGGCTTGGACTCAACGAGAATATAAAAATATTCTACGGGCTCAAAAGAGTGGCACCAGAGTCCCTGCGCCACTCGCTTGGCGAAATCATATTCTTGTTGAAGAGTTTATTGGCGATGGTGATATTGCCGCTCCCCCACTAAAAGATTGTCCTCCTCAAAATCCCAACAAATTCTTTGAAGATCTTATCATTCAAGTGCAGAAAATGTATGCTGGCGGATTAGTACATGGAGATCTTTCATCATTTAACATCCTAAACCATAATGAAAAACCTGTCATTATCGATTTCTCCCAATCCACTCTCACCAAAACTCCCAACGCCCAAGAGCTTCTCATACGTGACATCAAAAACATTACCAATTATTTCATCAAATTGGGAGTCAAATGCCAAACTGAAGAATTACTTCAAAAAATTATTGCCAGTGCTCCTAAAAAAAATAAAGAATAACTAATGAACAACTCCTCTTCAATTCTTTCAACTTAAGAGCAAACATTTAAAAGGTTGTTGCTGACAAGTAGGAACTATGGCTGAAGATGAATTTTCTTATGAACTCAAGATCCCTGAAGAACGAGTTGCCGTACTCATTGGGACTGAAGGGAAAACCAAGAAAGAGATCGAAGAATCAACCGGCTGTGAATTACAAATCTCTAAAGAAGGCGACGTTGAAATCAAAGGCAACGACGGACTCATTCTCTACACCACTAGAGAAATCGTTCATGCTATTGCTCGCGGCTTTAATCCCAAAGTCGCATTAGAACTCCTCAAAACTGATTACACTCTCGAACTCATCGACATGAAAGATGTTGCTGGTAAAAATAAAAATACCATGGAACGTCTCAAAGGTCGTGTAATCGGTAAAGAAGGCAAATCTCGTGAAGAGATCGAACGCCTCACTGATACCCATATTGTTATTTACGGAAAAACCATTGGTATTATTGGTGAGGTTGCCAACGTTATGGCTAGTCGCGATGCCGTTGCTATGTTACTTAATGGTTCAATGCACAAAAGCGTCTTCTCCTTCTTAGAGAAAAAACGCAAAGATCTGTATTCTACGCAATAAATTTCTCGAAAATTAAAATCCTCAACAATCCTCCCTATATCACAAATTTATAACTCCCTCTTCTAAAACCATATTTATTTATACCCATAATCTTTCTAAATTCTATGCCAGAAGAAACAAGTATTGCCGATCTCATTCAATCTTTAGGAACAACTCCCCAGAAACTAGAAGAAGAATTTGATGTGACTCGGGTTGTACGATGGGCATTTCCTGTATGCGGACTTGTATTTGCAGGAATGGCAGGAGATATTGCGTATGAATTAAAACAAAAACCTCCTCAACCAACACAAATCCAACCGGCCCAAGAAGCGTATTCTCGAATAAGCTACAATCGTGGCTCAATTGACGATGTAAAAATTCTCTATGAAGGTGTTATTGCAGCAAAAAACGCTACGGGAGATCATTTAAACCCATTTGAGATTAACCTCGGAACACAACTAAGAACCGAGGATCTCAACACGAGAAAATCTCTCGCAAATTATTTCCATCAAGAGCTAGATTCCTACTCTTGGAGCAATGGAGGAAACCTCTATGGTTTAATGTTTTTCTTTGGGATCATTGGCGCTGTTTGTTTTGGAGCAGGATACGAAGCTCATAGAACTGCACGCAGAGATGGAGCTATCTTAACTCTTCTTGAACGGGAAAAAACAAGTAAACCAGAGCAAACTTTTCATTAGAATCTAGTTTAGTAGTTAGTACAAAATCAATTTCAGACGAAACAACAAAAAATACCCGACGACAAAAGACCAACACACCCAAACCACAATTTTTATATACCTCCAGCTTGGCTTTAGAAAATATGGTTCAAAAGAGCGCTGAAGAGTTAGCAAAGAAACAACGTGAAATTTCCATCGCGGAATTCTTTGAAAAAAACCGTCATTTACTAGGTTTTGATAACCCTCGTAAATCGCTCCTCACCACGATTCGTGAAGCTGTTGACAACGCTCTTGATGCCTGTGAAGAAGCACGTATTCTTCCTGAGATTAATGTCGAACTCATTCAACTCGAAGAAACTCGCTTTCGAGTTATCGTCGAAGATAACGGCCCAGGTATCATTCAAAAACAACTTGCTCGTATCTTTGGAAAACTTCTCTACGGCTCAAAATTTCATAAAATCTCTCAAACAAGAGGACAACAAGGTATTGGTATCTCAGCAGCAGTACTCTACGCTCAACTCACCTCAGGAAAACCCACTACCATTAAATCTAAAATTGCGTCAACCAAAAAAGCATTTTATGTCAAATTAAAAATTGATACTCAAACCAACGAACCTCAAATCGTCGAGGAAGGAGATCTCGAATGGCCTGAAAAAGAACATGGTATTCGAATCGAAATGGATATGGATGCTAGTTATATGAAAGGCCGTCAGTCAGTTGATGAATATCTCAAACAAACCGCAATCGTTAATCCTCATTGTACGATCATTTATACTAATCCTGAAGCTCAACAAACTATTTTTTCTCGTGTAACTGATCAACTTCCTTCTGAAGCCAAAGAAATCAAACCTCATCCGTATGGAGTAGAATTAGGTCGGTTGATTAAAATGCTTGAGCTAAGTAATTCTAAAACTCTCAAAGAGTTTTTGACCACTGAATTCTCTAAGGTAAGTGATCAAACTGCTAAAGAAATTTGTGAAAACAGTGCGTTACTTCCCTCTACAAAACCTGAGATTATCAATCGAGAAATGGCCGAAACATTGTACAAAGGAATTCAAAATACAAAAATTCAATCCCCACCCACCGATTGTTTAAGTCCTATTGGTCAAGAGTTACTTGAAAAAAGTCTTAAGAAAGAAATTAATGCCGAATTTTATTGTGCTATTACCCGTCCTATTTTTGTCTACCGTGGAAATCCATTTCAGATAGAAATTGGAGTTGCATATGGGGGAACACAACCTAAAGATGAGCTCGCGACGGTTCTACGTTACGCCAACAAAGTTCCTCTTCTGTATCAACAAGGAGCCTGTGCCCTTACCAAAGCAGTCGTAACGACTGCCTGGAAACCCTATGGCCTTTTACAAAGTCAAGGAGCACTCCCAACGGGACCTCTCACTGTTCTTCTTCATATTGCCTCAGTGTGGGTACCATTTACCTCAGAATCAAAAGAAGCATTGGCTCATTATCCAGAAATTATCAAAGAGATCAAGCTAGCACTTCAAGACGTTGGAAGAAAATTACAATCCTACGTCCATAAAAAACAAAAAATCCAAGGGCAAATCGAGAGAGCCAGTATGTTCGAAAATTTCATTCCTGAAGTTGCTGACGCCCTTTCTCGTCTTACAGGTGCTAATAAAAACGATTTAATAGATCAACTTGAAGAGATGGTACAAAAAGAAACACTTACCTCCAAAATGGAACAAATGGAATCTCTTAAAGGAGAAATTGATGAAGGAGAAGAATTACCTCGACGCCGAAATGAAAGTGAAGAGGAGGATATGTAGATGGCTGCTGCAAAAAACCCAACCAAAGTTCCAGAGAACCAAGTCAAAAAAGAAGGAACACAAAAAACTCTCTCTCAAAACACCACGAGCTCCATGAAAGCTTCCACTACCTCCGCTAAAGCCTCCGCTCAATCTGATGATCACCATGCTGCTGCGTTCATTGCTCCTAAAAGTGAAGCTGGTAAAGAACTTGTTAATCTAGGAAAAGCAATTGTTACTGACATTCGAAAAGGTGAAAATCCTAAAATCGAAATGTCTGTACGTGGTCTTTCTAACGTAGTCTATGATAAGGACGCCAAAACGTTAACTCTCGGAGACAAAAAAGCTCAACGTTTCTTCTTTAATGCAAGTCACACCAAAAAATTCCTTCAGACTATTGAAGTTGCCTCAATTTGTAAAAATCTGCTCGATGTTGGCAAACACGCCAGTCTACGGGACGTCTTTTACATGGCAAAGCGTACTATTCCTAATACCAAAATCAACGTTGTTGATGAGCAAACTGAGTCGGACAAGTCCATTGAAGATCTCGAAATTATTACCAGTTTTTCACGTGAACAGCTTCACGTCAACGCCAACAAAATGGGTTCGGTTGCCGGTAAAGTTATCGTTGAAGATTCCGGAGATACCATTGATTGGTCAAGATTAGGGTCCGGCGGTTGGTCTATTCCTAGTAACGTTGAAAATATCAAATTCAAAAAAGTCGATGCCAAATATATCTTGTATATGGAAAAGGCAGCTGTTTGGGAACGTCTCCACGAAGACCGCTTCTGGGAAAAACAAAGCTGTTTGATCATGTCTTCACAAGGTCAAACCACTCGTGGTATTCGGCGTTTATTACAACGCCTTAGCGTTGAACATAAACTCCCCATCTACGTCCTTGCAGACAACGACCCTTGGGGATGGTATATTTATTCCGTTATCAAATTTGGCTCGATTAGTCTTGCTCACATGGCTGCAGAAATGGCTATTCCTAACGTAAAATTCATTGGAATCACCTGTGACGACGTTATTGAGTACGACCTCAAACGCCATTTCATTAAATTGACAGACCAAGACATTGCTCGACTTAAACAAATGCAAAGTTACGAATGGTTTGAGAAAAACAAAGAATGGCAACGTCAGTTCAAAATGATGAAAGAATTCGGTAACAAAGTAGAAATTCAGGCTCTCTCATCCAAAGGAATTTCGTTCATCTCCGAGAAATACTTACCAGAGAAAATTAAGAATAAGACATTCTTGGATTAGATGTTTCTTCTATTTTTTTTAGAATACATTTGTGTACAATATTTTGATTTATTTACGATAATGTCGTTGCAATGCTTCTACCACAGGATCCCAAAGTGTTTCTTGTCCTGGGTTAACTGCAACAAAAACGGTTCGGTCTTTTATAACTCGTGTATTACCATTTAATACTTTAACAAGAGGTCCAACCAAATCTGCAATCTCTGTATTTCCAGGATTAACGCCATCGATAAGAGTATAATTGGCCATATTGGGAAATAAAAATAATCCTCCAGTTGTATTTGCAAATGCTCCTTCAATAGGTCTAGTCCCTAAATATAAAACTGGAAATTGGGTAGTAGGTTGGTATCCCAAACCCATTTGAGCAGGAAGAACTCTCGGTTCTCGGTATTCAATATTCATAATAAGTAATATCCAAAAAAGGTTTATAAGTTTATGTGAAATCAATTACACTAGTCAATTCTTACTTCCCAACACCATCTCATTATAACTGCTCAACTCCTGCGAAATCGGAAAATACTCTAAATCCAATCCCCTAAACCCACTATCACTAATCACAACTCCTCCATGATTAAGTTTCTCAAAGATCATATGTTCATATTCTTCAATGTTCATGCATTCTTCTTTCATAATCCGAAAAGCTTTTTCGAAATAAATATCAAATGGCTCCAACGTAGCAAGAGCAGAGAAAACATCTTTGGTTTGAAAGTGAAGAGTTATTTTTTGATCTTTCCAATAAAAGATAATTCCCTCTTTGGTATTTGTGAAAGGAATCTCCACATCATCCAAAATTGTTTTGATTAGGGCAAGAAACGGCTCAGTATCAATGAAAACGAATGTGGACTCTTTGGTTGTGGCAAAAAGCTTTTCAATATAAAGTAAAGGGGTAAGAATATCACAACCACTCCCCGGATAAAAGAGAGTGGGATTAGTAACAATAGGAAGAGAAAAAGAAGGGCGGAATGATTCTAAATTTGCATAATCTTCTTCATACATCATGGATTTGATCTTTTCTGTATTCGGTTTACTTCCCCGTTCATGGCCTTTTGCTTTGAAATCTCTCGCCATAAAAAAGATTGGTTCATCCATACACCATTTTTATAGACGAAATATTTAAAAGTTATCTGACGAAGAAGCTTTTGTGGATCCGTAGCGTAGCCTGGATAGCGCGACAGCCTTCTACCTGAGATCAGAGCTGTAGAGTTCATCTCACGACGATAGCTGTAGATCGTGGGTTCAAATCCCATCGGATCCGCTTTTTTCAATAATTAAACAGTTTTCAATACCAAACAGTAGAATTTTTAATACATTCCAGCAACCACTCTCTCATGTTCTGTAAAACCTGTGGCACCCTACTTCTTCCCAAAAAAACCTCCTATGGGAAATGGATGGCCTGCCCAAACGGCCACAGCCAACCTGAAATGCAACAAAAAGCAACCCTCCAAATAACTCCTAATCAACCAATGGAAAAAGTCGTCGTTGGAGACTCCAAAAACTTCTTAGCTGTCCACGATCATATCTGCGAAAAATGCGGATATGGTAAAGCCGAATTACTCGAAATCATGCCTTTCTATTCAGATGAAGACAACGTCATTCGCATGAAATGCGGCAATTGCGGTAAAGTGAAACAACTCGATGGAAAAGTAATGTAGTATCTAAGAAGTGCCTAAGATTATTCTAAATCTAGCTTCAAATTCCTCGAAAATTATATAAAGCATCTTCGAAGAAAGCCTTACCAAGCACCCGTTGCCAAGCGGCCAAGGCACTCGCCTGCAGATCCGCTAGGATGAGCTTCTCACGAAGCGATGACAAGAAGACAGCGAATATTCGAGGGTTCGAGATGTGCTCTGCGCACGAACGTCCCTCCGGGTGCTCTCTTTTCAATCTTTCTAAGAGGAAAAAACACTATGGTTCATCGTTCTCAATCTGTACCCCCAGAACATTTCAAAGATCTCCATTTTCTTACCGGTGAACTAATTGGAAACGTTCAATATGAAGCCCGAACCTCTTCTGAAGAAACCTCCCAAATTGCAACCTTCTCCCTTTTTGCGTATTACACGTGGAAAAGTATTCCCCTAAAACCAGTTATTGTTCTTACCGCTGGTGTTCATGGTGATGAAATTGCCGGAGTTGAAGCGCTCCAACTCTTCACCGCTCAAAAAATGAGTGCCTATCAACAAGATTATGAATTTCTTCTTATACCAAGAGTCAACCCATGGGGGTCTACATTTTTTCGGAGGGAAAATGGTGATGAGATAGATATCAACCGTCATTTTGTTTCTGATTCTCATTCACAAGAGGCAAAACTTATCACTGGATACATCAAAGAAAAAATGATTCGAGCTTGTTTGTCTATCGACTTTCATGAAGATGTTGTACATAAAAACGATGGAGAGTTCAAACCACCCACTGCGTTCTACCTCTATGAACGAACTGCGAGCGGACTAATTCTTGGACCACATATTACTAAAAAAGTTGGCGAAACCTTTCCTGTTTCCAATCAATCAAGTATTTATGGTGAAACTGCCTTACACGGTTGTGTCTTTAGCGCTGATCTAGACGAAAGAACTCTTGAAAATTTCTTTTACCAACAAGGAGCAGACGTTGCTCTCACATTTGAAACACCAACCTGTTGGGAACTCGAAAGACGCATCCAAGCTCATATAATCGCTCTTGAAGAAGCCATTCATCAGTTTAAACAACTCCCAAAAATACTCCAAAGAAATAAATAGTACGAAATACCTTTCCCTACCATGCAAAAAAAATCCATCTCCTCAGTCGACTTTGCAGCCATTGTCCAAGAACTCCAATTTCTCCTACGTAGTAAGCTATCCCATATCTATCACCAAGAACAAAAAGAATTATTGTTTCAATTTCATAGTTCGGCTCATGGTAAACAGCATGTCAAAATCGTCGTTGGAAAATATCTCTGCCTCACCTCCAAAACACAAACTGCCGTCCACCCTACTAGTTTTTGCATGCAGTTACGAAAACATATTGATAATGCTACACTTATCGGATTAACTCAAAAAGATGCTGAACGTATCATCGTCTTCGAATTTGAGAAAAAAGAAAAATTCTTCATTATCGTTGAATTATTCTCTAAAGGTAACGTCGTTCTTACTGATGATAAATGGCAGATTTTAGGAACTCTAGAACAACAACTCTGGAAAGAACGTACCGTCAAAGCAAAACAAGAATATGTCTTCCCAAGTTCACAAACCAGTTGGAAATCCGTCAAACAAAAAGAATTAAGTGCACTTATCGAAAAAAGTGAAAAACGTAATCTCGCAACCGCCATGGCCACAGAACTTGGTCTAGGAGGAGTCTACGCAGAAGAGCTCTGTAAACGTGCAGGCATCGCGAAAGATACTCTTCCATCACAGGTCCAAGAGAAAGACATTCGCGCATTAATCGAACAACGCGATCTCCTACTCCAAGAACTTCAACACCCTCATGGTTTTGGGTATGTTGATGACATTGCCCCCATTGAACTACATGGACGAGAAATAATCAAAAAAGCTGCCACTTATAGTGAAATGCTTGATCAGCTCGCTCCATTTGTCAAAAGTTCACCCTATGAACAAAAAATAAAATCACTGGAAAAAATGATTTATGATCAACAAGAAAGTATTAACAAACAAGAAGACGCGATCAAACTTAACATCACTAAAGGGGATGTATTATACCAACACTACGCCTCACTTCAAAAACTCCGCGACATCGTTCAAGAGTTACGCAAGACCCAAAGCTGGACTAACATTGAAAAAGAACTACGCAAAGAAAAGAAAATCAAAAGCATTGATTTGAAAAAGAAAACGATTGTGATTGAATTATAATTTTCTCGTTAGATACCCTTTTCTTTTTTTCTCTTCAAATCGTTCAATCGCATACCTCAACGCTGTCCTTGGCATCTGTGTGCAGTGTATATCCAGAAAATCACATAACGCTTTCTCATCTCTCTTACCTACTTCACGTAACATCCACCCCACCGCTTTATGCATCAAATCATGTTTGTCAGAAAGCAGCATCTCGCTAAGTCGAAACGTATCTTCAAACTCATTCTTACGAATAAATGCCCACGTTGCCACAATCGCAATGCGTCTCTCCCATAAAACAGAAGACTTTACCAACGTATACAAAATATCGTGCTTAACATCTAATAAAGAATGTCCCAAGATCTTATCAGCAGAACTGTCCACCAAATCCCAGTTATTAACCTGTTTTGTATGTGCAAGATAAAAATCAACTATCTTAGTATCTCTTGTTTTCTGATACTTCAACACTAAAATCAACAATGCCGTGAGTCGATGTTCATGTATAGGCGACTCCAAAAGTGTTTCAACATCGCCTAGAGAAAGACTTTCATACTTCTTTGCCACCACTCGCTGCTCTGGAACCGTCACCCCAATAAATACATCCCCCTCACCATACTGTCCTGGGCCGGTTTTGAAAAATGAAGGAAAAAACGCAGCTTTTGTTGGGTTAGCAAGAGCTTGCAAATCTGATTTAAGAGATTGAATTGACATAACAAGATCAAATAAGAACTATTATAAAACTCTTGTCTTGCCTAAACCCCCCCCATGATCCGCCAATCTTTCATCTTCCTTCCCGGTTGCACACCATTACGCGAGCAAAAATTCTGGGCAGCAGGGATCAAAGACTGGTCAACATTTCGACACAGCACAAAAATCAAGGGCATCAACCCTACTCGTAAAATTCTCTATGACACACTACTCCAGCAAGCAGATCAAGCTCTCCAGCAAGGCAACAGTGAATACTTCAATAACAAACTCCCTTCCATTCACAGTTGGCGGCTCTATGATGAGTTCAGAGATCAAGTCTGTTTTCTTGATATTGAAACGGATTCGAAAAGTTTGGTCACAGTAGTAGGTATTTCTAATTACTATCAAACTAACCAATTCGTACGAGGAATAAATCTCTCTAGTCAGGTGCTTCGAAAAGAACTTGCCAAATACAACCTTCTGGTCACATTTAACGGAGCTTCATTTGATCTACCTATTTTGCGTAAAGAATATCATCTTCAAATTGCCATGCCTCACATTGACCTCAAACCTTTATGTGCACAACTTGATCTTAATGGTGGTCTCAAAGAAGTAGAACGAATTCTCAACCTCAAACGACCTCCTCACCTTTATGGAAATCCCATCGATCTCTGGAAAGCCTTTCATGCCAGTGGCGACAAAGAATATCTTGACCTCTTACTTGCGTATAATGCTGAAGACATCGAAAATCTCAAAGGAGTTATGGAGTATGTTTACAAACAAAAAACCATGGTCCTACAAGGGGTGCTTTCCTCTTCTAGTATTGAAAAACAAAAAGTCTAAAAAGAGGAACTATCTCCAAAAGAGCAGGGGGGTAGAAAAAGAGAGGGTAAGATTAAAATGGGTGAAAAAAAATCGTTTTTAGGCTCTGTCCGTGCCTGGTTACAAGGAGGCGACTCCAAAGCCGAAGGACGCGAAAACAAAGAATGGGTAGAAATTAACCCAACAGCAGCGGGACACAGTCCAACCACACAAAAAGTAATGCCTCATCCTAAAGCAGTTATGGAAGAGAAACGTTCCGGTGTTCGTAATGCCCCTACTGTTCTGCGACCAACAACACAGGATCGCTTACGTAAAGAAGAGACTAACGTGGCCAAACGTGTTACCAACACGCCTCGAATGACCAGTGACGAGCTAAAGAAAAAGTTTCCCGGCGCATTTGAAAATAAACGGTAATTAAGCAGCAGTAATCAAGCGACAATTTCAACATTCTTGATTAAGTCTATTCTTTGATTTTTTCATATCTTTTTTCTAGTATCTTTCTTGCATCTTTTTACACACGCCCTGTTTCAAGCATATCCCAATCATGCCACAGATTTTATATACTCGTTTTTATTTAATCAACTCATGGCCACTGTCACTCCCTGGGAAGTCAAAGGCAACATCGATTATGATAAGTTGATTAGAGAGTTTGGGGTAAAACCTATGCCTAAACTCCCTCCTGCATTTATGGAGAATGTATTGTTTCGCCGCAACTTAATCTATGCTCAACGTGATTTTGAAAAAATTCTCGAAGCTATCAAAAAGAAAAAACCTTTTGTAATGATAACAGGTTTAATGCCCTCAGGTAAATTCCATTTTGGCCATAAAATGATCGCAGAACAGATGATTTTTTATCAGAAATTAGGAGCAAAAGTCTATATTTGTGTTGCTGATGTCGAAGCCTACAATACTCGTAACACAGATACTGCTCAATTACGTGATACGGCAATTAACGAGTACTTGCTTAATTATGTCGCATTAGGTCTCGATCTTTCTCAATGTGATTTCTATTTTCAATCAAACCGATCTTTAGATGGACGTAAAGCCAGTGCCTATTATCGACTTGCATCTATGCTTTCTCGCCATGCAACATTCAACGAATTTCAAGCAGTATATGGTGAAATCACCCCTGCAAAAATGTCTTCATCTTTACTTCAAGCATCCGATATGTGTCATGCACAGATGCCCGAATTCGAGGGTCCAATGCCCGTGGTCATTCCTGTTGGTATAGATCAAGATCCACATGTTCGATTAGCCCGCGATATGATTCAGCGCTTCAAAGCTGTCCCTATGGAACAAATTAGTTCAACCTACAACAAATTCTGTCCAGGGTTAGGTGGTGGAAAAATGTCTTCTTCTGATCCAACAACTCATATTGCCCTTACAGAGACTCCACAAGAAGCAGCTAAAAAAATTAACAAATATGCTTTCTCAGGAGGCCAAGCAACCGTTGAAGAGCATCGCCGTTTAGGGGGCAACCCAGAAGTAGATGTTGCATTTCAAATGCTATTGTATGGTCTTGAACCGGATGACGATAAATTAGCTCAAATCTATCAAGACTATAAGTCTGGCAAAATGCTCAGTGGAGAATTAAAAAAGTACTGTATCGACAAAGTGTCGACGTTTTTAGAAAAACACCACAAAAAACGTTCTCAAGCACAAAAAATAGTAACCAAATTCTTGAAAGAAACCGGAAACTAAACCTCCAAGTCTAACTTGCAGATCAACTTCTAACGTCTAGATTCACGCCCCCACACCAACCTATAGATTTAAATATCTACAATACGTTCTCTGATTAAAAAGGTGAAGCATGGCACGTATCAAAAAACCTCTCCACAAATCACACGCAGTACATCAAAAGACCAAGACAGCAACGCATAAATCACCCAAAGAATGGAGATATGCACCGCTCAAAGGTAGCTTTATGGTACTCGCCATTGTCGGTTTTTTCACTAGCGCATACCTTATCCTTCCCAAAAGTACTAACTACGGCATTGCATTCATGTTTCTCTTCATTTTGATGTTTATTGCTTCTATGATCAGCATGACCAAAGCACCAATTGTCGAATAAACTCAATCTAACTAAAAAACCATGGCAAAAAAATCAACCCAAAAAGCATCAAAGACCAGAACTGGATATAGCTGGAGTGTTATCGTTAGCCATGCCTTCTCACTAAGAATCGAACGCTATTTTGTGGGATTACTTGCAGGAGTCATCTTCATTTCAACCGTAGGCATGTTTGGCAAAGTTTTCGATGGTTTACTTCTCACTGCCCTTTTTCTTGCTGTGTATGCTTTAGCCTATACTATTGTTCTGGAATGTCGCAAATTGCAAAAACACTACGTTGTCAATGCCCAACAACTACTAATCGAACATAGCTCAAGACGTAAACAACAAAAAGTAAAAATTCTTTTAAAAAACATCATCAAACATCGCTTTGACCATTATCTTCTCGGTGGTTATATTCTCACTAAAGAAGGCGTCAAACATTTGTTATTCTTCAACACCAAAGAAGATGCTCGCCACGTTGAGAAAGCCCTAGGTGTTAAGACACTAGACGTCAAGAAAAAGAAATAAGTCCATTAAATTCTACCGCTGATTCTTCTCATCCCATCTCTCTTTGGTACGATGCTCTTTCCAAAACACCACATGAGATGCTAGTTTTTCAAAAAGAGAAACCGCAAGTGTTGCACGAATCCCATCCTCATTAATACCATGCTTAATCGCCAAAACTTTAGCATCGCTTAATGCCTGATCCATCAGTCGCATATTCTCCCTACGACAAATCTCCTCTACCTCATACTCCTCTTGGTCATCAAGCGTCACTTCCTCCCAAAGAGGATAATTACTCCCTGGAACCTGCTTTGGAAACGGTTTTGAGAATGCCATAGGTATCCTAGACTTAATACTTATAAAAAGATTATGTAAACAGTGGTCCGAATAGATCATAACTTAAAAGTAACAACAAAAGAAACATTTATAAATGCACTTTAATCATAGTAGCCCAACATGTCACTTCTCGAAACACTTACTCGACAAACCGTTCAGCTCATGCCACAAACCAAAACCTGGGCCCAAGGCTATCACGCTCTCCAAGACGTCTGCAAAGCCGACGAACAAGCAGGAAGAACTGTACAACACCCTACTCATGTTCTTGACGGCAAAACAATCTACCGTCCTCTCACCGTCGAAGAAAACATGCTCGCCCGTATCGGCAACTGGGACCTCGGTCAAAAATGGAATGACAGCTGTTCTGCAATCACCTATGGACCCAACGGTCGTATCAAAATCTCTCTCATCTCTGATGCTCTTCTGCGTCTACCCCGAGACTTCAATAAACTATCTCTCAATATAGGGTATGATTCTCTCGTCGCTGATGGTGTCAATGTCAGAGAATTCAACAGAGCAGACGGGATATACGACACTCCACTCACAAAGTCCCAAGCAAAAGCCCATCCAGTCTGGCAATTCGCAGCAGGAAATGCACTTGATCAATACGTTGAACGCCAGTGGCAAGGAAAAAATTCAGATTACGCAGCAATGGGCACATGTCTTTTTTCCAATCCTCAAGTTGGTGAAACGAGAGCGCTCTGCGTGGGCAATCATAACAGCTCGAACTTTGGTTGTAAGAATTATGACCCCTACGTCAACGGTTCCTTTGCTCGGGTCGTGCCCATCCGCGCTCGCTAGTATCTCACAAGCTTGACTTCTCTCTAAGACTCTAAAAATAACATAATAATCACTCAACTCGAAAGACTTATATTCTCTTTTTCTTTCGTTACCTTCGTGGCAAAGAAACGCAAACCATCCAAGACCCAATCATCTAGTTCTAAATTCCCAAAATCGAGACTGTCTTCAATAAGACCAACCCCAAAAGATCTCCTCATAGAAGAAGAAAACGTCGAACGACTCCAGCTTCAAGAAATCCAAGAACTCGAGACCATAAAAAAAGAAATTGAAAATGAGAAAAGCAGTCATCCATTAACGAAAATCACTCGTTCCGACATCACCCGAAGTACCATTGGTGCATTAATCGGGACAGTTGGTCACTTCGCATTTTTTTATGGCGTTGAGATCGCTGACAGGGTATCTGTTAATCGTGCCACAACCCTCTATGTTCTCTCGTTAGTGGTCGCATTCTTCTTCATGTATTATTCAGGATTTCGCAAAGTCAAAGAAATCAAAATATTCCGGTTTATCCCTTTGCGAGTTGCTACCATTTTCCTGATTTCAACAGGAGTCATCGTAGTAACTCTCTTTGTCTTTGGCTTCATAGACTTTACCACTCCTCTTCCACAGATATATCGTCTTATTGCAACAAATGAACTTCTCGCAGTCTTAGGTGCAAGTACTGCTGACATCTTAGGTAAAGAGAAATAAAATGGCAGAAGCAGTACAATTATACGTGGAAAAAATCAGGAAAGTGTATGCTGTTATTGCCACACAAATTGAAGACTTGCTGTTTGTTCTCAACGAAGTAGGAGAAAAAGATAAGGACACAATCAAATTAGCAAATAGCATTAACGAATATCTAAGTCGTCTGGAAAAAAGTGTTTTGGCAGAAAATGTTATTGCACGAAATCTTTCTGCAGAAAGAAAGAAAAAATTTCTCGAAATCATGCAACGCGAACTCCAAGAAATCAAATTACTCAAAGCCTATATTGGCCTATCTCAGAAAAAACAGAAACCAGAAATTATCCGTAAGATTCATGAATTATACAAATCAGTAGAACAAGAGATTAAAAACCAAGAAGCGTTGGCAGCGTGATTTTAAATGCATAATTTTTAACTTCTCTTCAGCGACTTTTATAAACACCGCTCACCCATCTCTTCCCATGCCCTCATTCTGGCGACATGTCAATCGCGTCTTGGAACAATCTGATATTATCATCGAAGTGCTTGATGCGCGTTCCATTGAAGATACTCGACATCCGGAAATCGAACGAAAAGTTCTTCAATCAGGGAAAAAACTTCTCTATGTCATCACAAAGTGTGACTTAGTGGAAATTGATCAGCTTAAAAAAGACCGCAAGGATTTACGACCATCTATCTTCATTTCAAGTCGTGAACACCTTGGAACAACTCTGCTTAAGAAAAAAATTCTCGCACTTTCGCATGGAGAAAATGTTGTGGTAGGAATCGTGGGATATCCTAACGTAGGAAAATCATCATTAATCAATGCACTAGCAGGACGCGGTGCGGCAAGAACGTCTTCTGAGAGTGGGTTCACCAAAGGCTTACAAAAAATTCGTGTTGATAGAAAAATTGTTCTTCTCGATACTCCTGGTGTCTTTCCTCTCAAAGAAAAAGGCAATGCTGACATTAAACACGGTAAAACTGGTGCAATCGATTATGCCAAAATCAAAGACCCTGAAGCCGCCGCCATCGGTCTCATCAAAGAGAAAAAGCAATTAATCTGTGACTATTACCAAGTCAGCGGCAAAAATAGTCAAGACATACTCGAACAGGTTGGCTATAAAATCAAACGTCTCCAAAAAGGTGGCCAACCCGATCTCGAATCAACCAGTAGACTTATTCTGCGTGACTGGCAGACTGGAAAGATGTCTAAGAAATGAAATGAGTTATACATTAATCTACATTAATCTTGATAATAGCGATTAACCGTATCCATTGATTCTGCTTTACTAAATGTAACATGTATCTCGCGATGTTCTTTTTTACCCAGTTTCTCTTCCCGTATAAGCTCACTAAAATCAATCTCATCAAAAAATGGAAAAGGTAGTTGACCTGTTTGAGCAACGGCATTCTGGTAGATAGCAGGGCCACATGTTTGTAATTGTGCAATGCTTTGGGGATAAAATAGTTGAATTTCAACTCTAAGATTTCTGCTATCTAGTAGGAGACTATATTTAATTGCAGCCTCTAACATCTCTTGACCTTCTCTACCAAGATGAGAGTCACCTAATCTCGCACGTCTTTCATAAGCATAATCACTTGTTCTCAAAAATTCTTCCCAAGATTCAGGTTCAAATGCGAGAGTTATTTCAAGCGATTCACCTCTCGCAATAGATCCAATAGCATCTGTAAGATGGGGACGTAAATCTGTAATTAACCCTTGAACTGTTGGTGCTTTTTTATAGATAATCTGAGTAGTTTCCACAAGAAGTCTAAAATCATCCCTCTTTTATAAAATTTACTCCTAACAAGTTACTACTAAAAACTAATGCCCTCCAAAATTATTTGGCATCATACTTTTTCTCAACTAATTCTTTGATCCTCTCCGCGATTTTCACACCAACGCCTTCCACTTCCATCAACTCTTTCTTCGTTGCACTCATTACTCTTTCCACAGATCTAAAATGTAACAACAACACGCGTGCGGTCTGAATTCCAATTCCTGGCAATGCCGCTACGACATATTCCTGCTGTTGAGAAAGAGTTTTTGGCTTTAAAGAATGCACAGAAAAATCAGTATCCTTTTCTTGTTCTCGTTTTGCCATCACTGCGAGTAATGCCGCAGTTTCTTTTGCACTTCGTGTATATAAAATGGGGATACCATAATCCAAGACAATGGTTGCAAGTAATCCTCTTAACGCATTTGGGTGAACGTTACGCACGCTATAAATATCTTCATCGCCCTCAATAATTAATACTGCACGCTCAAACAATCTTTTTAAATCACGTAACTGATCTAAGATTCGTCCATCGATGAGTGATGCAACAAAATCAGGAACTTGTTTTAATTCAACTGCCACGCGACCTGAAAGTAGATAATCAGCATGATCGAGCTGTTCAAGAGTCACATGAACGTTAAGGTCGATCAACTCTTTCACTACTCGATTACTCTTTTCACGATGATCAGCCAGAATTACCACTTTAGGTATTACATTCAGAGCAGGTGTAGTATACGACATTAATGGTTTCTCAATATTTTTTGCTTCTTTCTTTGGTAGAATTATCTCTGGTAAAATCAACCCGATATTTTTACGTAATTCATCAAGATGTCGATACATCCGTTTCTCTTTGTGATGTGCTGCCCAACGATACACCTCATCTCGTGTACCCTTTGTCATGAGAATCGTGACTTCTCCTTTTTCCAGACGGCCGGTACGTCCTCGACGCTGAATGGAACGAATCGCACTTGGGATTGGCTCGTAGAATATAACCCCATCCACTTTTGGAATATCAAGTCCTTCTTCAGCAACCGACGTCGCAACCAAGACAGAAAAAACACCATCCCTAAATTTCTCGAGAATTTCTTTTTGCTTTTTTTGAGAAAAACCCACCCCATTTTTCTTTGCCTGTCCAACGAAAATGTGCCCTGAGATAGAGTTTTTCTCCAATTCTTTAACGATCAACTCACCTGTATCACGAAACTGAGTGAATACAATTGCTTTTGCAGTGATATCTTTTGCAATAGTCTGAGTCAACAACTCCAACAATTTCACCATTTTAGGATGTTGAACTCCCTCAACCACTTGCTGTTGTGCTAGATATAATGCTGCTTTGAAATGTTCATCAACAACAAGGTTTTTCACCGCTTTGGTATTTGAGATTCGTGCTTCTGATTGTAATTTCTCAAGATACCTACACGTTTGGCTCGCTCCTTGCGTTTCTAATAACTCTATCGCATGATCAATTTTAAGTGCCTCAGCAAGCAATGACAACGCTTTAAAAACGTTAAAATCAGTACCTTCTTGCGCTAACTTACTTTGCAATTCTTGTTGTAATCCCAATAATTCTCCTTTGCCTAGTTTAGAACTCTTGCTCAATCCTAATTGCATAATTGCACTTAGTTTCGATGTTTTACACAGATTCAATTGAGTTTGAATTTCTTTGAGCTGTGGTGGAAACTCCACACTTATCCAATTCATGTCTACTTCTTGAACGTATTGAGCAACGTCGTGATCTTCTTGTGTACGTACTTCAATCTTCTCAATAAACAAATTTTTACACAGCTCTTTTATACTTTCTAAATCAGTTCCTGGAGACGCCGTTAAAGCCAAAATACGAGCATATTGCGCATTTTTCTCATACTGTCCCGCTAACCATACGTAAGGATAATCACCCGTCGCATGATGTGCCTCATCAATAATCAATCCACTTACTTCTTTAAGGTCAATACGCCTATTAATAATATCATTCTCCAGACCTTGGGGCGTACTTACAATTACCGTTGCTGTCTTCCATAACGCCGCCCGTTTAACCGGTGTAACACTCCCAGTAAACAACACGATCTTCTCAGCATCTACAGTCAAATGTTTACGAAACGTTTCCACATGTTGTTCACAAAGCGGTTTGGTTGGTGCAAGTAAAAGAATCTTAGATTGAGGATATTGAATCAATCGCTGAGCCGCCAGCAACAACGCAATACCGGTCTTTCCCATTCCTGTAGGCAAAACCACCAAGGTATTTTTCGTTGCAGCACTTGCAAGGATAGTTTGCTGATACAATCGAGGTGAAAAGTTCTGCAGCATCCCTCTATTATAGAAAGAACGCTTTAAAAGAGTTTTGCGGACTTGACCAGTGGCTAGTGAGAAACGAGACGTTCAGAAATTTTGTTTTCTTTTTGTAAGAACTGTGACAAAACAAAGATGGTATGGAAAATAGTGAGAAAGTTTTACTGATGGGTCATGTAAGGCAAATATTCAATATTGTATTGGTCAAATAGTGGGACTACCAAATCAAGATAACAATAATAACTTTAAAGTAACAACAAAAAGATAAAATTTATAAACACTTTCCGGTTACAACCCTCTACATGTCATTCCTCGAAAAACTTACTGGACAAACCGTTCAGCTCATGCCACAAACCAAAACCTGGGCCCAAGGCTATCACGCTCTCCAAGACGTCTGCAAAGCCGACGAACAAGCAGGAAGAACTGTACAACACCCTACTCATGTTCTTGACGGCAAAACAATCTACCGTCCTCTCACCGTCGAAGAAAACATGCTCGCCCGTATCGGCAACTGGGACCTCGGTCAAAAATGGAATGACAGCTGTTCTGCAATCACCTATGGGCCAAACGGCCTCTTCAAAATCTCTCTTGTCTCCGATGCGTTACTACGCCTACCACAAGAATTCAATCAAACATCCACTCGTATGGAGTATGATTCTCTCATCGCTGACGATGTCAACGTCAGAGAATTCAACAGAGCAGACGGGATATACGACACTCCACTCACAAAGTCTCAAGCAAAAGCCCACCCAGTCTGGCAATTTGCAGGAGGAAATGCACTTGATCCCTACGTTGATCGCCAGTGGGAAGGACAAAATTCAAATTACACCGCAATGAATACGCATCTTGTTTCCAATCCTCAAGTTGGTGAAATGAGGGCGCTCTTCGTGAACGATCAATACGATTCGAGCCTCGGTGGTAATTACGACCTCTACGACTGCGGTTCCTTTGCTCGGGTCGTGTCTATCCGCGCTGAGTAGAGCGCCACAGGCGAAGCCTGTCAAAAAAGTGGACAACTCTTCAGATTCTCGCGCGCAACATTTTCCCCTACTTTCCAATACTCAAAAAATAATTTATCCTCTTCCATTATTCTACAACTACCTTGAGACGCTGTGAAAACAGTGAGCAATCATAACAACTCAAAACCTCAGAAATAACTCACCCTCTTTTCTACTTTACTCTTTCACAAACATTTCTAAATGTCGCTGGATATTGAATATTACTATGTGCTCCAGCAGGAGAAAATAGCCAAAAACCATATAAATTACCTCTACTTACAGTGAAATATGGCAACAGAAACTGAACTAATCATGGATGAACTCAAGAACATCAAGGATGAACTTCATTACATTAAAGCCCACATGATAGATGTAGATACGATCCTCACAGCAGAAGAAAAAAAACTTATTGATGAGAGTATTGTAAACGAGAAAGCTGGAAAACTGATTTCTTTAGAGGAACTTAAGAATGTTCGAAGTAACGCTTGATAAACAGGCCGATAAGTTTCTTAAGAAATGTGAAAAGATTCTTTTTGATAGGATTGTTAACAAACTAGGGGAATTAGCTCTTAATCCGGTTCCACATGATTCAAAGAGAGTTCAGGGTTATAGTGAACCAACATTTAGGATTAGAATAGGCGATTATCGGGCTCTTTACAGAGTTAATCATGAAGAAAAAAGAATTGTTGTTGTAAAAGTTGATAACAGAGAAAGAGTCTATTAGCAAAATTATATCTTATCTTGTAACTAAAACTCATCAAACCTCAAAAAAATTAATCTCCCTCTACTTCATTCTCTCACAAACATCTCTAAACGTTGCTGGATACTGAACACTGCTATGTGCCCCAGCAGGAGTGTAAAAAGCATTACCCGAGAAACGTTTTGTAATTAAATCATATACAACGTGTACTCGCGTCAACGACTTCAGAACATAAGAAGGTGGAACATTAATCTTATCCTGAAGTAAATCGCAAATCAGTTCTGGATCAAGTGGATTGTCTCTTGAAGAACGATATAATGAAATAACTAACAATGGTAAGTGATCTTTCATTCCAACTTTCACATCTCTTGCCTCTCGTACTACAACTCCTAAAGGAGCAAACTTAAAACCAAGATTTTCTTGAGTATCTTCCTCATAACTTGTAAGATTTAAAAAATCAGCAACATTAAAATCAGTTTCAGCACAGCGTGGTGTGTGCATAAAAGCAAAAGGATAATGAAAAAGTGGATAAGAACTCATGATTATTCTATCTGCTGCACATGCATTTTCAGGATTATAGCAAACGAAAGAGTTGTCAAAATCATTTTGTAAACAAATTCTATCTCTACTACTTCCATCAAGAGCAAGACGGAGAAATTCATATTTTAATTTAGGTGTTTCTAAAAATTGAGCTAGATTAAAGTTCATTCTTCTATCCTTTCACACACGAGCAATTCTTATACCCCTTCAAATTAGCTTGATCAAGGCTCACAAACACTACCCGGCTTGAACGTTTGACATTTTTCATAAACGGACAAGTAGAAACGTGAACTCGTTTACCTCTTGCTGAAGCAACGAGAATCTTGTCGGCAGGTGCTTTAGTATGGCCTACCATAAAACGTAAGCGGTCACACTCTTTTTGTAAGAGAGCGATTTGTTGATACAAAAACTTGACATGATCATAGAGATTAACCATGTCATCCTTTGCACGGGAAAATGATACTGCTACTTTGTTTCGAGTTGAAAATTCTTGAGTCATTGTTATTATCCTCCTTTCAGATAGAGCTTAAAATACAACCCTATTTATAAAACTTACGATAAGTTAGTAACTTAATAGTGACAACATAAGAAAGATTTAAATAGATCTCTCTAATTTAGCTTTACTATGAGATACTTACCTCTACTGGGATTATTGTATGTAACAAGTTGCACGACTGCATCACAAGTTAAACCTACTGTCGTAACTCCCGTATTAGAAACTCGTGTACAAGAACATTACGATGGGGGAGAAGAATTGCGTCATCGGTGTATTAAAAAAAGAAAAGATAGTGTTTTAGATGGAAGAACAATTCGTTCTCAGATTGAAACTGAGATTGGTAATTATTGCTCAAATGCAGGGGGTCGCCCTTATATAATTAATATCGAATACGATGATCTTAAAAGAGAGATTAAAAGAACAACTTTTTTCTCAGACCAAAAAGATAAAAGCAAGGATGTAACCACCACCACTTACAATCCCAATAATTCCATACGTGAAAAGAGAAAAATATCTTATTCCGACGAAAGAGCATCTGAGATCAGATTAGATTTTTACCTATCAGGAGATGGAGCTAAAAAAACATTAACATCAGGAAACATCGATAATGAAGAGGTAATAGTATCTGGCAATATTACTACATTCGATTCCTCAGAAAAAGTTGAAAATATTGACTTTATTGATAATGGAAAATTAAGGTCTGAAGATCGAAACACTTGCACAGGTGAATTGGTCTGCTTACGTTTCGACAACCCTGATGTTATCTACACAGTCACGACCCCCCTTACCCCAGATATAAATCTAGGAAAAAAATAGAATCTAGATAATTTTAGAAAAACGTAAAAAATAAACCTATTCTTGGCCGAGGCTATCCCACCGCTTCCTACGGTCGCTTCGCAGCAAGCTGCGGGGTATTACGCCTCGGCAAATTGATAAAGAGATAGTTGAGCTGGATCTCCTCCCTGATTCTTCACATATTTTTTCACTGCTTCTAAACCATGCCCGTCTCCAACTGTGTCAATGTGTCCACCATCACTCCAGAATTCGCCACCCCAGAGTTCCTCTTTTAATTCTGGAAATTGCTTGAAAATTTGAATGGCAAGAATACTTTTACAAATTTGGAGTATTCGTGAAGGAGCATAACGGGGTGCTCCTTCAACAACTATATGAAGATGATCGCCATCGCTTCCGATGGCATCAAAGTAAAGGTAATACCGTTGTTCTATACCTCTACAAATGAACTTCAGAAAGTCAAAGACTTCTGAAGTGAGAAGATTCTTTCTATATTTTATGACGAGAACAATGTGATAGCGAATACGATAAGTACAATGACTAGCGTGACGGACTTGCATAAAAGAAAAAATGAGTGGGGAGCTTTAAAGATACCGCAGCAAGCTGCGGGGTATTAGACCCACAAAGGGAATAAAAATAACCTTCTTCAAACAGTAATTCTCTTCAAACCTACTCAATCGCGAATTCGACATTAATCTGCACTGATACCGTCACATCATCAGGATTAAGATCAGGAATCGCATTAGGTGCGCCAGCAGCCTCAGCTTTCAGAGCCATCGTGTCACGTGCGTAGTAAATGGGAGAGGCATATCCCGCTTCGTTCACACTCACGACTTTACCTACTTTTTCTCCCAGTGCTTCAACCAGCAACGTTGCTCGTTCACGTGCTTTCGCGGCTGCCTGTCCAACAAGTTGTTCACGAAGTACTTTCTCTTTATCATCAGACAAACTAAACGAAACCGAATCAACATTGGTTACGCCAGCATTAATTGCCGCATCCAATATTTCTCCTGCTTTTGCAACATCATGGACAGTGACTCGCAAAGTATGTTGGGCACGAAAACCTTTGTTTTCCATCGTTCCCATTTTGGGGTTATAATCTTGATAGGGATACAAATTGTAATACTCAGTCACAATATTTTTCTCGCTTATACCTTTCTCTTTAAGAGCCTTCATCACTGTATCAATTGCTCGTGAATTAATTTCTTCTGCATTCTTTGCCGTGGGATTTTCGCTCATGACACTCAACCGTAACACTGCCTGATCGGGTGCTACCTTTTCTTCTGCACTTCCGGTTACACTAACAGTATTAAGTCGTTGTTCTCCTCCAGGAGCAGAATTAACTCCCGAAAGAGCCGGTTGCTTATTGACTGCCATAAACACACCAAATAAAAGAATGGCACAAATACCAATACCAATTAAGCCTACTATTTTATCATTCATGTTGATCACCTCTTTTTGTAAAGACCCACTGGTTTATATATTCTCAAGTAAGCTTCAATTTCATTCAAAGTTATTTTTTCTTGATTTTCTCCTGTACAAAAACCACAAAAAGATACACCAAAATCGCACAAATTCCACCTAACAAAAACCACAATGAGAAATCAATACTTGGGGCTAGGATAACTGGCGCAGTTTCTGCCATCAATTGAGGTGCATCGGCCAACATTACATTTTGAGTTACGCCCGTCATTTTTGTTGCAACCTCTAAAGCTGATGAAGAAGAAATCTCAATGATTTTTAATATCGCCGCAACTCCTACCACCACACCACAAACCGGCAACAATGCTTTCAACTTATCTTTAAAGTTAGTATCCCGAGATGGTGCAATGATAATATATTGGCTTGCAAGGGTGTAATGGTTCACCTCTCGACCTTTGGCAGAATAATGAAATTCATTTGTTTTCACTAACCCAACGTCCATTAATTTCTGTAAATGGTAATGAACCGTAGAAATCGGTAAGTTCAGCGATCCGGAAATTTTTTGCTCTGTATCTGAACCCTGTGCCAAATGATCCATCACTTTACGAGATGTTTCAGAGGTAATCGCTTCTGCAATAGATTTTGTTTTCTTCTCAGACAGATCAATAAACAACACTTTATCTTTTGCCATCGATAACATAGGATCTCTAAATCTACATAAATCTTTGGATCGATGATCTCCCAAACAACCAATTTCTACCAAACAAAAGTTTAAATAGGAAAAAGATCTTTCTTAAATCAACTAAAAATGAGGTGAAACAATGATTCTAAAAAAAATAATTGTGTTCATGTTGGTTCTTGCGATCATCACATCAAGTGCAATGGCCGTTTCATGGACCCGCAAAACTCACACTGCAGTGAAAAGTTGTGAAAATAAAGATTTTCTACAAGTGAAAACTAGATCTGGTATTGAACAACGCCAATTTAGAGGGGATATCGGACAACAAGCCATGGTTCCCGGTTTTGTTAAAGGAAAAGATATGATTGGTCGTCCATTTCAATATGATGACAAATGTGTTGGTGGCAAAGTCCTTGAAGAAGGAGTTTGTGCAAGCGGCGCAGGAACACATATTGGCAACTTCGTTCAAATTTATCGAGTGTCTTGTACCCATAGCTGTAATGCTGCTGACGCAACGCATTTTTCAGCCTGGTGCAGTTAAATTTTGATTACTTTTTCTTCTTCTCTTTTTTCATTTTGTAAGCTGTTTTCTCTCACCATTCTTCTTACCCCTCTTTCCCTCATCCTTCTTCAGATCACAGCTAAAACTTCTTCTTGAGTCTTCTTGAGAATAATTATCTTTATAACTAACTACCTTTTTCTAAACATAAAGGAGGAAGATACAATGAAACATATTTTTATAGCAATAGTAATAGTAGTAATAGTTAGTTCACTTGTTCTAGCAGCTCCCCTTCCAGCAACAACGTTTATACATCCGTTGCATAGTGGCGCAAGAGTCTGTCAGGACAGTGATGTGCAAACCACCGACGCTCAAGGAGACGTAGTAAAACAATCAACAATCTCTGGCTTCGTAAAAGGGACTACCGTGAATGGCAAGATGTTTACCTATGGTGATAAATGTCTTAATACCAAAATTCTTCAAGAGGGCGGTTGTTCTGTAACTCATTCATGGTGGGGACGCTCCAAACACATTCGAGGAACATTCCTTGATTTGTATGACGTAACCTGCCCTACTAAGTGTAATCAACCTGATGGTATTGTTCATCCGTATGCTTGGTGCAGTTAGATTTTTGACTGTTTTTTTTTAATTTTTCTTTTCCCTCATTTTTTAATTTTAGGTTTCGGTAATTTTAGATCTTGGTAATTACCTCTCTCTTCTCTGAGCCACATAAATTATTAAAACTCGCTCACTATCTTCTGTTTATGGATCAACCACGTTTAGTTACTGTTGCCATCATCACGCATGAAGATAAATTTCTCCTCATTCGGCGAGGTCGAGAACCATTTAAAGAAGAGTGGGCGTTCATCGGTGGATGTGGTGCATTTAAAAAAACACCAGACCCCATCCAAGCAGTTAAAGAAGAAGTAGTTGCTGACATTAAATGTCAATTTGAACCTACTTTTTTGTGTTACCAATATGAAACAATTCGCGTTCCTTCTCTTGTCTTCTATTTTCATGGAACAATCAAAGGCACACCTGTTATGGATCCTCGTTACGTATCAGAATGGAAATGGGTGACAAAACAAGAACTAGAACACACCCCACTCGCGTTTAACCAAAATTCAATCATCGATCAATTCTTACTACATAAACCGCACAAAGCTTTATAAAACACCTCTTGATTTAACAAAATACCAGTGAATTGGCAAGGAAAAGGCCAATGAGGTAAGATTCTTCTTGCCTGTATAACTAAATAAAAAAATTAAACCAACCGAGGTAGATTATCATGACCAATGAAGCTAAAGTCTTAGAAACTATTGAAGTTGCTCGTACATCCGGAAAAATCCGTAAGGGAGCAAACGAAGTAACAAAAGCTATCGAGAAAGGCGAAGCGAAACTTGTTGTTTATGCTGGCGATGTTAGTCCTAAAGAAGTTGTGATGCATCTTCCTCTTCTTTGCAAAGAAAAACGCATTACCTGTATTCAAGTAAGTAGAAAAGAAGATCTTGGTGCAGCTGCTGGACTTGCTGTTGGAACAACTGCTGTTGCTATTGTCAAAGAAGGCGAAGCAAAAGCCGCAATTGAAGCTCTTGCTCGTGCATAGGTGAAGAACCCATGGCAGCTCCTCAAAAAAGATCAGCCTCACCTGCTGGTGGCGAACAACAAGCCGCTGAACAGAAAAGTGAAGGTGAAATAAAATTTACTGATGGTATTCCCTCCGAAGTTAAAGAGATTGTTGCTCGAGCGGGAAGTCGCGGTGAACTGACTCAAGTCATGTGCCAAATTCTTGATGGCCGTGATAAAAACAAAGCTATTCGACGTAATGTTAAAGGTCCAGTTCAAGTGGGAGATATTTTAATGCTTCTTGAAACTGAGATTGAAGCTCAACGCCTTGGTGGTGGACGACGTGGCGGAAATAGCAATAGTGGTAGTAGCGGCAGTAGTAGCGGCCGTAAATAAACAAAATTATAGGTGATTACTATGCCCAAATGCACATTTTCGGGAGAGGAAATCAAACCCGGTACTGGCCTTATGTATGTTTTTGCAGACGGCCGTGTCGTGTATTTCAAAGACTCCAAAGCCAAAAAAAATTATATTAAACTTGGTCGCAACCCTCGTACTACTCGCTGGACAAATTCATTTGCCGCAGAGAAACGAAAAACTGCAACGACCAAAAGTGCAGCAGCTGCCAAAAAAGGTGAACAATAATGATGCTTGAACGCACCCTCGTGCTCATCAAACCCGATGGCGTTCAACGTGGACTAAGCGGTCGTGTCATCCAACGCTTCGAAGACGTCGGTCTTAAAATCGTTGGCATGAAAATGAAATGGATCGATGCATCATTTTCAAAAACCCATTATGCTGCTCTTGTCAGCAAACCATTCTACCCTGGTCTTGAAAAGATGATCACCGAAGGTCCGGTCATTGCCATGGTTCTTGAAGGCCTTCACGCTGTCGAACTAGTACGCAAAATGGTTGGCGCAACTGAACCAAAATCCGCAGCTCCTGGAACGATTCGTGGCGATTTTGCTCACCACTCCTACGCTGCAACGGATAAAGAAGGTCGCTCGATTAAGAACATAATTCATGCTTCAGGAACTCTAGAAGAATCTAAAGTTGAAGTTGCATTATGGTTTGGACCCTCAGAATTGTTTACCTATAAGACCGTGCATGAAATGCATGTGTTTTAGATTTTGATTTAGTTTTTTATAATTTTCTTTCATAACCTTTTCAAACCAAAATTACTTTCTCAATCTACTCTCTATCTCGCATACTACCCTTATCCCTACCTACTCTGAACCTTCAATTCAGTAATCTTTTGAAAATTCTTATCAAGCGTCAGTAAAATATGTTTATGTTCAAGACATTGTGCAGCGATAAATCCATCAAACTCCGCAAGAGCAATACCTTTCTTCTTAGAATTATGGATCAATTGACAAAAGATATGTGCTGTTTTTTGTGTTGGGAGTAAAAGATGATATTTTGCAAGTTGTTCTTGTGCTTTTTTCTGATTTATTTCACTCTTATTCATAAATCCGTAAAAAAATTCACAGTAACTAAAAAAAGTAATAAACGCCTCATCTTCATCTAAAGAGGAAAGCCATGCGAGAACTGCTTTATTATCGTTTTCTATCTCAATAAGAACACTCGTGTCAAGAACGTATCCCATTTATTTTCCTCGCATTTTAAAGTGCTCTCGAAAGTCTGATCTGATCGTATCTAGTTCTTCTCGAGAAATTATTCCTTTAAGAGTCTTAGGTCTGCTAAGAATAGCATTCCAGTTAGATTTCGGTTTATTTTTTTCGTATTCTTCAACTAATTTTGAAAAAAATTCCCCCATATTTACTCCTTCTCGGGCAGATTGTGATTTAAATCTCTTCCATTTCTGTTCATCAATTCCTTTTATGCAGACATCCATATTATCTGTAAACAGAATGAACTATTTAAACTTTTCTAACAAGTATAACAAGTTATCTAAAAACTTATCTAACCGTATCTAAAAGTATGACCCATCCTAAATCCTCTTCTCAAATCCCTGCCAAAACCTTTTTAAACAGACCCCGCGCCAAACTGCCTATAATCTAATCACACTAACGAGGTACTTAACAATGGGAGAAAAAATGGTCGATAAGGTCATGCGTATCACGCAATCACCTTCACAAATTCGTAATATCTGTACATCTGCACACATTCATCACGGTAAAACCGCATTTACTGATAACTTACTTGCTGCCGCAGGAATGATGTCTGCCAAAGCCGCAGGAGATCTCGAAGCCGGTATGGCCACCTGGGGTCACGCAGACGAGCAAGAACGTCTCATGACCGTTGATGCTGCGAACGTATCCATGGTTCACGACTTCCAAGGCAAAGAATATCTCATTAACTTAATCGACACTCCGGGTCACGTTGACTTTGGTGGAAACGTTACACGCGCCATGCGTGCAATTGATGGAACAGTCGTTCTTATTTGTGGTGTTGAAGGAGTTATGCCACAAACAGAAACCGTTGTACGCCAAGCTCTCCGCGAACGTGTAAAACCAGTTCTCTTCATCAACAAAGTTGATCGCTTAGTCAAAGAACTTAAACTCAGTCCAGAACAAATTGCTGCTCGTATCCAAGCTCTCGTAGTTCAATTCAACAACATGATTGAAAATATCGCTGAACCCCAATACAAACATAAATGGAAAGTCAGTGTTCAAGATGGTAGTGTTGCCTTTGGATCAGCTCGTGAAAACTGGGCTCTCTCATTTCCCTACATGCAGAAAAAAAGCATCAAATTCTCCGACATCCTTCATATCTACCAACTTGAAGGCGAAGAACGTAAAGACTGGGTTTGGAAAAACGCACCATTACACGAAGTTATTCTTGATATGGTTATCAAACACCATCCAACGCCATTAGAAGCACAAGGATATCGTATTCCTAAAATGTGGCACGGCGATCCTGAATCACAGTTTGGAAAAGATCTTATCACTTGTAATCCAGAAGGAAAAATTGCGTTTGTTATCACGCGTATCGTCATTGATCCACGTTCAGGAAAAGATATCTCTGCTGGTCGTCTCTTTAGTGGCGTTATTAAAAGTGGTCAAGAAGTCTGGCTTAACAACGCCAAACAAAAACAACGTATTCAAAACGTCTATATTTATAATGGAGTTAAACCTGAAATTATCGACTCCATTCCTGCAGGAAACGTTTTAGCAATTTCAGGTGTTGTGGGCTTTGCTGGTGAAACTGTCACCTTTGAACCAGAACAACCATTTGAAGAACTCAAACACATCTTCGACCCCGTTATCACCAAAGCCATTGAAGCCAAAAAACCTGGCGACCTTCCAAAATTAATTGAAGTCTTGCGTAAAGTAAGTCGTGAAGACCCTTCCATTAAAATTGAAATTAACGAAGAAACAGGTCAAAACTTAATGAGTGGTATGGGAGAACTCCATCTTGAAATTATTGAAAACAGGATTCTCACAGAAAAAGGCGTTGAAGTTAAAACCTCACCACCCATTGTTGTATATCGTGAAACGATCACCAAACCTTCAGCAGAAGTAGAAGGAAAATCACCAAACAAACACAACAAACTCTACTTCAAAGTTGAACCTCTTGACCCAGTAATTGCAAAAGGCGTTCGTGAAGGCCGTCTTCCAAGTGGTCGTTTCCGTCGTAAAGATGAACAGACTATCGCGTTCTTACGTGAAGAATGTGGCTGGGATGCTAAAACCGCAGGTCAAGTCAAAGCCATCTTTGAAGGCAACGTGTTCATGGATCAAACTCGTGGTATTGTGTACATTAACGAAATCATGGAACTTGTCTTAGATATGTTTGAAGACGTTATGAAAAACGGTCCTTTGGCAAAAGAACCTTGTGTGAATGTTATGGTTAGCCTTACTGACTGTTCTTTGCACGAGGATGCAATCCATCGTGGTCCAGCCCAAATGTATCCTGCCATTCGTGAAGGTATTCGTGGCGCCATGATGCAAGCAGGACCGATGATGTTTGAACCATTACAGATTACCCGTATCGAAGTTCCTCACGAATACGTAGGAGAGATTTCCAAACTTGTTTCTTCCAAACGTGGCCAACTCCTTGAGATGAACCAAGAAGGTGACCAAACTGCTGTCATTGCTAAAATGCCAGTAGGAGAAATGCTTGGTTGGTCTAACGACCTACGTAGTGCTACAGCTGGACGCGGTGTATCGTCTCTTGTCGATCAGATGTACGAGAAACTACCTCTGGAATTACAAGATAAGATTCGTAACCAAATCATCCAACGTAAAGGTCTCAAGAGCGGAGAATTAGGATCATAGACTTGTTTTTGATTTTTTACTTGTTTCTATTTTTTTACATTATCTTTCACATTATTCTTTGTTACTCCTTTTAGTTTCTGTTTCTTACTCATGCTTCTACTATTGGTTTATCTGCTATTCTATAACCTCATCTTTGAATTTAATCCCTAGAATCACTTCTTCTTATGCGTCAACAAAAATACAATAATTAACCCTACGCCCGCACCAACTAACGTTGTAATGATTTGCTGTTCCCAAATAAGACTAATACCTATGCTAATAACCACTAATCCCACAAAAATAACCCACGGGCTAACAGGATGCTTAGACTCGCAATGCACACTTACCGCTGTTTTTTTCTTTCCTACAACCATGTATCTCATTATCTTCTTAGAGTATATAATCCTTACGACAGAGTCAACAAGCCTATACTCATTATTCAGCCCAATTTTCGTTATTCACTTTTGTTATTCACAATAGCTAAACTTTCAATTAGAAATAACAGAAAGCGGGCGAGCATCTTACCGTCTTATGTATACTATATCTTCTAAAGAATCAACGGCACCCATAAGATGTGATGCGGGACGGAATGAATCTTGGCACTCTCTAATCCGTTGGTCATTTCTTCCCAGATCAACACTAACATCAAGCCTATCAGCTTTTATAATCTCAAAGCCATATTTTTTTCGAAATTGTGTTGCTATATCTCCTCTTATAATGACGGTAACTCTTTCTGGACCAATAAACGGGTACGCTTCATAATGGGTATACTTATCTACTATTCCTGCTCCAGTAATTTCAACATTATATGGGGTCATTGTCTTTTAATTCAATCTTTTCTTTAAAAAGATTCTTCTCCAAAAACCTACTCTCGAAACTCTACCACATCTCCCACTTCATACTTTCCTTTCTTTATTCCCAACTCAATAACATATTTCCCTTGAACAGAACTCTGCCACATTCTCCACGGCCTAAAGTCTCTCGCAATTTCAACAATTCGATGATCTCTATCAACAATCAACACATCAATGGGAAAGAACACAAACCACATATGTAATGACACTTTCTTATCACCAGAAAACACCATCACTAAATTCTGACAACGACGAAACATCAACCCCCGCATACAATTCCACAACGACATAGCATACTTCTCTTTCTCACAAATCACACTTTGTCGTGTCAGATTATAGATCATAACTCACCTTCTACTTTTTCCCTACCAAAATCAAGCTTCTTCCTTCCACAATTCATCACCAACATAATGGAGATTTTTAATGACTTTTCCCGATGAGGCATTACGCATTTCTTCACTTCCTAACAACGTAATTCCTACAGCAAGAAATTTACCATGAGTTTGATCAACAATCGCAATCGGACTTCCTGCCACAATTCCCTCTTCAATGTGATGTATTCCAGGTCGCATCACATCAGCACCATTAATAATAAATTTCACTGCACCCATATCTACCGTTATCTTCTTAAGTAATGTCGGATGAGTCATTAAAAACCGCAGTGTTGGAAAAGCAACTTCATCAATAAGAAAAAACGCCGTGACTCTGTTAATGAGCACCACGACTCTTTTTTCTTCCTCTCGACGTTGAACAATTTCTTTTTTGCCCAATTCCAGGGTATACCTTTCCAACAATTGCAGTGCATCTTTAGGACTGATCGTTGTGACTTTCATCGTCGCTTTCGCTCATCTCGAGCAGTATCCAATTTAGTGTACGCAACATAGATCAGAATTGCCAACGCAATACCAATGAGTGTAAAACGTAACACATCATGTGCATATTGCCAGTAACGAACGGTGCCGTATAACAACAACAAGATTCCTCCCGCACTTATCCCCGTACTAATAATCTCCATTTTAAGTAGTAGCATCGTCACTAAAGCAAGTACTCCAAAGATCAACGAAACGATGAAGACGATCCGATCATGTTTTTCTTGTTGTCCTTGTAGTTTAGTTGAACAGGGATCAACATAATTACAGTATCCTATTGGTGTTGGAACCTTTTCTTTAGCCATTTCTTGATCAGCAGGTACGGTAGGCATCATCCACGTCCCATTCATCGCTTTACAATCAGTTTCGTTAATGGGGTATTCTGGCTGTGTTCGATAGCATGCATCAAAATCAGGAGCTTTGTGAAACACTTCAATACCATACCCAATAAAGAGTGCAAAAAGTAATGCAATTGCCACTGTGAGAAACGTCTTTTTTGTAAACATACTTGAATTAAATGTATAGTAATTAATAAAGATGGAGGTTAGAACTAACAAGAAAACCCCTGCTAATTCTCAAATTTTAACTACTATCTAAAGACAAAATATCTTGTTTTTTACAAAAGCTTTATAAGAAATGGTCTCGCCCCGCATTTTAAGTATTAAGTATATACTTTATAATAAAATGAGTTTGCCTAGCCAATCCAACCCCTATGCCCAAGTGCCCCAGGGAGTATCATTTACTGCGTTTGGTAGAGAGTACACCCCCCAAGATATCTTGGCGTATGGAGGAGAAGGGCAAGTGTATCGCCAAGGATCAGATGGTTTTGTTGTGAAAATTCAAAATCCTCCCGTAGGTAGAGTGGCTTCTAATCATATTATACTCAAAGCAGAGGCTGTTTTAGGACAAGCATTAGGTCATCCTCGCATTGTGAAAGTAAAAGGTATAGAAGAAATAGCCATAGGAGAAAGTCCCGCTCTCGCAGTCCAGTTTCCATATCATGGAGAAAATCTCCACAACCAATTTAAGATGGGAGAAATTTCTCTGCAACAAGCAATGACCTATCTTGCCCAAGCTGCTTGCGTATTGCCGTATCTTGCAACCGCAGGTGTAACACATCGTGATCTTAAGAAACCAAACATTTTCATTGATGAAAACGGTGCCGTTGTTGGTGATTTCGGACTAGCTCTGATTGGTCAAGGTTCATCTGGTCAAAGTTCATCTCTTCTTGGAATAATTAGAACGTATGATCCCACAGTTGAGGAGTTTTTCAAACGACGTGCATTACTCGATGTAGCAACAGGATCGATAGGGAACGCTTCTCCAGAACAGATTCATAATCCGCGTCTCGTTGGTCCTGCAAGTGATGTATATAGCATGGCGACCATTGTGTATGGACTTTTAACAAAAACTGATTTTAATAGAGCATTCGCCAGAGATGCCGGACGATTACCCAACCAAACAGCCTATAATGAAAGTGAAAGAGTATCCGAAGCACTAGCTTTTTATAACAACCCTATGATGAACCGGCTCGTGCGTGAACTCCCTGTAGTAAGCGCTCAAGTGTATGGATTAGACCAAGCGGTTGCAAAACAGATCATCAGTCCGGCCATAGAACCTCTTCAGAGTGCATTAGTAAAAGAACCTTCTCGACGTTGTTTACCAGATAATTTGTACAATGTTATTATGGGCCTATCGGAAAGATTACAACAAGTGCCAGATATGTACTGTTCTCAGCTTACTTCTGCTCGTCGAGGACTCACTTCAATGGAAGCATCGCCCACACCTAGAAACTATTCACCTATCAGTTCTCCTGTTCCTTCCAGATTAGTAGTGGATGTAGGTATGTACTTGAGAATGGATTTGCAAAAATAATTTCTCTAAAAAATAAAGTGGTTCAAATGTAGATCAAAATAATTATCGATTAAAATCAATCTAAAAATATTAATATTTAAACATGACCACTCAAACTCAATCTCCTTTCGATCCTTTTGAACCAACGATTATTGGTCCTCCCACTTTAGAGATTTTACTACAAATTAAACCCACTAATTTAGGTGGAACGCAGGGAAGTATTGCTCGTGTTATTGACCCTGCTCGACCAGACCGAATAATCAAAATATGGTCTCTTGGAAAACTCACACCAGATAACACTAATCCATTTCTGAACGTGGTCTATACAGAATCTGACATTGATAGCAGAGAGGGCATTGTATTTGTAGGGGACGAGATGTACCAATTAGATTCTCCCACTCGGATCAGAGTACATGGTGCTGCGAACGAAATTGCAGTTTTAGCAAAAATCTCTCAAGACCAGAGTGAGGGAATAACTGGTTCACGCTATTTTCCTCATTTATATGATCATGGTCTTGCGTTAAGCGAAACAGGAAATCTTGTAGCCTATCTAGAAATGCAAGAAATAAAAGGTAAAACGCTAGAATATATCCTAACAAGATTAAAATCACCCCAATATCAATTGCGCAATGATCTGCGTCATAATCTCATTCAAAGAGTAGCCTACGGATTAGGCGTCGTATCAAAATATCTTGTAAAAAATAATATTGAGCACGGAGACATTAAACCATCAAACATAATCATTACAGAAAATAGTCTTTCAGTCGTTGACGCTGGTTGTTCATTAGGCATCGATCTTGGTACTCATCTCCCAGAATATTTTAGAATAAATGATCTTCATGCTCGTCTTAAAGCAGGTACTATCTCCGATATACCTATTATCTTTGGAACTCCCGTATATATGTCTCTTCAACAGGCTAGTGGTGGTTTTGATCCAACAGGAAACATCTATGCGTCAACAATAATCCTAGCAGAAACTATTATTGGGCATCATCCATTTAATTGCAATTATCATTTCCAGGATTTAATAACTTATAACCAAAACGCTTCTGATTTACCAGAACGAGTCATGACTCAAATCGAGCAATCGCCGATTTGGCCATTAATTTATCACACCAGTCGTGATGTGGAATCAATAGTTTATTATGGTTTATCTCGTGTATCTTCCGATCGCTTCGCCGTCCCAAAATTAATGTGTGAGTGGGCTCGAAAGATTTAGTCTCGTCAGTTAATTTCTCTCTCTGTCTCCCTCCTACTCTCTTCTCACACAACCATCTAAAAGAATTCTACTCTACCAAAATTCCTACTTTTCCCGGCATTGCTCCTCGAGCTTTCGCATGAGTATTGTCTTCTCCACGTACCACTACAATAGAACAGGAAAATTCTCTTTCTAAGAACGTGACAGCATCATATAACACTTTCAATTCGAATGGTTGGGAAGTTGCAGTTCCTACGGATCCTACTTTAACGAATTTTGGAATCAACTTCGTCAGTTCCCCAGAATATTTCTTGAACTCTTCTTCTTTCATCATCGAGCCCATAATCTCTTTGAACTCGCGGGTTCTCTCTAACTCTTCTCCAATTTTCTTAAACGCATCATATTTCCAGGTATCTGCAACAAATAATGTTACCGTCTCAACCTTTTCCGTTTTCGCCAACTTCAACACTTCACTAATATCGCTCATCGTCTGTTCCAAAAGTTCTTCAGTCAGCATTGCCCTAGAATCAATATGTCCTGCAACGGGCCAACTCTCGTTGGAGATATATGTTTTTTTCCCAATAGTATGCCAAGTTTCTTCACAGAAATGAGGTGTAAACGGAACCAGTAATTTTAGTTGTGTTTCAATAAAATGATTAATGACTTTCTTGTTATAATTCCCATGAGTACGACGCGTATACCACTTCAAATGTCGTTGCATATTCATAAATCCAGCTTGTACTGCTGATTTAAACAACATATTCTCCATACTTTGTGTCGCGGCCTCAACACAGGTATTAATCATATTCTCAAACCAGACATCAATACTCAGCATCTCAGCTCCACTACGTCCTTTGTTATAATGCCCACATGCAAATTCATACACATCTTCGAGTTTGTTTCGAGCCGTTTCTAAAAATGTCAGATCATAATTTGCATCCTCAACTCCCTCACCAGCATTCGCTGCCGTCAAACGAATGATGTCTGCAGTATATTTCTCATACAATTCTCGAATTGTAAAAAAGTTACCTTTCGATTTCGACATCTTCTCATTATTAACCATGATTCGCCCATTTAACACATACGCTTTCGGCCAATGCTTTTTAGGAAACAATGCAGTATGATTAAACAGACAAAACGCAAGGTGATTTTGCAACAAATCTTTCGCTGAATTTCGAAAATCAACGGGATACCAATACTCAAAATCATGTCGCATCTTCTCAACCATCACTCGTGTAATTTTCGTTGATTTTTCTACCTCAGCAACTGATCCTTGCCCTAAAAAGACATAATCAAAAAACGCATCATTAAGATGTTCTACATGCAATCCATATTCTTTAGGATGCTCAAGGTACTTGGCAATTGTACAATAGGCCATTTGTAACGTCGAATCACTCAATGATTCAATCACCCATTCATGATCCCAGGGTAATTTCGTTCCTAGACCAAACTCACGTGTACACGCCCAATGCTGTAACCAATCTAAAACATAATCAAATTGCTTACGTATTTTTTCTGGATAAAGGGTTAACATATCCAAACATTCATGTGTAATTTTTTTCCATTCAGGATTATCATATTCTAAGAACCATTGATTACTCACAACCTTTACGATACATGGTGTTAAACAACGACACACAACTTTTCCTGTAGGTTCCCAAAACATGACTGCATCCCCTTCTTGTAATAGGTCTTTTTTGATTGCCTCTTGACATGTAGGAATGTTCATGCCACCATATTTACCGCAACTCTCGCGCATTATTCCTTTACGATAGACTCGACGATTAAGTTCGCCTTTTGCTTCTTCTAATTTTTCTTTTTGATCTGCAGAAGTAATATTGAACTCTTTTCCGATAGAATCTCCTAAATCCTCGCCCATCTCTTCAACACTAATAATCGGAATCGGTTTTAATTTTGTAACAGTTGCATGGTCAAGATGGAACGAATCTAATAATTTTTTATCACTTTGAATTTTACGTAACTCGAATAAATCTACGGGATCTTCCAAAGCAGAATAAACTAGCCCAGACCCTACTTTGGAATCAATAAATCCTGCAGGCAAGGTATATAATTCCTCTCTTGCACCACCAACAACTGGTCCCTGTACCCATTTTCCAATTAGTTCGTGAACATCAATATCCCGTAGAATTTTGACTTTGGGATCACATTGATCGCAAATCTTTTGAATAACCGCTTCTCCTACAACCCATTTTTCAGTTTGGTCATTTACACTATGAATCTCAACAACTTTATACTTTCCATGAGGATCAATCCATAAATTAGTTTGGCCTAATAGGGCATCAGGGCGTGTTGTTCCCGTCATTAAAATCAAATCGGAATGTTTTAGGCGGTATTTAATCCAAATAAAATCTTTCGGTGTCTCGCCTTCTCCCTCAGCACGATCATGATCTCCTACGGGAACATTATCTTTGGGACACCACATTACGGGATGTTTTCCTTTTGTAACATATCCAAGTTGATGTAACTTATTAAACTGCCAGGTCACAAACTTATCATATGTTGGATCAAGATACGTTGTTTTGAATGTGTATTGATCATCGATAACAAAACCCAGGTTATGCAAATCTTTAAGATTTTCTTTTGGGAAATACTCGCACCAATATTCCGGGTTAGAAAATTTTGGTATTTCACTTTGAGCGATCCCCATCTTATGTAATGTTGCAATTTGTGTTGGTTCGCCCTCTTTAACTCTCTGCGCTGCAGCAACAATGGGCGTTCCGGTACAGTGAAATGCAAACTTAAACAACACGTTATGCCCCTGCATTCGTTTAAATCGCGCAGTTGCCTCGGGAGCCATGTACGTAAATAAATGACCAAGATGCAACAATCCACTCATGTATGGGTATGGGGTGGTTATAAAGTATTTTTTCTTAGAATAATCCTCAACATCAACTTGAAAAACTCGATCTTCTCTCCACTCCTGCTGCCATGTCCCATGCAGACGTTTCCAATCTAGTGTCATTTAGAGAAGAGCTGAATTCTCTTTTATAAATATTTAGCTGATTTCTATCTTGACCTTATCTCGACTTACTTATCTTTTTTTCTTTTGAATATTGCCAAACCGGGAATTGGTGGCGAAGATATTGGTTTAGCTTTAGGTTCTAATCTTCCCTGTATTAGAGTCTCTGCTAGATTTTTTGGTGAATTATTTCCCGTTCCATCATTTCCGGTTCCATCTCTTGGTAAATTATCACCTAAATCCTCTTCTAAAAAACCCTGAAGTAATCCTCTTAACGCATCATCTCGTTCTGATTCAAAAAATGATATTGTTGGAGGTGCCAACTCAGGAGGCGCAACTGATTCTCGACGTGAGCGAACTACGCCCCATTTAGGCGTTGTATTTGTTTCAGGAGGCATATTTGGTGGACTCACAACTTCTTTCGTAAGTGCTGACACAACAGGAGGGGCTACTTGAGGTACAATGGGGGACGAAGAAAGAGGTATAGGGAGAAGAGGTAATTGTTTTCTCTCTAAACTCAATCTTGAAACTTCGCTATGTTTCATACCTAGCTCGAATTGGAGTTGCCGTAGAGAATATGGACGATGTTGCGTACTATGGTCCGGATCTCCATGATTCATTAAACAATAATACATTAATCCCGCAGTAAGATTCGTTCTCAAAAGAGCGCAATACTGTTTCAGGTTCAAATTTGTGGTGTTCCGTTCTGTAGATAAGAAAATCTTCTCCAATAGTTCAATCGCACCCTCAGGAAGAGTTTGTTTTACTTTGCTTTTAATAAATAAATTTATAGAACGTACCACAAGTGTAGTCTTAGTTTCTTCTGGAGTAATAATTTCCAAATTTCCGGCTACTTGTAATAATTCACTAAGACTCGACTCAACACCTGCTACATATTCCTGATTTTTTAGACGCTCGGCAAGCGTGTTCCCATATCTATTACTAGCAACACTTAGAATTGTTTTAACATCAGTATGTTCACTAACATATCGCAACGCGTCAAAAGAGGGCTTGCTTCCCCAAATGAGTGATCCTGCCAACAACAATCTCGGTCCCTCAGTCGTGTTCTCACCAAGAAAACACAATATCTCTTCAGAAGAAAAAGGGACTTGATATTGAGCAGTTAATGTAAGAATGGAATTAACAGCATCCAAAGCTGTTTGTTCTAAAATATCTTCAATTTCTTGTGAAATCTCAATTCCTTGCGGAAAATAGATACCATATTGACCTTGATTAATGGTTCTAAAAAATTTTTTATCTATAACGCAACTTTGATACCATTCTCCAACAATACGAACATAATTATTCAATGTTTCAATATTTACGGGTGCAGTAGGTTTGCCTGCTTCTTTTGCGATTGCCTTTGAGACCAATTCCGCTGCCAAATAACCTTGTATTAAGGTTGGTTCAAAAAAAGTGGTTTGGAGAAGCTGAGGGCCTCCTCTAATGCTTAATTGTAAATTAGTATCATACGAAAGTGCCACTTGATACACAGTTCCAGGAACAACCAATGATGCAAGATCCACTACCATGGCGTTTTTATAATGGGGCACTTTATAAAATTTTCATTTTTACTACATAAGAGTTATTACAAAGAAAGAAAAGTATTGTCTATTCATTTCCCCATATGAAACCAAAACAGTACCTACCTCTTATTATTATCATTGCCCTAAGTATCTTTCTTATCTCCTGCACGAAACCTCGTTCGTCCTCTGCGCCCTCAGCCACTACAGATACTTCTCCCTCTATTCAAGTAGAAAATGTAACCCCGCCTATCCCTACTATCCAAGCAGTTGAAATAGCACCTCCTGTCCTAGTAGCTTGTCAACGTAATAGTGAATGTCAAGATAGTAAATTATGTATTGATGGGTCGTGTCGTCATCTTTCTGATGTCAACAATGTAACAAATTGTGCTAAACTATGTCGCCTTACCAAAACAACGTTTCATACCAGTGATGATGAAACCTATTCTCTTACTCCAGGTCAAGGGACATATACTGCTGCTGGTGCTTTAGAATGGAAACTCAACACGTTTGGCGGATATTGTCAAGGAGTTAAACCGCGAGTACCTTTACTTTTGCTCAAGAAAAACGCAGGTAAAATTCTCGAAGAAACGCTTATTACTCTAATACAAGGTGAAACTAGTAGTATCATTACCCATCCTACTGTGAAGCGAGTAAAATTCACCGTTTCTCTTGCAAGTTATGAAGAAAAGTGCGAATAGTTTTGTAAGAAAAAATTAGCCCCTCATTAATTTCCTAGATGAACCCTGCGCGTCCAAAATATTTATAAACAAGCTCTAGAAAAAGAAAATTAGCCCTGCTGTGTGCAAGTTCACAGCCCCGTGGAGAAGCCCTGAAAGCTTCGCGGAGTGTAGTGGACTAGCATAGAGCCCTTTGGAGCTTTCTGTAAGGAAAATCCCGAACAGAGAGTGAGGAGAGGCTTTGACCGCGGTTCGAATAGTTTCGCTCACGAAACCAACGAGAGCGAAGCTCGACTGTCCGCGCGGGGCTACTTTTTCTTTCTCAATATTTAAGAATGTTCCATCTGCTCTGAATGTATTAAAAAATTTATTTAATGGCAGAATCACCAACTTGCTAAACTCTTTCCAACCACACTCCTCAAGGAAATGTACATGCATAAGGTTCAGTAGAAAATGTAGTTGCTATCCAAAATAAGTCTCTCTAAAATCTACGCTTTCCTCTTTACAACAACTTTTGGTTCCACACCCATCTTCCTCTTAATCATGTGAGCAAAAACAATCGGAGAAATAATGGTTGTTAATAATGACATCATGACAATTCCGCTAAAAATATATGGCTCAATTAATGATGCTTTCAGAGAAAGGCTTGCAATAACTAACTCTAGATCTCCTTTGGCGTTTAATCCCCATCCTAAAATTAATCCTTCATGAAATGTTCCCGAGGTAAGATACACCGCTAAAGCTGTTCCCAAAACCGTTCCTACGGTCGCAATTAGAGTAAATATCAAAATAAATCCAACATGCTCTCCCACCATGCTTAGATCGATATTGCTCCCCACCCAGACAAAGAAAAGAGGGATTAAGAATCCAAACGCGATGATGTGAATCGACCGCGCCACGTCATGTTCTTTCCAGTTTGCAATTTTCGGATCTTTATAGATAGTTTGTTTGGTGATAATTCCTGCAATCAGTGCGCCGATTAAATACCCTACTGAGAAATATTCTGCAAGACTTGCAATGATTAACACAACAATTAATGAGATCGTAAACCGACCAGTGCTTGATTTTTCTTTCTCGAAAAATTTTAGTACCCACGGTAAAATCCAAAATCGGATTAGTAACATGATCCCTACAAAAATAAGTACCTCTATACACAACCTTGATAATGTCATTTTGGTAATCGCAATGTGCAAAAAAGAAAGCATCCCTGTGATCAAGACCATCTCAATAATATCATCAACGGCAACCGTAAACAAGATCATATTGGCAATTTTTGATTTTAAGAAATTAAGTTCATCCAAAATATCAATTGCCACTGCTTGAGAACTTACTGAGAGAGCAACACTCACAACTAACGTTGTAACCAAATCGAATCCAAACAGATAATGGCAGACAAAGAATCCCATGGCAAACGGAATAAGACTGTTAAACAACGAAATCATCACAGAACGTTTAACGTTCTTGCCAAAGGCTTCAAATTTAGCCTCTAAACCGATATAATAAAAGAGCAAAATAACACCTAAGTCTGCAAGTAATGAGAGGAAATCCTGATTTTCCGGAATGAGTACTACTTGTTTAACATACCCTATTGTAAGAAGAATTCCTGTAACTAAACTACCTACGATGCGCGGTAATCCTATCTTTTTTGATATTTCGCCTAATATGTAGGATAATGTTAATGCAATAATAATCGTGAGTAATGCTGATACCATCTTACTTTCTCTTTTCTTTCTACAGTCAATATTTTTGACTATATAAACCCGCGTAATAACTATTCCAACACCCATGACGAAATATATAAATAGTCTTTTTCACCTCTATGAGTTATGATCGGTAACGAATCTGAAATTCTCAATTCAGTAACCAATATTCCTCTTAGCTCTATTACTGGTCCACTCATTGGTAAAATTAGTGTGTTAGTGGGGGGAATTTTTGGTCTTTATGTTATTCTCACTCTAAGTCGAATCTACTTTGATCATAAACGCACCCGCGTTCTGGAAGATATCCGATACAACCTTGAACATCTTAATAGCCATTTTGGTGTACCTTCATCACAGCAACGCATGGGATTGTTTCGTCGTTTCGTTCAACGTGTACGTAATTACCGTTATCAACAACAGATTGGGAGAATATCTAAACAATCTAATTTGAAGACTACTAAATACAACAAAAAATAGAATCTAACCATGGTATCAAAAATAAAACAAATAGACATCCGCGTTCAACCTGATGTCTTCAAGCGCTATCCCACTCTACGTATCGCTATTCTTAAAGCAACGATGATTAATAACCGTGAACACCTTCAACAAGCTCACCATTTACTTGGAGAAATAAGTCTTTACATTAAACGCACGTTTCATAACGACAATATCAAAACGCATGACCTTATTGCCCCTTGGGTTATTGCACAGCAAGAATTTGGTTCCCGTGCTCACCATTACCAAACCGCAGTTGAAAATCTCATTGCTCATGTTTTGCAACATCATTCCATTTGTGCTAATGATACCGCAACCGAATTGGTTCGATATCAAAGCCTTCAATCTCTCATTCCAATGAGCGTAGATGACCTATCAAAAATCCATGGACCTATTACCTACGATCTTGCTAACGGAACAGAACGAGTTCGTCTTCTTCTCACTCTTGCCAAAGGAACGCTCTATCATCGTGATCAAAAAAATATTCTTGGAACTCATCTTGATTTCTGGAAAAATAAAAAAACTCTTCCTAATGCCCATTCCACTTCCATTCTTATCCAGATTCCGGTTCTTGCTCCTGTTACAACACCACAACTACGTGTTCTTCTTCGTCAAATTGAAGATCTCCTCATAGAATTCTGTGGGGGACAATATAGTTCAGCAATAGTAAGTAAAACAACACCAAAAATAAGACTATAGAAACCCCAGAATCTTCATTTAAAATAAAATTTCCTCAATAATTGAATAATATCTTTCTTTCAAATTCAATTATTTTACTTTAACAACTCCACGTCTTCCTGGCCACATGTCCGCTCACAATAATAACATCGCAAACGTAGTGGTTTATCTTGTTCTACAATAAATTTACTTGGCGCATGTTCAAAATGTTCTGGTCGAGTCACACAATTTACATTTTGGCACAGTAACAGTCTTTCAAGTACGCGTGGCAATATCACTGTTCCCTTCTGAACCACTCGTTTGTCTTCAATAAAATTTACTGAGGCACGTTCACTTACCAAAGCGATTTTCCATAATTGACGTGGCGTGAGGCGCATATTATGAATTGCTAACACATCTTTGCGCCCATATTTTGTACTTGCAATGTTAAGAGCTTGAACAACTGTAGTTTGAAGTCTTTCTAATCCTAATAAAGAGTGGACGAGAGGGCCTTTTCCCGGTTCAAGATGATCAATCAACGTGCCGTTATCGAGCCGATACAAATAACTCTCTTTTTTATCTTGTCCATTCACAAATCGCTCCCGCCATAATCCATTTTCTTCTTTATTTTCAATTTTAGTCTTCTGCACTCCAAGTAGGTGTGAAATCAAAATTTGTCGAATAAATACTCCATTACGAGCCTGTTCAAAATATAATGCACGTGGTGATGCATCAACATCAAGACTAATCTCAAGTTTATGTTTAACGCGTGGCAATGGATGCATCACACACAATGAAGGATTTGCTCGTGTGAGTACCTGAGAAGTTAATTCATACATCCCACTCACCTTCTTAAATTCATGTTCTCCTTCTACGCTAGTTGGAAAACGTTCGCGTTGAATTCTGGTCATATACAACACTTGGGCTTTATCCAATACCTCTTGAAGATGAGGAGTATAGAAAATTTTGGTACCAGTACGCTCTTCAAACTCAGCAATACAATGAGCCGGCATTTCTAAACCAGGGGGTGCGACAGCCCATATTTCTACGTTGCGAAACAATGCCAATCCCTGCAACAAAGAGTGCACTGTGCGGCCATATTTGAGATCCCCCACCATCGCAATTTTCAAATTATCAATCGTCCCAAATTTCTCAAAAATCGTCATCAGATCAAGCAGCGTCTGAGTTGGATGAGCATTCGCACCATCACCTGCGTTAATCACCGGAACATTCACCACATCTGCAACAAAGCGTGCTGCCCCATCAAGATTATGTCGCATGACCACCACATCTGCCTCGAAACCAGCATACATACGTGCAGTATCTGCCAAAGGTTCGCCTTTCTTAACAGAAGTTCCTTCTGTTCCCGCAAACCCTATAATGTTCATACCTAACTTTGTAGCCGCAAGTTCATGACTCTCTCGTGTACGAGTAGAATTCTCAAAAAATAATGACGCAAGAATTTTATTATGACTAAGAGAATTCAGGTCTTGCGTGTTTGTTTTTTTAGTTCGTTTTAATTCTAATGCTTTGTGAATAATCTCTTCGACCTCTTCACGAGAAAAATCGCGCATCGAAAGAATATCTGTTTTCAGAATAGATATGTTCAAAAGGCTCATCAAAAATACTGTTTCTTAGATTCTTCTATAAAAAGATTGCGTTTCTCTAGAACCTAGCTGTGTTTATAATTCTGTTATTCTCTAACTTTAGCGTAGCCTTTATGCTACTCATTTTTCTTGTCACAATAACTGTTTAACTGGTATAATTCAAAGATTATATCCTAAATTCCAGAAATAAATAATAACTACAAGACAACAAAGTTTATAAAAAAGTTCCACCCTAAACATATTCGTAAAATGTCACTTCTCGAAAATCTTACTGGAAAATCAGTCGAACTCATGCCTCAAACAAGAACCTGGGCCCAAGGCTACCACTCTCTCCAAGCCGCTTGCTACCAAGACCAACAAGCAGGACTATCCGTTCTCCATCCTACTCACGTTCTTGACGGTGAAGCGATCTATCGTCCCCTCACTGTCGAAGAAATCATGCTCGCCCGTCTCAACAACTGGGACCTCGGCACAAGATGGGACGACAGCTGTTCCTCAATCACCTACGGACCAAACGGTCTCTTCAAGATCTCCCTCATCTCTGACGCGTTACTACACATACACGAAAGGGCACGTCCATCATTAATTATTGTGGAGTACGATTCCCTCGTTGCTGATGGTATTAATGTCCAAGAATTCAATGGGGCAGATGGGTTATATAACACTCTCCTCACAAAAGCTCAAGCAAAAGCCCACCCAGTCTGGCAATTTGCAGGAAGAAATACACTTGATCAATACGTTGAACGCCAGTGGGAAGGACAAAGTTCAAATTACACAGCAATGAATACGCATCTTGTTCCCAATCTTCCCGTTGGCGAAACGAGGGCGCTCTTCGTGAAGAGTCATGGCGACTCGAACCTCATTGGTGGCTGGAATGACAGCGGCGGTTCCTTTACTCGAGTCATGTCTTCTCGTGCTCAGTAGAGCACCATAGACAAAGCCTATCAAAAAATAACAGTCTCAGAAATCTCGCACGTAGTGCGTAACGTTATTTTCTATTTCTCCAACAATTGAAGAATTATCTCCCTTCGCCTGTCCAATTTCGAACAGAATCTATATAAAGAATGTAACTCCCCACTCTGTCAAATATGGCTGCCTCTACGTCTCATTCAACCACTACGATAAATTTCCGTACTCAAATAATCTCCAGCATCGCCTCCGCCACGTCCCTTCCCTCAGAGCAGATCGACACCATGCTCATGGTCCCCTCCGACTTCACTATGGGCGACTTTGCTTTTCCCTGTTTCAAATTAGGCGGTAATCCAATGCAAGCTGCCCAAAATCTACAAGAAAAAATCACCCTCCCTTCGTCTGTGAGTAGAACACAAGTCAAAGGCGGCTACCTTAACTTCTATCTCAACGACGAACTTCTCGCTCACCAAACGTTAACCACGATTCTTCATCAAAATAAAAGTTACGGCCTCGGTCATAAAAACAAAGGTATCGTCATTGAATACTGTGGTCCTAATACCAACAAACCACTTCATATTGGACATCTACGTAACATGGCATTAGGAAGCGCTATGTGCAAACTGCTCCAATTCCAAGGCAATACTATTCATCCTGTGAACATTATCAATGATCGTGGTGTCCACATTTGTAAATCCATGCTTGCCTACCAGAAATGGGGACACGATCAACCACCTACTAAAAAAAGTGATCACTACGTCGGCGATTATTATGTTCTCTTTGCTCAAAAATGTAAAGACGATCCCTCCCTTGATGAACAAGCACAACATATGCTTGTTGCTTGGGAAAAAGGAGATCCTACCGTTCGTGCCATCTGGAAAAAAATGAATCAGTGGGTACTTGATGGTTTTGCACAAACCTACAAACGCTTTGGGGTCTCATTTGAAAAAGAATATTTTGAATCTCAAATTTATGAAAAAGGTAAAGACGTGGCCTTCGATGGCCTCAAACGAGGACTTTTCACCAAAGATGAGAAAGGCGGCATTGTCGCTCCTCTTGAAAAAAAATTTAATGTGCCAGACAAAGTTGTATTACGCGGTGATGGCACAAGTATTTATATCACTCAAGATATGTATCTTGCTCAAGAACGTTATACTGATTTTAAATTCGATGAAATGATGTATGTTGTCGCGTCAGAACAACGCCTTCATTTCCAACAACTCTTTGCCATTTTAGAATTACTCGGCAATAAATTTGCCACATCTCTTTATCATCTAAGTTATGGTTTAGTCCATCTTCCAACCGGCCGTATGAAATCGCGCGAAGGTACAGTTGTTGATGCAGATGATTTCATGGACGAAATCGTCCAGCTAGCCTATACTGAAGTCGAAAAAAGATATCCTTCTCTAAGCGAATCACACAAAAAACAACGCGCCGATGCCATTGGTCTTGCTGCCATCAAATTCTTTATGCTTAAAACCGATCCTATTCGCGACATGATTTTCAATCCTGAAGAATCACTTAGTTTTGAAGGAGAGACCGGACCCTATCTCCAATACACCTACGCACGAGCAAGTTCTATTTTACGTAAGGCTGATCTCTCAACCTTTCCACATCCCCCACATCTTCACACTGCACTTCTCAACGAACCTTGTGAAAAAGCATTAATCCGACTCCTTGCCGCATTTCCTACAACTGTTGACCAAACCACCTCTTCAAAAAAACCCCACATCCTGTGTCGTTATGCTCTCGATCTTGCGCAGAAATTCAATGAATTTTATCATGCTTGTCGTGTCATTGGTGAAGAACCAGACCGTGCCAACGCTCGTCTTGCATTAGTCCAATGCACACGTCAGGTTTTAGGCCAATGTCTTGAGCTCATGGGTATTCAAGCTCTTGAAGAAATGTAAGAGGAGAAAAACGTGACTAATTCTTTTGATACAAACACCATTCTTTGTCTCTACACAACTCTTCCCGATGAACAAAGTGCAAAAAACCTTGCTCAAAAATTACTCCATCATCAAGCCGTTGCCTGTGTTACATTTCATCAGACATCAAGTATGTATGCCTGGATCGGAGAAATCGAAGTATCACAAGAATGGATTGTAATGTGTAAAACATCTAGCGAGCACGAAACCATAGCACGCACACTTATAGCACAAGATCACCCCTACAAAATCCCCTGCATTCTCAGCTGGCCAGTACAAAGCTCTCCGCAGTATGCCCAATGGGTTAATGACTCTACGCTGCTCCCTGAAACTGATAGATAAGTATTGCCTTATCTTTTCTGATGGAATCAAAACGAGAAATAGTTATCATTTAAAAAATAGTAAAAATATTTATAAAAAAAGCTTCCAATTTAGTTCTCTAAATACCTTTCAAAATGTCACTTCTCGAGAAACTTACTGGACAAACTGTCCAGCTCATGCCACAAACTACCACCTGGTCACAAGGCTACCAAGCCTCAAGTCGGTCAAACGAGGGCGCTCTTCGTGAACCATCATGGCTACTCGATCCTCAATGGTAATATCAACTTCAGCGACAGGGGTTCCTTTGCTCGGGTCGTGCCGGATCTTTATTAAAAAGATAATTGATGATGTGTTCAATTATGGATGAACAACAACTTTTTTTAGGATATGCTACAAGTGTGGTATTTGCGTTGGGTGTTGGTTATTTTGGGTTGAAGCACAGGGGTTCTATTAAAACTGATCGAGAAAGACATCTGAATATCTCACGCGGCGATGGACTTGCTGTGAAAATTATTTCACATTATCCTTCTTATAAAATTGTAGCTCCAATAGTAGACCATATTGTTGGTGGTGTTGCTATGACAGCAGGTCTTGGCGGAGGCATTGGTTTAGGTTTGAGTGGATTAGGATTTGATTCTGTTTTAGACTCAGCTATGCTTCCTTTTTATCAAGGTGCATTGGCATATTTAATAGTTGAGGGAAGCTGGGAGATAGATACTTTTTGTAAACGTCCAAAAAGCCAATATGGATTGGGAGATATTCTTCAAATTGGAGCCGATCTGGGAAGTGTGGCAGGAACCGTGTATGTGGCGTCGCAGATTTTTCGATAACTCTGGGGGTTTCTCTTTAATAAGATTTTTAAGCTCATTTTGTCAAATCTAGGTTGTGGATACAAAAACCATTGTAATTATTGGAGCGGGTCCTGTAGGATGTTATGCTGCTCATCTTTTAGCAGATCAAGGACATGAAGTTACGGTGTATGAAAATCATCCTCAGATTGGCTCACCAGTGCAATGTACTGGTCTTTTAACAGGTGATTTTGATGAGTTAGGATTGCCTATAAAATCTTTTTTAGTGAATACGATAGATTCAATTGAGGTTAATTCTCCTAACCATAAGATTGAACTAGCACAAAAAGAATATCTGGTGTGTCGAGTTAAATTTGATAATTTTTTTGCTGATTTGGCACGAAAATCTGGAGCAACGCTTCTGACCAACCACGCGTTTGTGCGTAAGGAAGGCAGGGAATTGATTATTTATAATTCCGTTGAGAAGAAGGAAATACGAGTTCTACCTGATTTAGTTATCGCTGCTGATGGACCGCTTTCTCCAACTGCAAAAGCACATGGGTTGTATCATTCTGAGCGTGAAAATTATTATGGTATTCAGGCGACTGTTGAGGGTGATTTTGCTCCAGCAAAAATTCAAACTTATTTTAGTAATGAGGCTTGTCCAGGATTATTTGCATGGGTGGTGTCTGAATCTTCTACGAGAGCACGTGTTGGATTAGCTGCGAAAAAAAATAGTCGAGAGTATTTTGATGCGTTTATGAAAAAGAATGGATATCAAGTGGTTGAAATGCAAGCTGGCACGATTCCTTTATACCATCCTGCACAAAAATTGCAGCAAGATAATTGTTATGTCGTTGGTGATGCTGCCGGATTTGTCAAAGCAACAACACTTGGTGGTTTAATTCCTGGATTAAAACAAGCAAAAGCATTGGCACGATCTATACAATTGGGAACATCGTATGAAAAAGAGTCTGCTCCAATTGCAAAGCGGTTGAGGATGCATCTACGTATACGTAAAATATTGGATAAATTTAATGATAAAGATTTTGATCGGTTGGTGAAATATGTTGGACAATCGCGAGTCTTGGACATTTTGCAAACGCACACTCGAGAAAATCCCTTGCCTATTCTACTTAAAGTAGGTATTCGAGAACCACGATTTGCCTATTTTTTGAAACATTTTGTTTGAAGAGAGAGAGAGAGAGAGATTTATACTTTGTTTCGGCTTTGTTTCATTTTTGTGAAAATTTTCCTAAGATAGAGGCGTATTCTTTATTTAGACCTCCAAGACGAAACATGACCACTTCATGAACGCCTGCGGCGCTGGCAAGAATAAGGTCGTTTTCGAGAGTCTTGGGATCAAGGATTGGTTCGGTCCCAAGTACGCCTGTTGCAATTGTGCCAAATCCAACAGTAAATTGATTGCCCCACATTTTGACTCCGCGTTCCATTTCTCGATGTATAAAATCAGGAGTGTAAGGAATCATGGAATGGTACATCATTTTAATGATATTTCGAACTTTAACTTTGGAGGTGTTCGTTTCGTAATGAAGGCCTAGCCAACTTAGTATTGCTGTACTTTTTTTGGAATTGGGAAGATATTCGCACAGTGAGATCTCACCTTGGTATTCATTGATGAATTGTACAATGAGTTGTTTGTTTTTGGTGAATTTGAAAAATTGTGTGAAATAGAGAAGTGAATTTCTCGTCGTGGGAAGTTCAAGATCGAGCATTACTGGCACTTTTTTGTTTTTTAATTCGTTGAAGATGCGTGTAAGGGCTTGGTGTTGAGAGAATGGAGAGATCCAATACCCTTCTTTTTTTGTGAGAATGGGCCAATAGATTACTTTTTTTAGGTTTTTGTTGGTTTTAAGACTTTTGGCGATTGTTTCGAATTCGTAGAGGGAAGAGGAGGCAATGTAGAGTTTAGTTGGCCAAGAGAGAAGAGTGAGCTTAGTAAGGTTTTCTTTTGTGGGGAATTCTTCGAAAAAACTAATCTTCATCAAGGACAGTAAGGGAAGTACCCTTTTTCTGCTTTCCGCTTTCTAGCTGAAGAAGCTTTTCATAATAAAGTCGAAATTTAGGCACGATGCGTTTTTTTAGTTCGTCGTTGAGAGGTAGTTGTAAGACTGTTTCTTCTATGTTGATTCGGGGAACGTGAGTAAAATGGCCTTGGAGGACTCGTCCTGCTTTATGACATTCTTGTTCTAATTCAATAGCAAGAGGGCTGGCGAAGTCTTTAAAGACCATGAAGCGACTAAAGCCGTTGGCACCAGCACTGAGGTAGAGGGAGACGTCGCTGATGCGGTCACGAACTAAAGCGACTTTGATGATGGTGGCAGGGCAGGCAATTCTTATTTTAGCGATCCACCACGCCATGTACAATGGATCTGGTGAGGGAACGTTTGCAAAGACAGTGTTTTCCTGTGGTTTAAGAAAACAGAGTTGAATTCGATTGATGTTGTATTTTTGGATATTTTCAATGACTATTTCGACATCTTGTTTTTTTTCTCCGATGCCAAGAATGATAGTGATCAATTTTTCAAGACCTTCTTTTTGGAGGTTTTCAAGGAAGAGGAGTAGAGTTCTGAGAGGTTTAGAAGGACAGATGAATTGGTGAAGGTGTTCGTCGAATGATTCAATAGCAGAGCCCATGCCGCGAATGTGGGGTTTGAGTTTGATAATTTCACTGTGAGCATGGGGGCCGAAGTTCATGAGAGTTTTTTCTCCTAGTACTTTTTGCATATTTTGGGTAAGTTCGCTGAGATGTTCGATGGACTCAACGCGTAGACCACCCGTAATATAGCCAACGTGCCAGCCCATGATTTTGCAGAGTAGTGCCTCTGCGAGAATCGATTCTTGACTGCGTACGGCTTTGGCTTGTGTTCCTGGTGTATGTTTTGGTTTGGTGGAGAGGTAGCAGTATTTGCAGTCAGCGATGGCACAGGTCCAATTGATGAAAATGGAGCGATCAAAGTACACAGTGTTGGTAAAATTTTGGTGGTAGATGGTGTTGGCTTGGTTGAGTAGGGGAGTAAGTTCTGCTGGAGTGACGATATGAGTGGCATTATTGTGCTCAATTTGCTCGAGGAAGTCCATTTTACTCTTTTCGGGTATGTGTTTTAAAAAGAATTCGTCTGGAAATGAGTAAGCTTACGGGATGAAATTAAAGAAAATCCTGAAAAGTGACTATCCCCAACCAGTTAGGGTTTTAAATATGAATTTATGTAGTCATCATGCGAAATCTTCTTAAAGTACTCCCATCCCCGTATGCTCATGAAAAACCGTCCTGAACGTTTTGATATTGGTTCTGCACTTCCGACAAAAGGGAAAGATGCACCAATTGATGAGGCTTTAATGTCGAGAGTTGAGACGTCGTCACATTCTTCTACGAGCGTTCACACTACTACGTCAGAATCAGGTGTTCAGGCACATCAGACTGGTCCCCATACTTCTTCTCGAGGACACTCTTCCTCTTTTCGTAATGAAGATAATGTTGATAATAAGACAGTTTTTCTTATTATAGGGGCCGTTATTGGAATATTTTTACTGTTTATTGTTGGATTTGCTCTCTACAATCATTTTAACCCTGCACCACAAACTATCGATGATCTTCATGCTCTCAATTATAAAGGAGATTTATCCGAGGATCAGGGATATATGTATAATGGGCACAGCTTCGTCTTATCTGATGGGTTATGGTGGTCAGAAGTAACGCGGGATGGTCGTACTGTCAAATTTCCCGTTCACTTTGGTCCTCGAGAAGTAGAATCTATTCCTATTGTCGGCGGCCTTTCTCCCCAATTTGAAAATGGTACGGATGTTTACATTACCCGAGATCCTACAATTAAAGATGGGTATTACAATTTAGCTATCTCTGAATTGAGTTTCAACATTGCAGAAGGTATTGCTCTACGTCCCGTGGGGGCATGTACTCAGCAAGATCCAGTGTGCGAAAATCGTACTATCGTCACCTGTGATACGGCAGCAGGCAGACCGGTTGTTGAATTTGCGCTTTCTAATATTACACAAGTAACATTGCGTGACACTTGCATCCTCATTCAAGGCCAGGGATATGATATTGTGAAAGCTGTTGATCGATTATTGTTTAATTGGTATAATATTATTAAAAGACGGTAAACTAGGTGACTAGGTAAAAAAATATTTAATTTCTCTCAATCCCTAAGATTCCTACACCACGGTCACGTGCAACGACAAGTCTAAAGTTGAGCCCCAATTCTAACACGGCTTCAAGAAGAGCCATATGTTCCATCCCCGTACCAGATATGAAATTTAATGCAACCTCAAAGTCGTTTATTTTACCATGAAGAGATTGAGTGATGGTTTTGGTTGCTTGCTCTACTGAGCTGTTTTCTGGAAGAACAATTAATTCGACTCCTGGTGGTGCTTTGAAATTTTCCTTACCAAACTGATTGGTAATGAGGAAGACGTTTGTCCATTGTTGGTTGGCAATGAGTTTTAGTACCTCGGTCCACGTTCCTTTTCCAACTGATAGACAGGCAATAAGTGTAGGCATAGGTTAGTTAGGGTATTGGGCCTATAAAAAGATAGATGGTGGGAAGTGGGTGACGTAAACACAAATTTGTACAAATAACCTTATTTTGAAGATTTTTATCTAAAAAAGGCTATTTACAAGGTTTGTGAGGCCCATTTCTTCGAAAAATTTATAAGACAAAAAAATTTGTAATGAATAGAGTATACCATTGGAGGTGGTGTATAATGCAAAGAACTAGTACAAAAGCTACAAATAAAATTATCGCGTACGCCTTTACTGCGGGAGTAATCATCGCAGTTGTTTTGGGACTCGTGGCAGCAATGCTTCCCCCAAGTGTCGTACCAATTTTAACAACAGTATTAATTTTGGCAGGTTTGATTGTTGGATTTTTCAACGTTACTGCAGAAGAACAACGTGATTATGTCATGTATGTTACCGCTTTAGTGATCGTTTTGAATTTTGGCGGTAATGTTCTTGGTGGAGTTCAAATCATTGGCAAGTATCTCGTGAGTGTTATGGGAGCTATGATGGCGTTCATCCTACCATCTGTGATCATTGTTGGTCTTAAAGCAGTAATTGGTCTTGCTCGGGATTAAATTTCGAGTTTTTGTTTTTTTCTTCTCTTTCTTTTTGATTGTTTTACTGTATGAAGATGATTCTTACCGCAACTCTCTTAAACCTATTTTACTTCTTCGTTTGAATGCTTAAAGATTTTTTTAAACTTTCACTACAGGAAATTCGTCATCGACGGATGCGGTCGTATCTTACTCTTACGGGAATCATTATTGGAATTGCAGCAGTAGTGTCGTTAATTAGTTTGGGCCAGGGATTACAGAATGCGATTGCAGGGCAGTTTGCGAGTTTGGGTAATGATAAGTTGTTTATTAGCGCGAAAGGGAATTCGTTTAATCCAGGATTAAGTATTGATGCAGTGTGGATTATGGATAAAGATCTGGAGATTGTGCGTCGTACTTCAGGGGTTACGCTTGCTACTGGATTTGTGACGACCACAGCGGCTATTGAGTATAATGACCAGGCGAGATATTTTATGGTGTATGGTGAGTCGACTGACCCTGACGAGCGGGCGCTTTTAGGTGAATCTAATAATTACAAACTTGCTTCGGGCCGGGTCCTCGATAAAGGAGATACTCACAAGGTTACCATTGGTTCTGCGTATCAAGATGAGACGTTGTTTGGGAAGAGTATTGGACTTGGTAATACAATTATCGTTAAGGGAATCCAATTTAAAGTTGTGGGAATTATGGAAAAGACTGGTTCTCCACCAGATGATCAAGCCGTGGGTATGCCGATAGATACTTATGAGGAGCTTTTTGAGACGAATGGGGCGTTAGGGATGATTGTTGCTCAAACCCAAGTGGGGGAAGATCCCGTTGAGGTTGCTTCTGAGATTACGACGGCGTTACGCCATTCACGCAATCTTAAAGAGGGAAATGAGGATTTTACTATTCAAACTCCGCAAGAGATGGCAGCAATTTTTTCGTCCATTCTTGATATTGTGCAAATTGTGTTGTTGGGGATCGCAGGAATTTCTTTACTTGTGGGAGGAGTTAATGTGATGAACACGATGTATACGTCTGTTCTTGAGCGTACTCGAACAATTGGACTTATGAAAGCAGTGGGGGCACAGAAACATCACATTCTTACTCTCTTTTTGATCGAATCAGGGATTTATGGATTAGTGGGAGGAATAATTGGTGTTGGTATTGGTGTGGGAATTGCAAAGTTGGTAGAACTGGTGTTTATACTGGTTACTGGACCTTCGTTTCTTTCTGTTGAGATTAGCTGGGTACTTATTTTTGGAACGTTATTATTTTCATTTGTTGTGGGTTGTATTTCGGGAGTTGCGCCAGCGTTGCGAGCAGCAAAATTACATCCTGTAGATGGTTTGAGATACGAATAAAATTAAGGAATAGGATTTGGGGATAGAGTTTGAGAGATATTGGTTGACTGTATAATTTGATAATTAGTTGACTATAACCTTTAAATAACGATTCTGCCTTCTTAATGATATGACTGCTCAATCACTAGTACCACTTATTCAACTTCATGATGTCTGGAAGACGTATGTGATGGGTGAGGAGAAGCTCGATGTGTTGCGTGGTGTTACTTTGACGATTAATAAGGGAGAATTCGTCGCGATTCTTGGTCCTTCGGGAAGTGGAAAGTCGACGTTGATGAATCAGTTAGGGTTGTTGGATGTTCCTACGAAAGGCAAGATTACTTTGGAGGGACGTGATCTTACGACATTAAGTGAAAATGAGATGGCTTTGGTTCGTGGGAAAACTATTGGATTTATTTTTCAGCAATTTAATCTGATTCCAACATTGACGGCTGTTGAAAACGTAATGTTGCCAACATTGTTTCAAGGAATTGCAGAGGAAGAGCGAGTGGTGAGAGGACGAAAATTATTGACCATGGTAGGACTTGATCATCGCATGGATCATAAACCAGGACAACTTTCAGGAGGGCAACAGCAGCGAGTGGCGATTGCTCGTTCGTTAGTAAATGATCCTTCAATTATTCTGGCAGACGAACCTACAGGAAACTTAGATTCTATCTCGGGGGCACAGATTTTTGAGATGTTAATTCATCTTCATCGTGACGAGCATAAAACAGTGATTTTGATTACCCATGACGAAGAACTTGCTCATCATGCTCAACGAATTGCCTATATGAAAGATGGACGAGTCGATCGTATTGAAGAGAAAGCCACTAAAAATTCTTCCCGAAAGCGTCCAAGAGCAGAATAATTTTTTGGGTTATACCTTTTTTTAATTAACCTCACTCTGAACGGTTCATTGACTTTTCAAAAAATAAGTGGGGACGCTGGGACTTTCAAACTCAACAATTTATACTCTCATTGAGAATATTTGAACCCAGATCTAAGGCTTGCTTCAGGGAAGATTTTTCATCGCCTAAGGCTCATCTTTCCAAATACTGGAGGCCCCTATTCTGCCAGGTTAGACTACGTCCCCACACAATGCACTAAGTTTAAGAGCCTTATAAAAAGATTTCTACGAAGAATACCACTTGGTTGATTGAACGAATTTTATGCGTTTGATTTTTGCGGCATAATAATCCACGCCACAATATACGCAATTATTCCAAACCCCATACTCACAAGCGTTCCTAAAACCCACCCAATACGCACAATTACCGGATCGATTTCAAAATAGGTTGCAATTCCACCGTACACGCCACCAAGTACTTTATCGCTTTGTGTACGGTAGAGACGTTTAATAGAAGTTACCGGTAAAGAAGATTCAGTAGAAGATCTTGTCTTTGAAGAAGCCATACTAAAATGATCATCCCTCACTATAAAAGACTTTTCCAAATCAAAATCAATAGAAATCTGGGAAAGTGTCGACCCCAAGCATATCCTGAGAAACATTGTTTCTGGGACCCCAAAAATGCTTTGCATTTTTCAGGGAATGCTGGGGTTTGACCGACACTTTCATTAATACCAGATTTCTGTGATACAAGAAGACGAAGTCTTCTGTACAGATAACAAAGTTATCTTGTAACAAAAAGCTAGAAAACGCCATTCGCGCAGAAAGATAACATCTTTCTGGCGTGCCAGAAACGAAGTTTCTATGCACATCTCCAAAAATAAATTTTGGAGTTTCCGAGAAATCTTTGATTTCTGGAACCAAAATTGGTAATTTTGTGTTTCTGGCTTTTTGATTATAAAAATCTAAACCAAAATCCAAATCAGAATTACCTTGCTCCCAGGACTACAACTGCCCAACTATCAACCTAACTAAACCACAAACCTATAAATAACTCCCCCCAAAACCAACAACTATGATCACTCTCGATGGCTCGTATGGTGAAGGCGGTGGCGCATTAGTTCGTACAGCATTAGCTCTCTCCACCCTCACTCAACAACCTTGCACCATCACCAACATTCGCGCAGGGCGAGATCAACCGGGTCTTAAATCACAACATCTCACCATCATCAACGCACTCAAAGTCATGAGTGGTGCCCAAACCAACGATATCACGTTAGGCAGTACCAATTTAGAATTTACTCCAGGAAAAATAAAGAAGGGTATCTACCAATTCGATATCGGCACCGCGGGAAGCATCTCCCTTTTTCTCCAAGGCGTACTTCCCTGCTGTCTTTTCGCTCCAGGAAAAATAACGCTCAAAATAAAAGGCGGCACCGGCGGAAAATGGCAATCGCCCGTCGATTTCACTCAACACATCCTCTTTCCCTACCTTGAACGCTTCGCCGAAAAAATCGATTGCAAAATTCTTCAACGCGGCTATTACCCTATCGGTGGCGGGTTAGTAGAAGTCTCCATTACTCCTAAATACGCTCCTGCTGACATCCTCGACTTCCTCTCCACTCCACTCATCTCTCCTTTCGTAGCAACCCATCGTGGACCATTAGAACAAATTCGTGGCATCATCAATATCAGCGCTCAACTCGCAGAAAAACAAATTGCCGAACGTATTGAAAAAACTGCCCGTCTTTCGCTTGCCCAACACGATGTACCTATCTCCCTTCGTTGCGAATATGCACAAACACCCAGTATCGGCGGTGAAATCATTCTCTGGGCTCTCTGTCAACATCCCGGCTCAACTACTCCCTGTATCCTCTCCTATAACGAACTCATTGAAAAAGAAAAGACTGCTGAACAAGTTGCCACCAAAGCAGTCCAAGGCCTAAACTCGGAACTCAACAGCACCAACGCTGTCGACCAATTCCTCATCGATCAACTCGTAGTCTATATGGCTTTTCTTCCCGGCTCACGCATTGCCTATGCCCCCATTACAGAGCACGCTAAAACCAACATTCATGTCATTGAACAATTTCTTCCCGTTACCTTTGTCCATGAAAAAGGGATTCTTGAAACCCAACCTCGACGATGATTTTCGGAATGATTTTGTATGTTGAACCAGAAAAGGGCAATAGCCAGAGAACAAGAGATATCTTAAAAATTAATTTTGGATTGGTTCTACCTCGAAACGATCCGTTCAACAGAACTCAACAAGAATTATTAGTCTGGGAAGATGAGCAGGGTATAGGCAGATATCGAGTTCATTTCTACGAAAAAGAAGAACACCAAGGAGAAATATACGAGTCAATTCAGTTCAAGTACTGGCTCAATTCTCAAAAAATGGATCGTACTATATTTGAAATGGATCCCATGAATAAAGCTGTTGTTGCAGTAAGAGATTGTATTTTAGGAGAAATCATTGAAAGAACATTGTTAAAAAAGACCATCGATCAACTCTTTGCAGACGAAACAAACGAAATGTTTCGCTCTTATCATTCTTAAAATAAGAAAAAAGCTAACCAACAAGACACAACAAACAATAATTTCAAATAACTTTTACTCTTCTTAAAGACAATGGTTTATAATCAGCTATACATATCCTAATAAATATCTCTCCTAAGTGAACATCTCCCCATAAATTAACCAACGCCATTAATCAATAACTAATCAATAAAAGAGGAATTTACCCATGAAAAAACAACTAAAAAATCAAACAACTCAAAAAATAAATCCACAAATAACATCCCAAAAAATAATTCTGACAATAATGTTGTTACTCCTAACCGCATTCATGTTCGGATGTAGCAGTAACGAATCATCCAACCCTACAAACACTAACCTTCCTAACACAAACTCTCCCGCAACCCAACAAGTTGTTATTGGATTCATCGCACCATTAACCGGCGATGCCGCTGCCTATGGACAAAGTATCCTCAAAGCAGCACAACTCGCACAAAAAGAAATGAATCTACAAAACGTGCGTATGATCTCTGAAGACACTCGTTGTGAAGCACAAGGTGCTGTTACTGCTGTGAACAAACTTCTTTCGGTTGATAATGCTCAAGTTATTCTCGGCGATGTCTGTTCTGGTCCAAGTCTTGCTGTGGCTCCTATTGCTCAACAACACGGCGTTGCCATGGTGAGTGCCTCAGCAACGAGTCCTGCCCTTACCAAAGAACCAAACTTCTTTCGCACCATTCCCAGTGATTCCCTTCAAGGCGCTTTCGCTGCAAGTCTTGTAAAAGAAAAAGGCTATAACACTCTTGCCATCATCTATAGCAATGAGGATTACGGCAAAGCTTTCCATGATGTTCTCAAAGCTGAATTTGAAAAACAAGACGGCAAAGTCGTCGACAGCGAAGCGTATGAACGCAGTGAAACTGATCTTCGTTCGTATCTCACCAAAGTTAAAGCAACCCACCCCGACGCTCTCTTTGTAATTGGTAACTCGCCTGATGCCATGGTCGCCATGCTCAAGCAAATTAAAGAACTTGGAATGACTCAACCCATTTTTGGATCTGAAGCATTCAAAGCTCAAGAAATCCTCGACGGCGCTCAAGGTGCAGCAGACGGCCTTATGGTCAGTTCGGTAAGTCTTGGCTCACAAGAATTCCATGATAAATACGTCCTTGAATATAACAGCGAACCAGGACCATTTGCCGCCCAAGGCTATGACGCATTCAAAGCCATCGGCACTGCGATTCAAAGTGGTGCACACACCGCAGCACAAATCCAAGACGCTCTCTACAACACCGTCAAATTCGATGGCGCAACCGGTTCTATTAAATTTGATGCACAGGGAGAAGTCGGTGGCAATTACGTCGTGTTTGTCGCCAAGAATAATGCTTTCGTACAAGAGTAGGCATTCTTTCTCTTTTTTTTATTTTAGTATTTCTTCCCTTTCTGTACTTCTTTTTTCTCAATGGTACTTAAACAACGTCTAAACAACATCTTTTTATACGCTAAGATAAACTCCAATAAAATGTCTTTCATGTCTTTTGTAAGTCCCATTGTCCATCATGGAGAAGCACTTTTATTTTATCGCAGGTTCCGTCGCGAATCAATCTTATTAGCGCAAATACATGATTTTTCTCGCGAGCAAATTGTTAGTATCAAAAGAAAAATCCCTCAAAATAAAAACCAAATAATAAAGAAATATAGCGATTTGATAGAAGCCGCCAAAAATAAAAAGATAGTCTCTCAATATATTGAACGATTTACAGAAGATATAGTAGACATCACTCTTAGGTTTGAACTTAGGCACAATGATTATCAAAGCATTTCCCCAGAAATCAAAAAAATATACCTTGCTGAACTTCACCTATTTGTAAGAGTAGAATTAGAAGAGTTTGAAAAAAGAACAATTTCAATTCCAGAAGAAGAACACCTATACTAAAAATTCTAAACAAATTAATTCTAAACCCTTTTAACTAAAGATTCGGCAATCAACGCTTAAACCACCCATCCATATAGATAAACCTTTAAATATCTCTTTCCCGTCTCAAAAACCATGTCGTTCCCCATAGCACAACTTCTTGCTAACTCGTTAATCATTGGCAGCATCTACGCTCTTGTCGCTGTGGGCTTTAGCCTCATCTATTCCACCAATCGCTTCGTCCATCTCGCACATGGTGCAACCGTTGTCGCAGCAGGCTACGCTCTGTATTCTACATTTACGCTACTTCACCTCCCATTCATCCTCGCTTGTATCCTCACCATCGCTCTCTCCTCGGTAATCGGCTTTCTCATGTTCAAAGCGATCTACGAACCTCTTCAAAAACGAAAATCGTCAACAGTCATCATGCTCATTGCCTCAATCGGCCTACTCACTCTAATAGAAAATCTCATCCTTCTTTTCTTTGGTGCAGATGTGAAAACCATTGGCCTTCTTGAAGTTCGCCAAGGTATAAATATTGCAGGTGCAATCATCACGCCTCTGCAAATAGTCCTTGTTCTCACCTCACTCACCCTTCTCACCGTCTTTTATCTCTTCATGAAAAAAACAACGCTGGGACGTAACCTACGTGCTGTTGCCGACCATAAAGAACTTGCCTCTATCATGGGTCTCAATCCCACGCGACTTATGGCAATTTCATTTATCATTGGCTCAGCTCTTGCAGGTATTGCCGGAATTCTCATTGCTTTAGAACAAAACCTTGATCCTTCTATGGGCACTGATCTTATGATTAAGGGCTTTAGTGGTGCAATTGTGGGGGGAATCTATTCTGTCCCAGGATCTATTCTCGGAAGCTATCTCGTAGGAACCGCAGAAAATGTCGGAACCTGGTTTTTGCCCTCAGGATACAAAAACGCCATCACCTTCACTCTTCTCTTTCTCTTCTTGCTTCTCAGACCAAAAGGCATTTTTGGCGTTGACAAAGGGGTGCGAGAATGATTCAAACCTATCTCATTCACTTGTTCATCCTCATTGGTATTTACATCATTCTCACACTAAGCCTCAACCTTACCATTGGCTATAGTGGCTTACTTAACCTTGGTCACGTTGCCTTATTCGGTATCGGTGCCTACACCTCAACCTTACTTGTTATGAATGGCCTACCATTCCTTCTTTCATTTCTCACCGCAGGAATTCTCGCCGCCATCTCCGGCGCTCTTCTCTATGGTCTTACTCGAAAACTCAAAGGTGATTATCTTGCCCTTGCAACATTAGGATTTTCTTTTGTTATCTATTCTATCATGCTCAACTGGATTGACCTTACTCGAGGTCCTTTAGGAATACCTGGGATTCCTAAACCACTCATCTTCGGTCTCACTATTCAAAGTACAGGTGTGTATCTTTTCTTTACATTTATCATTACGCTCATCTCTATAGGCATCCTCACACTCATCACTCGCAGTACATTTGGTCGACTCTTACAAGCCGCTCGCGACGATGAAATAGGACTTCGTGTACTTGGAAAAAACACCTATGCACTTCGCTACAAAAGTATGGCCATCGCTGGATTTTTCGCAGGAATTGCAGGAAGTATTTACGCTCATTACATCAGCTACATCGATCCCAGTTCATTCTCTCTCACTAACCTCATCTTCTTGCTCACTGCAGTTATCGTTGGTGGTCTTGCTTCAGTGCGTGGCAGTATCATTGCTCCATTCATTCTTATTCTCATTCCTGAAGCGCTTCGCTTTATTGATATGCCCAGTTCCATCCTTGGGCCTCTACGTCAAATTATCTACTGCCTCATCTTACTCGTAATTCTTCTCTATCGACCACGTGGCATCTGCGGGAGGATTGATCTCCAATGAAAACAGGTACAAAGAAAGAGATAAAAAAAGAGACAAAGGAAAAGACTTCACATACAAAAACAAATACCTCATCTACTAAAAATACCTCCTCTACTTTTCATCCAATACCCACACCCTCTCCATCCCCATCTATTATTCTTGACATTGAGAACATTTCCAAAGCGTTTGGTGGTGTACACGCTCTCGATAAATGCACATTCAGTGTTGACCAAGGTTCACTCACTGCTCTCATCGGCCCCAACGGATCAGGTAAAACCACTATGTTCAACGTGATTTCTCGTCTTATTCAAGAAGATCATGGAAAAATAATATTACAACAAAGTTCTGTTGATAAACTAGCTGATTATTCTCTCGCTCGCCAAGGTATTTCAAGAACGTTCCAGCAAGTCCGTCTCTTTCGCAATCTCACCATTCGTGACCATCTTGAAATCGCCCTAGATCAAGACGACGAATCACTTCTCAAAAGCATCAAATATGAGCTCCAAAAAATAGCCCATGCCATACTCACGCGGTCTTCTTCCCGTAATCTTTCTTCACCTAATCCTTCTTCCCCATATATCGCTCCAAATACAACTCATAAAAAAATCAACAAAGTCCTCGCCCTCGTCGGTCTACAAAAACCACTCACCACCTACGTCACCGATTTAAGTTATGGACAACGCAAATTACTCGACCTTGCTATTGCCATTGCCAAACCCCACACCATTCTCTTGCTTGACGAACCGGTCGCAGGAATTAATCCCCAACTTCGAGACCAAATCAAAGCAATTCTTCGTAACCTCCATCAACAAGGCGAAACCATCTTACTCATCGAACACGATATGAACTTCGTCATGGGCCTCGCACAAAAAATTTACGTCATGGATCATGGAACAGTCATCGCCCAAGGAACACCGCTTCAAATTCGTACAAACCCACAGGTACTTCAAGTGTATCTAGGAGAATAAAATGCTAACCATACAAAACCTCTCAGCCGGATATGGCGAACTTGAAATCCTTCACAATGTCAACGTTAAAGTCAACGACGATGAAATTGTTGCCCTCATTGGTCCTAACGGAGCAGGAAAAAGTACTATCCTCAAAAGCATCTTCGCGCTCACCACTATTACTCATGGCACCATCACCTTCAACGCAGAAGAAATCACTCAATGTAAAACCCATCAACTCTTAGAACGTGGTATTAGCTATGTTCCACAAGGCCGAATCAATTTTGGCGATCTCACCATTAGCGAAAACCTTGCCATTGGTGGAAAAGACATCGTCGAAAAACAAGAATACAGCGAACGTCTCGCTCACATCTTCACCCTTTTTCCTGTGCTTAAAACCAAACTTTCCCACACCGCATTTTCTCTTAGCGGAGGAGAACAACAAATGCTTGCTCTTGCTCGCGCTCTCATGCAAAAACCAAAACTCTTACTTCTCGATGAACCCACGCTAGGACTAAGCCCTAAACTCCAAAAAGAACTCTTCACCCTTTTACAACACATTCGCAACCTCGAACATGTCTCCATTCTCATCGTCGAACAAAACGCCAAAAAAGCCATCGAAAGCGCCGACCGAACCTATCTTCTTGAAAACGGCAGCATCATCATGGAAGGCGGTAAAGAAATCATCGAAAACCCTAAGATCCAACAAGTCTATTTAGGTGGAAGTTATTAGGAAGAAATTATCAAGAAGCCCAAAACATTTATAAAACACCTCTCTAGAATACAAATATTATCATATTGAGGGAATTACTATGGAACAAAAAGTCTGCTCAGCAACCAAACGACGTGTTGAAAACGATCGTGGTGCCGTTGAATTTCTTTGCCCAGCCTGTGGCGAAAAAAAGATCATACGCAGTAGCTACGCTCGCGTCAATGCTATTAAATACAGCTGTGATTGCGGCTTTGTTGGCCCTAATTAAACGCCAACCAACCGTTACCATCATCATTTAAACCATGATCACTCTCCAAGAGCTTAAAACTCTTTTTCAAGAGCCTCGAACCTTTTTTAAACAACGCTCTAAAGAAGTGTTTGGAACCGTTTTTCTCTTTGGTCTACTTGTTATTGCTATTGGTTCTCTTTCAGCGCTCCCTAGTTATGTTAAACAATTCACACTCTCACCAGTCTGGTTTGGTCCAGCCTATATTATTATCTTATGTCTAAGTGCCCTAATTTTATTTGCCATAACAGGCATTGTTCATCTTTCATTACGTAGTTTTGGTGGGCAAGGAACCTATACTAATACTGTTCAATCCTACGTCTATGGTGGCCTACCTTCTTTTTTGTGGGCAATTCCACTTAATGCTGTAGGATATTTTCTTCCACAAACAGTCACAGTAAGTATTATTTTGATGATACTTTCATTACCAGTGTACATTTACTCAATCTATCTTACCTTGGTAGGATCATCATTCTACCATAAAATTGGAATGGGCAGAGCATTTCTTGCCTTGTTTTTACCACTCTTCATTTTAGGAATAATTACAATTATCATCTTAGTCTTATTTTTTACTATCGCTGCCGTCACGACAACGACAGGAATCTAGGAGGAAAACTACTATGTCACGAGCTGTTGTAACATTTAAAATAATGCCAGAAGCACCCGATACCCCACTAGGGCCCATTGAACACGAAGCACAACATATTGCCAAAAAGCATGGTGCTGTTGGCGACACCAAAGCAACTCAAGAACCATTTGCATTCGGCTTAAAAATCGTCCGCGTATTAGGAATGTTTAACGTTGAAAGTTCTGACTTTGAAGCCATTGCCGCTGAAATAGAAAAAGTCGCTGGCGTACAATCCGCTGAAGTTGAGAAAATGGATCTCGCATTAGGATAAGTTTCTATTTTTTACTTTTCTTTAATCTTACTTTATTAATTTGCCCCGATACGTATCAACATATACTTACTCTATTTTCCCATTCTAACAATCTCTTCGAATTCCTCACGTGTCAACGGTTGAATAGAAAGACGAGTCCCCGGCCGAACCAACACCATTTTCTGTAGTTTCGCATTCTTCTTTATCTCATCAAGCGACACTTCTCTTCGAAATTTCATGACAAATTTAATATCTATCATATACCACGTTGGTTTCTCTTTCTTACTCTTCGTATCGAAGTGTTTATCTTGAGGATCGAATGCAGTAGAATCAACATACCCTTCTTTAACCACCATAGACACACCCACGGCAGCAGGAGGGTCAGCGTTACTATGGTAAAATAAAACCATATCGCCTTTCTTACATTGATCGCGCAAATAATTACGAGCTTGAAAGTTCCGAACTCCATCCCAATAGGTTATCTGATTAAAACACTTCGACAAGTGATCAATACTAAACGTCGATGGTTCAGATTTAAAGAGCCAGTAATTCATCATAATTTTTCCAACTCTAAAATTAATTCAACATTTCTACATTTTCTTAAATTTCTCAGTTGTCTTAGCAATTAATTCAAAAAACTCATCTCGTTTCATCTTTGTCTTAATTCCATGAGAATTACAATGACTTCGTACTCCTTTCGCTTTTGTCAATATGTCTTCAATTCGAGGTGGATTTATTTTAAGTAATCGAGAACATTCATGAAGATCATAAAATCCAACAATATCCATTTTTGATTCTTCATAGAGTGAGTCCAAAAATCGTTGCTCCTCAGTAAAAGAATTTCTTCCAACCATTTTCTTCACTAAACTACTCTCAAACAACGAGCCAGTCCACAAAGGCCCAGCATATTCAAAATGAGCGCCACACTCACACAACTCTTTATTATACTCACTAACCATCGATCGCAAGCACTTTTTACACCATAAAAAATACTGATGTTGCAGTAAAATCGCATCACAACGTTCCTTTCCTTTCTGTGACTCAAAATAAACCCGAAAATAATGATCTTTATGATATCCTAATACAGGAATTAATGCTTTATCAAACTGCACTCCTTGTAATTGCACTCGCCGAATGATGATACGTAACCCAATCTCATGCATCATATAATTCTTCAACGGTTTTGCCCAATATTTTCGTGGGGTCACTTTAGGGTATGTGCCAGTTAGAGCAGCAGTATCCGTTGCTGTTAGAGCCAAAATGCCTCCTCGTGAAATACGTCCAACTGCTGCCGCAAGAAACGGATTAGGAGTTCCAAACGGGTCAATATCAATATAATCGAAACCATCGCTGTGAAGAAGAAACAACGATGCTTCTTCGCAAGAGAGATGTATTTTGTTAGAAGAAAGACTATTTAATTTCAATGAGTTTTCAAAATCTTTGATAAACGTTTGTTTCATGTCATTAACATAGAGATCGCCCAAAATCCCTTTTTCTAATTCTTTACAAAACCGTAACGAGCGTATTCCTGAGCCTGCTAGCGGATCAGCAATTTTAATCGTTTTTACAGCACGAGCATTAAGCAGCAGAATAGAAATATTCCGATTCGATATCATCATTGGATTATAAAAAACCGGCATCTTAGAAGTGATATCTCCTTTCGGAAGTTCAACATCCAGTTTGATAGAATTTTCTATGATCACAAGAGCAGAGAAAAAAGATGTAGTTTAAAATGTTATGGTAATTTCTACCCCCATATGCTCTATTTTAATTCTCTATAAATATCTACACACGTTACTAAGAGTGCCACAATAATTGGCCCCACAAAAATACCTAGAATTCCAAATACGCTAATTCCTCCTAAAACTCCCAGGAAAATAGCAAACGAGGACATTTTAATTTTATCTCCAATTAATTTTGGTTTAAGAAAATTATCAATGGCGCCAAGAACTATAAAAGAAAATAATGCTACAATAATCGCTTTCGCATAGGACCCATTGAAGATAAGATAAAGCGTAACCGGGATCCATACTACTGGAGCACCAACTAGAGGAATCAAAGCCGCAATGGCTACAACCATCCCTAATAGAAATGAAAATGGAATAGCGGTACAAAAGAAGATAATCCCTGCAAGAATCCCTTCTAAGAGCGCTGTGACAATATTTCCTCCAACCACAGCGCGAATTGTTTCTTCGAAACGTTCAAGAATTTTTTTCTTATGGGACTCATCAAGGGGCAGAAGCGTCGAGACATGTTGAGTAACATCACGTCCATGTCCTAAAAAATAAAACAGTGAAAAACCCATAATCACAATAAACAACGCAAACGAGGCAATAAATTTGAGAATATCGAGTGCTCCTTGAGTAATAAAAATTCCCACTTGACCGGCCACATCTTTCGCCTTTTGTTTGATCTTGTCAATCTCCATTTTTTCTACAAATTGACACCAAAAAGCAGGACTAATCGAATTAGAACATTCCTCAACCACCGAGGTAAGAGTAAGGATATATTCATCAGAATGATCGTAGAGAATCTCTGCCTGACCAACAACTGGAAAAATAAACACCGTTATCAAAAGCAATATTAATAGTATAGTACTAAACGCAATAATTGATTGTGCCAGTAACGGTCGCTTCACCACCCCAAGTAACTTTGTATACCAAGGAGTAAGAAAATAGGCCAATAATCCTCCAATAAAAATTGCCCCAAAATAAGAACGAAGCATATAGAGCGTGAGTAAGATCAGAAAGACAAAGAACATGACAAAAACTCTTTTCTTATGATCGTAGCTTAGCCGCATCCTTTCTAGAAAGCACCAAAAGGATAAAAACGTTCTGGTTTCCTTTGCTAAGTCCTGTTGGCCCAGATGATGCTAAATGGTGCTAAATCCTACTTATTATCTGGTGTCACATACGTAAGTGGAATTCCATAGACAGGACTTCGTTCTCCAATCCCTGCATAAATACCTATATTTTTACCAGCAATAGTAAGAGCACCAACTCCTTGAGGTAACGCATGACCACGGTAAGCTATCTCACCACTGTTCACATTAAAATTATTTTCAACCAGGTCAACCAAAGAAGTCCACGTCAGACCACCTTGTGTACTGGGTTTATAGTCACCCGTTATAATTCTCGATTCTGTTTCATTGGTTACCGAAAGAACAACCCCATGTTGGTCATCCCCTTTCGTTTCAACGTGAAGAAGATAGGTTGGAATAAAAAGGTGATTTCCGTTTCCCCCTTCTACATCAAAGTTCAAATCGACACTAAGCGATCCAGAGTTATAATTTTTTCCCATCATATCGCGACTTACAACGAGGACAAGGGTTGCAGCATTATGGTCATTTTGCACGCGTACTACTTCGTCTGGTGTCGCAATCCGATAAAAAGAGGATTTAGGCGATTGAGAATATAAACCTGAGAGTATCGTTGCAACAGAAGCTAGATCTACCGCACTTGCTCCATGACGATAAAGGTCAACATTCACTCGAGGAGGAAGACGTTCATTAGCTCGAGTTAAAATGTCAAATCCAGAAAAATGTTTTGTACCTGCTGCTTTCCTATAACCATCTCCTTCTTCATCAGATAACAAAGAGCGAGGTCCTTTTGGATGCCATAATCGAGAATTCTCTCTCAAATAAAATACCGTATTGCTCACTTTTGTTAATTTGCGTGAATATCACTCCTCCTGTAACGAATTGAGTAGGTTGAAAAATAGTAACCTGAAAAAGTCATTCAAAGCAACTTGCTAAAAAACCTTTCGGTTTTCAAAGTCCACTATTTCTAACCTATTTCCTGCACGAACATTTAAAAATACTCCAATGCCAAATCTCGCTATGGCCACACGTAAAGTTCTCGTCGCAACTCTTGGACATGTCGATCACGGAAAGACTTCATTACTTGACAAAATTAGAAGAACGGTCGTCGTTGCAGGAGAAGCCGGTGGCATCACTCAAGCCATTGGTGTTTCCATTATCCCTCTTGAAACAATCAAAAAAATCTGTGGTAAACTTCTTGATGTCTTTAAAGGAAAACTAAGTGTTCCCGGTCTGCTTGCAATTGACACACCAGGCCATGCTGCATTCACCTCATTACGTAAACGGGGAGGTAGCCTAGCTGACATTGCCATTGTCGTTGTTGATATTAATGAAGGGTTTAAACCACAGACTATCGAATCTATTGAAATCCTCAAAGCCAATAAAGTCCCATTTATTGTTGCTATGAATAAGATTGATCTTATTCATGGTTGGAAATATAATCCTGAAAAATATCTTCTCGACAACCTTAACGAACTTTCTTATGAGGTACAAGGTCTTTTTGAAAAGAAAATGTATGATGTTGTTGGTCAATTCTATGAACATGGCCTACAAGCAGAACGTTTTGACCGAGTTCAAGATTATACTAAACAACTCGCGTTAGTTCCCTTAAGCGCTCGTACTGGCCAAGGGATTCCAGAATTACTTATGGTTCTTACTGGTCTTGCCCAACGTTATCTAGAGCAAAAACTCCATATCGATGAAACAGGCCCTGCACGAGCCACCATCCTTGAAGTAAAAGAAGAAAAAGGCCTAGGCATGACTGTCGATGCTATTGTCTATAACGGTACGTTACGAGTGGGAGATACCATTGTCGTAGGAAGTCTCCAAAAACCATTTGCCACCAAAGTCAGAGCGCTTCTTGAACCTGCTGAACTCGCCGAAATGCGAGAGAGAAAAAGCAAATTTCAAAATGTCAAAGAAGCAACCGCTGCAACCGGTGTTAAAATTTCCGCTCCCGGACTCGACGCTGCTATGGCTGGAATGCCTCTACGCGCTTGTTCAGGCACACCAGAAGAAATCGAAGCACTTAAAACGGAAATAGAACTAGAATTAGGAGAAGTCCTTATACCAGAGTCAGACGATGAAGGAGTCATGATCAAAGCCGACACCATCGGCGGTCTCGAAGCACTCCGTCATCTTCTTACTGAAAAAAACATTGCCATCTCTTCTGCTTCACTAGGTGACATTAGCAAACGTGATCTCTCTCATCTGGAAGCTCTCAAGGAAAAAGACGAATTTACGGGCGTTCTTCTCGGGTTTAACATGAAGATCAACAGCGAAATTGAGGAAGCTATAAAGCTAAAAAAGCTTAAAGTGATTGTCCATGATGTTATCTATAAAATTATCGAAGACTATGAAACGTACCTCAATGCACTTCGTAAAGAGATAGAACTACGCGAACTTAACACGTTAGTACGACCTTGTAAATTTCTTCTCCTCAAAGGCTACCTTTTTCGACAAAGTAATCCTGCCATCATCGGAATTGAAATCGAAGTTGGAAAAATGAAAAGTGGCGACCCTATAATGAATGATCAAGGACGTAAAATAAGTTCTGTAAAGAGTATGCAAGAAGGAACAGATTCCGTTAACGTTGCTGAACAAGGTAAACAAGTTGCATTGGCTATGGATCATGTTACCGTAGGTCGTCAAGTTAATGAAGGCGATTTTATGTATACTGATATTCCCGAAGAACATTTCAAAAAGCTCAAAGAGCTTGCTAAAAATCTCTCCAAAAATGAATTGGCTGTGCTCAAAGAAATTGCCGATCTTAAACGTAAAGACAACCCCGTATGGGGCGTAGGGTGAGCAGTAGTACAATAATAAATACAATTATAATAAGTGCAATTAGTACCTAAAAGAAAAAAAGAGGAAAAGAATGGATAAAGCAAGATCATTATACGTACGTTTTGCTTTATTTATTGGCATTATCCTCGGTATTGTTCCATTCATCATCTACTTCGTTTCCCCGTATTTTGCAACCAATTTTACCTACAATTTCTTCAGCTTTCCTGCGTACGCTGCTATTCTTCTCTTTGCGTATATCATCTACAATCGTGAGTATCTTCGATCTCATCAACCAAATCCCACGACAAAATCTACTATGATCTATACCATCATAGGTCTTGTGTGCTTTACCCTCTATTTTCTTTTGAGAATTCAGATTCCCATTACTCTCTCTAACTGGAGTCTTTTTGTTCTTCTCTTTGTTGCATTATATGGGTTTGGATGTCTCTGCGTAGCATGTGCTATTTTTGGCACAGCTTTTTTGGCAAAAACTTATCACTCATTATTTACTATGATTATTATTGGATTTATTTACTATTCACTTACGACCACCCTTTGGACTGTCTGGGAACCATTAGCAAGACTATCTTCACAAGGAACTATCTCTTTACTCAAAGCATTCTATTCCAATGCCCATCTTACCTACCAAGGTACAACCCCGATGCTCAACGTAGAAAGTTTCACCGTTGCTGTTGGTGCACCCTGTTCCGGATTAGAAAGTCTCACCATGTTTTTAGGACTCTCTATATTACTCTTCATCTATGAACGAGAGAATCTCAATACTAAACGATTTACAGTAGCTATCCTAATTGGCCTTCTAGGAGTTTTTATGCTCAACATCATTCGCATGTCTCTTCTCATGGCCATTGGAACACGTCACCCCGATTTTGCTCTAGGATTGTTTCATTCCAATGCTGGCTGGATGTTCTTCTCCATTTTTGTTCTAATCTTATTGTGGTTTTTATACCCCTGGATGCGTCGAGAAAAAAATCAATCTAAAAAAACAACTAAACTCTAATACCAAGTAAATTCTAAAACAATTAATTCTAATGTCATTTTTAATATTATTAATAGTATCTCCAATTCAAACACCCATTCAAAACTAAAAATATCTTTTCTAATCACTCTCCTTTTACAGACTCACTTTTACAGATTAACCTAACCATACATTTTATAAAACGTCCAACCAAACTATTGCCTACATGCAAAAACTAATTATTCTTAATAGTCGGGAAATTCGTAAAATAAAAGAACTTCTCATTGAAGATTTTGGATATTTTCCCTCTGGCGAGTTTGCTTTATTAGAAAGTGAAAATCATCGTATCTTCTTTGTTAACCGTGATATCGCTAAAATCGAACTGGAAAATTTACGAATCGACAAAGTAGGATTATACTTTGGAGAATTACGTGAGACTCAATTTCGTCTGAGTAAAGAAGGTGCCCAATTCCTAGCTCATTGTGCAAAGCAAGACAAAAAGAAACTTATTAATTACGTTGAACTTACTAAAGAAGAGGTTAAAAAATATTTTCTGGGAGTCGATCTGGAAAGAGATCTCGGACCAAAATCTAACCTGATTATTCTTCATCATGACGATTTAATCTTGGGTTGTGCTCAATATAAAGAGAGAAAGATTCTCAATTTTCTTCCTAAAACAAATCGTGGCGAAGTTATTGTATAAATTAGGGTTTTTTATTACCATTCTAAATCAAAATATCCTAATCCAACAAAAAGATTTATCAAGAAGCAAGAAAAATTACTCTTTATGGGTAGTACTATTTTTAGATTCATTATTATTTTCCTCATTTCTCTATTTTCCTTTGCATTCATTTTTACATCAGCCAATGCCGCACCGCTCTGTATTGATACTGATAGAGATAATGTCTGTTCTGTAGAAGACAATTGTCCCAATATTCCTAATCCTGATCAAGCTGATCGTGATAGAGATGGACAAGGTGATTCTTGTGATCAATGCCCTAGCGATTCTTTCAATGTGTGTAATCGTTGCGTTGATATCGACCAAGATGAAATTTGTGACAATGTTGATCCTTGCATAGATCAAGAGGGTATCTGTAATGATGTTGAGCAGTGTGAAGATCAAGATGACGATGGTGTTTGTGACAACATAGATAATTGTATCAACACTGCCAATCATAATCAACAAGATCAAGACCATGACGGAGTTGGAGATAGCTGTGATATCTGTCCACAAGATAACCAAGACTCCTGTAATATGTGCAACGACCAAGATCATGATGGTGTATGTGATGACGTTGATCGCTGCCCTAACCAAGATGATCAACAAGATCAAAATCACAATGATATTGCTGATTGCCGTGAAGAAGATGATGCTTCAGAACAAGAATACGATGCACTCATTACTCGTTTCCACCAACTTGAAGATCGCTTTGATACCTATCGACACGATCTAAATCAAGCAACTGACGATGAAGATCAACGTGATGTTGATCGGGCACAAAATCATCTTCGTGATGTACGTGACAACGATTTAGAAGAACTCAAAGCAGATGTCGAAGATCTTCAAAACGATGTTGAAGATGAAGACGAACATCTTGACCTACAAGCAAGACTTGACAATCTTAATGATGAAATAGACCGTCTCAATGATCGAATCAATGATGAACTGGACGATTCTAGTTCTAACAATAATCAAAATAGTGACTATTATCAGGACTATGCTCAAGACACCTCAACTCAATCTTCTTCCCAGCAAGATCAATATGGTTCCTCTGACTCAGATCGAAGTGTTGTCGTTCACTACAATTCAGGTCAACTCGACTCTTCATTATCCTCCTCTAATTCACCCTCATTACAAGCTTTTTATGATGATGGTTATGTTCGCCAAGAGGTACAATCTTATGATAATACTCAAAAATCATTATCTACTGTCATGCTAGGCGGAGCAGTGATAATTGTATTAATGGCAATTATTTTAGTAGGGAGAATACTCTTTAAAAAAAGATCACGACGTTTCAGGTTTTAGAGATTCAACCAGTTCAGTTTTCACATAATAATCACTAATAAGTTACAATTCTACCAAAAGATTTATATATGTCTTTCATTACCATTGAGTAAAAACAATAGTAAAAACTATTAGGTGCAACAATGATTAAACATATTGGATTTATTTTCATGCTTATGATAACGGTAGGAATGTTGAGCGCAAATACACTTGCAACTCCGGCAATTCCCCTTCAACTCAACCCCAATTTATTGATTAACCCCATTAATCTTAATCCGATCAATCTTAACCCAATCCCCGTATGTCCGGATCCTGATGCAGACCATATCTGCAGTCTACAAGACAACTGCCCAGGCGTTTCTAACCCCGATCAAGCTAATGTAGATGGAGATAGCCAAGGCGATGCTTGCGATTTTTGCCCTAATGATGCATCAAACGATGCCGATGATGATGGTATTTGTGGCGTAGTAGACAACTGTCCTGTTGTTGCTAACAATGATCAAGCTGATGCTGACGGTGATGGACAAGGTGATTCTTGTGATGTATGTCCTGCTGATGCACAAAACGACGTTGATGGTGATGGAATCTGCGGAGATATTGACATTTGCCCTAATGATGAATCTAACGATTCTGATGAGGATGGTGTCTGTGGTGCAGTAGATAACTGCCCTGCTGTTGTCAATGCTAACCAAGCCGATGCTGATAATGATGGTCTAGGAGATGTCTGTGATCAAGCAGCTGTCCCTGTTGACAATGACGCTGATGATGATGGCGTTCTCGATGCTAACGATAACTGCCCTAATACTGCTAATGTTAATCAAGCAGATGCAGATAATGATGGAACCGGCGATGCGTGTGAAGTAGATCCTTTAGAACAACGCTACAACGCTCTCTCAGATGAATTTGATAGTATTGAAAATGATTACAATGATTATAAGCATGACTTACGTGATGCTGAGGATGACAACGATCAAAAGAAAATCGATCGAGCCAAAAAGCATTTGCGTGACTTAAAAAATAACGATCTTGATGATCTCAACAACGATCTTGATGATCTAGAAAATGATGTTCAAGATGCTGACGGTGATTACAGTGATCTCGAAGATAACATTAATAATCTTCAGGATGATATTGATACATTAGATGGACGAATTGATGATCTGGTAAGTTCAGAGAGTAATAACCAATATATTTCTGCTCAAGAATCACAACCGCGTACTTCAACTGTGCAAAATCCAGCTAGTCGTCAAGCAACAACTCAGAATCCTGTCGAGCTAAGCACGTTTACTTTCCCAAGTAACCCTGTTCAAGGTGCTGTTGTTGCCGCTGCACCTACTAGTACTGCTTCAACTAATTTTAGTGACTACACAGACTTGATTTGGCTTGGTGCAGGAGTTGTAATCTTGTTAGCAGTTATCTTGTTTATGATTGGCTTACTTGTACGCCGATAAATTTTTAATTTTCTTTTTTTAACTTCGTTTTTTGAAAATGGGACTCGCCCTAGTCAATTATTCTAAAAAGAGGCGTACTTAGGTGTTCTATAAAAACAAGAATAATGAAAAATGAACACTAAAAATAAAATCTCCGCTTTTATCTCAACACATCTTCAATAGGCTTCTTTGCTTTTTGCACGCTTGGTTGTTGTTTTGCTTGCGCAACCAAATCCACCCCTAATTTCTTAAGTTCTTGAACATGCATTTGCATAAGTTGTTCCACAATTTGTAAAATACGTAACATCTCTTCTCGTTCTTTACTTAGAGTCGCCAAAGATCCTTTATGAAACCCAATACGCTCCGCAGGAGAAGAATCTGATGATGTTGGTTTTGAATCCGCTTTTTTTGCAGTTGCCATAGATTTATTTGATATGCCCAAGGTTTATTAAGGTTTGCTCCTTCCTTATAGTATGGGCATTTTTGATAAGCTCCTAGGGAAGAAAGAACCAGAGTTCGATTTCGACGCTCTCACTAAACATGAACTTGACCGTGATCCATTTCGCCCCGCCTCCGATCCTCTTACTTCTAGTTTTTCTAATCCTGCTGATCCATTCGATCAACCAGCCCAAACATTTGCCAACTCCTCAATGCATCCTTCTCTCACAAGACCCCCTCTTCAAGAGCCAACTCACTTCGAAACACCTCCCCGCTTCACACCTACGTCACAAAATCCCCAATCAGGGTATGGTCGAGACAAAGAATTAGAACTCATCAACAGCAAACTCGACACCATTAAAGCCATGTTAAACACCATGGAACAAAGGCTCAATTCTCTTGAACAACCTCCTTCACAACAGCAACGTCCTCGCTGGTAGATCATGAGAGTCACAAAACCCCAACATCATTACTTCTGGCTCTTCTATGGTACTGCTCTCACCATTCTTCTCCTAGATCAACTTACCAAATATCTTATTTTCATCACCAAACCAGAATGGACGTGGGGCTTTATCACAATTCACTACGTTACTAATACTGGTGCTGGATTTAGTATTCTCCAAGGCAAAACCTTCTTATTAGGAATCATCTCACTTATCGCTGCAGGAATCATCATTCACCAATACAAAACATTTCCTCAACACCGCTGGTTTCAAATCTTTCTAGGACTCATCATGGGTGGTATTCTTGGCAACATGCTCGATCGTTTCCTACGTGGCAGTGTTATCGACTTCATCGACCTCTCATTCTGGCCAGTGTTTAATGTTGCCGACGCAGCTATTTGTGTGGGAATAGTAGGAATAATCATCTACTACTTCCGAGAAGAAAGAAACAGCAAGAAATGAATCAATATCTCAAATAATTTCTTCCACTAAATTACCATTGCCATCGTAACTGCTTTATATCATCAGTACGAGCGTAATAAAGTAATACTTTCGGTAAAGACGCCCCATCTTCTCCTACATCTTTTGTAAGAAATTCAGCGTGAGAACGAAAAAAATATTTTTTGGGATCTATCGATGGCGTGGTTGTTATATTTTCAACTTGTCCGGGCTCATCTGAATCTGCGTCTCCATGAAATTTCATACTTTTAACATATACCAAATCGATTTTTCTAGTTCCATTTTTCGGCGTTAACCTAATCAAACATTTCCCTTGAGTTACGCCGAGGTTATAATTATCAGGAAGACTGCCTTCTCTTTCTACAATCATTTTTGAAGCGAGATTTAGGTACAATGATGACCATAAAGGTTCTACAAAATTCCCTCGCCTAAAAGCTTCCTCTAGGGAGGTTTCGCCTATCGGATAGTCATAAGAGGAGAAACCAGCATCATATCTCATATTTGTAACAACCATCACATCAACATCTGGTCGTTCACCTTCCTTGGTAACATTACCACCAATCCCATAAATAACAAAAAACGCTTCACCATCTCTAAAAATATACGCAACATCTTCTAATTCTCTACTAGAAAAATAATCATCAGCATGTGCATCAACAACCCCAATGATATTTCTGACATTTACCGCATCAGGTTCACCAATTCTCCCATAGAAACGTTCTGCTACAACTTTTTCATCTAATGACAGTCCTTTTGTAACAGATCTCATAGTAAAAAAGAACTCTACTTCGTACTCACACACGAATGCGCTTTATATCCTTGTTCCCAAGCTTCTTCTTTGTCTTTAAACCACACACGTCGACCTTCACTGATCTTCAAAGCCCAATCACATTTAGGTTCATGATATTGATTACTCTGTTTACTTGCAACATATTTCCCAGGGGAATATTGAGCTGTCTTTACCTTTGCAGAACTATTAGTCTTGCTCTTCACAAGAGTTGTCTTTACTTCTTCAACCGGTTTAGGCATAGGGCTATCAAACACCATGCTATGTGGTTCATCTGAAACAGAAGCCATAACAGGTTTCATAGACCGAGAAGCAGGAGGCATACTTGCAAAAAATCCCACTAGGGCAACAAGTAAAAATGGTGCTACAACTTCTACTGAACGTCCGCCAAGTAAAAGAACAACTTCACCAACAACAAACGCTAAAAATCCAGCAAAGAAAAACATTCTTCCTCGTCCCATAGCGAAGTTAACAAAACCTGCCATAAACAACGCAGCCCCAACTAACAACAACACGAGTTGAACCACAAATAACGCACCTGCGCTCAACCGTAATAAAAGAGCCGTGCCAATTAACAACAATGCAGCACAGAAAGTGAATAAGACAAACCAATTTTGAGATCGTGACATAAACTCTTACACAAGAAAAAAGGTATTTAAGGATTTCGTTGATCTAAAGATTAGATACGAGGACTAGAATTCATCTTCAATATTCTTAAGATAGCCTTTCTTACGTAAGAAATCAACTTCTGCTTTACCGCGATACTTATGAACAACGTCTCCCTTATCATCGCCGCCTAAATCCCATGGCTCAATGATCACAACATCCCCTTCACGAACCCATAATGCGCGACGTAAACGACCAGGAATACGACAAATTCTCTCTTTTCCATCAAGACAATGTACTCTCATACGAGAGCCACCTAAACGCTGCTGCACAATACCCAGAATTTCCTTACCCTGCGGAATACGCACGCGAATGATTTGTTCTTCTTGGGCAGCATCTTCTCTAGGCATGGATTAGTTGCGACGAGAGCTATTTATAAAGGTTCGTAAAATTCCATTTCGATTTTTAGAACTCCAAAAGCCAAAGCGTTTGGATGTGTCTTTCAGATACTATCCTCTTCGCGCAACTTCAACAAAAAGTTCTGTTTTAAGAACACGAGGCTTACTCACAGAGCGTATTTTGTCTTCAACTCCTCCCTGAAAGACATCCCTCCAAGTTTGCGCTCTCGACATAAATCCAACCGGTGAAATATAATCAAATCGTTGAGGGATGGTTTTAGTGGAAACTTTTTCAAAAAATGGTTGCATAATTTCAAAGAAATACCCCAAAAAAAGATTCAATTTAGTAGGATCCTCGAAAAGAGTATACTCTTTTTTATTAGTAACAACCAAATTATTTGGAACACTTAAAGCGTCTGAAATAGATATTGGTTTAAGATATCCTCCTCCCCCTTCAATACGGATATTACTAAAATCTGCATGAGGTTGAAAATCTTGTAGTATTCTCACCCTCAAAAGATTTATTTTAGTCAATACCTCCTCAATAAAATTCTCATTTTCAGTAGAACTAGTAACTCTCACATTATACGCTCCTCGACCACCCGGTGCAAGACAATGCTCCATAACCCCATAAAATTTTTCAGGATCAATATAATGAAACCCATTAGCACACACAACTCTCGAATAACGACCTCGATGTATTTCATCACCCAAAAGATCTTCTACTCCTTGACACAGGAAAGTCACATCCCGTAATGAACTCCGTTTCCGAGCATTTTCAAGTTGTTGTTCATCTCTATCCAAACCTACAATCTTGCTAGTTTTATCTACCAACATTTCAGTTAGTAAACCAGTTCCACAACACAGTTCTAAAACGGCATCTTTCGGATCAATTCGGGAAAATGTAGCAAATTCTTTAAGCGAAGCACGATAATTCCTCTCTCCGCAAAACATCGCGAAAACAGTTTTGTCATAATCCATAATGAACCAGAGACGACCTATTTTAAAAAAGTTCTAATGAAAATTCCAAAGGTTCTTAAGTTAACCCATACTCTTTATACCATGCAAGAAATTGAAGTTAAAATTCTCGAAATTGACGTGCCAGCATTCAAACGTAAACTTGCTTCAATTGGAGCAAAGAAAGTGTTTGAAGGAAACATTATCGCATCAAAATTTGATACTCCCACAAAACAGCTTGAAAAAAATGATCAACTTCTCCGTTTGCGTACCCGTGGAGACATAGTTGAATTAACATTCAAAAAAAAACAGAAAAGTACTCAAGCAAAAATTGTTGAAGAAACCGAAGTTACTGTATCTGATTACAAAGCTATGAAAACTATTCTCCAAGAGATTGGTTTTATTGAAAGTGGAAAACAACACAAAACCAGAATCTCCTACGCTTTAGGTGACGACGTTCATATCGAAATTGACACATTCCCTGGAATCCCTCCCTTTGCTGAAATCGAAACACACAATCTCAAAAGACTCAAAGAAGTCGTCGCTCTCTTAGGTTATACAATGGAAGAGACTAAACCTTGGAGTGGCAGTAAAGTGATTGAGTATTACAAAAGGAAAAAGTAAGTCGTTATTGGATATTATTCTAGAAATGTACACTGGTCAACTCCCCCAAAGACATATAAACCTCCAACCTCCCCACCAATTCAACAAAAGGGTGTGGTATGGTAAAAAGGGTCGAATCTCCGTCGTCTATTAATACATTTCAACAGTGCAAACGTAAGTACTATTACCAGTACATCGAAAAACTTCCCACGTTCCCCAGTATTCATACCGTACGAGGAAACATCGCACATTCTTGTTTAGAAGATTTCTATGAAATTGATATCTCTACATTCACCAAAGAAGACACCGATTTCAAGTTCCGCGCTGCTATGCAAAAACTTCTTCTCCATCATTGGGTTCAATATAAACCAAAACTTGTCGAGTTAAACCTCAATAAAGACCAAGAACGCTTCTACTTCGAAGAAACCATGCTCATGCTCATGAACTGGACCAATCAATTTCTCGACATTCTCAAAAAAGAAATGGCCAAAGGCAAAACCATGCAAGAAGCATTCTATTACCTTACACCCATTCGCGAACAAGAATACCGTTCAGAATCTAATTCTGTACGAGGATTTGTTGATGCCATTCATCATTATGGCGACGAAGTTCATATTGTCGACTACAAAACCAACGCCAATTCTGAAGTAAAAGACAGCATCATGCTCCAGTTAGGCATCTACTCACTACTCTACAAAGAAAAACACGGCACTCCCCCCCATAAAGTAGGAATATATTTTCTACGAGATCGACTTAAATTAATGCCCGTCAACGAAGAACTCATGAACAAAGCACTTCAAACCATCGAAGGCATTCATGCCCATACATCTATTACTGAGAGCAAAATCGATTACCCAAAAACAATCACGCCCCTATGCAAATGGTCCAGCGGCCAATGTGATTTCTATGGCGTGTGTAAGCCGCATGACCGGGATTTTTGAGAGAACAGAATAATTTAAATAATCTTTTTACATTATTTTAATCATGGGATTAGGCGATTGGTTTAGATACGGTGCAATCTTTCATGATGGTGTAATCAGCAAAAATGCTAGTGGGTGGCTTGAAGTAAGAGGTCACATGAGTAGTGATCTCGTAAAAAGAACTATGTTTGATGTCCCAAATTGGTGGGGTCCAATCGTTAGCGAATGTCGTAAATTACCTATTGCTAAAACTAATGTAGTTGTAGTAGGTAATGAATCTATCAAGAGTCTTCCTAAAGCCTTAGATTATCTTCAAAAAATAGGAACAGAAAGAGATTTTCATGACCTAATTCCTAACATACATTTACAATTCACACCTCGAAGAAAGAGAACTAAAAATGGTTTTATGAGGTCATACATTTTCAATATAACTAAATTAAAAAAATTCAAAATTTCTATTCAAGTAGGCAGTGGATACACAAATACATGGTCAACAAGAACTGAACTTACTCAAGTTGTGTTACAATTTGAAGAAAATTTTAAATCCGCTGGAAAATGATCCTCTTAAAAAAGCAATAGTGGGCACATTCACGATTTAAGGGTAGCGTTTCAAGTATTAACTTTTTGCCATCTTCCACAACAACTGTGTATAATCCTATCTTACTTATCTTACTAACCTTCTTACATCCCCATTGCTTTCATACTCATCTTAATAATCTCTGCATAAATCGTAACATTATCAAGAACCAATGTTTCCACCGCAGCTCCTAACACTAAGAATATAATCCCAAAGAGTAGCAAATACAAGTTAAACCCAAAAACTTCAAAGAACCGATCTGAGGCAAAACCTTCCAAGAGCACATCTTTAGAAATAATTGACCCTGAAATTGCTGCCAGAAAATAGGCAATGGCTTCTAAAATCATGTGGGGAAAAACCACTAACATGACAATCAAGAATAAATAAAACGAATCCTGTCCAGAGAATGTAGCGGCACTTTTAGCAGTAATGCCAAAAATAGAACCCCACACTGACGCGTTCCATGAAATCAGAAAAATCGCTCCATCCCCTGTGAGTAGCGCCATAATAAAACACGCCATCAAAACTAAAAAATTGTTACTCAAAATATCTGTAAACATGCCGTTGGTAAACGCAATGGCGTTCCCCGAAAACCCTTGTCCGAAACGAATTTCAAGTTGCTCACGAAAAAGATTGTTCGTTTGATAGGAAGGCAATAAAATCGTCCCAATAGAATATGTAAGAAGAATGCCTAAAAAGAGGAAGACATAGACGCGTACAACCGCAACATCATCACGCCATAACGCTTTAAAACCAACCTTTTTCTCCAAACGCTCACTGCGTTCTTCAATAGAGAAAATCTTATACAATTCTGGAAGAAGTAACATGGAAGTAATGGCAACTGATACTAATGCCGGATCACTGGGAAACAAAACCGACGCAATAACCATCCCTACAATTGAATAGCCGATACCTAGGATAAACGAAAAAATACCCTTACTCTCAAGCCAATCTTCTGGGAAAATATGTTCTAAAACCATACATTGCCTCTTTCTAAGAACTAGGAAGTATTTTTTGCTTTATATAGTTTGCTGTATGTTAATAGTTATGTAGTGTCCGGATATTTTTGCAGGGGGTATCACATTCTTTCGTTCTTTTTACTCTTTGTCATCCCTTAACTCACCACAATCCCCTCAATTCTCACCGGTCGATCCTGCACATATTCTACACCTGCTTTCAACGCCAATTCTGCTTTTACCGCTTCTAATGTAATATCACAATAATGATCTGCTCGAGAGAGCAAATTCCGTTTAGCCAAATTCATCACTAATTCACGCGCACTCGTTCCTACAAAATACCACAATTCTTCTCCTTGATACGAAACTAGACTAAGATGTAATTTTCCTCCTTCAATTCCAATTCGAACCAATCCTCGTTGATCTATATCTGTATGTTCATTAAACCGCGTCACCAACATTCCCTCCACTTGACACGCAACCAGTTGAGATGCATCGATCCAATCTTCTTCATAAATGTGGGCAATATTAGAAATAATCGTTAAACTTCCCATCTCTTTGCCTAATTGTTCTGCAATATAACGCACTACGCCACATAACCCAAACGCATTCATCAACCCTGCTTTAAAAATATCATGAGAACGAAACAACGCAATGAGATGAACTTTACTATCCACCACAACTTGGAGATGATTCAGACATGGAGGAGAGGTACTTGTCGCATCTAATTCAGGGTCTAGCGTTACTGCCACTGCTCGTCGAGTATGTGGATCCTGTTTAAGCTTACGAATAATTTCATCAATTTGATTTAATGTTCCATGACGATACCCACACAACCGCCCACCGTACGTGTATGAAATCCCTGCATGAACAACTGGATCCAAAAAATAAGAACTATATTCTTCTAATGATCCCTTAGAGAGTCCTAATTTTTCCCGCAGTGGAGACAGTCCTTGAGGGAGAGTAAAGTCCTGTGTATTCTCAATCACCCATTGCATTGTTCTCAATGCTTTTTGCTGTGAACCATATTGCGTAGGCTCAACATGGCCATAGCGCATGATCCTCTCCACTACCCCCAACCACGCATCAACAACCTTTTTTGTATGTATAACCCAGCCTTGCCTTTCTGAAGGGAATGGTGCTGATGTTTCACGTTGTGCTATGGGAAAAGATTGAGAAAAACGTCGTGGAAAAGCTCGTTGTGATGTTAAACGAGAAACATCTTCTTGTACCAAATTTAGTGAAATGATCTCAGAGACCGTCAACAAAGAAACATCTTTCAACATAACATCCTCGACAATTCTACGTGCCGTTTCTAAGTCAATCTGATGATGAATCTGCGTACTTTTTCCTCTGATCGTAAAATCATCCTCAATACCTTTCTCAAAAAGAGAAAACAGTGCCGTTGATCCAGTTTTCCCAATCGCTGTTTTTGAGAGCGGCGAATTTGCCCATACTAGCACCTGTTGTATCTGTGGGTTAAGTGCAAGATTGCGCAGTAAAATAGAGACTCCCCCTGGACTATACAAACTTCCAATCACAGAAAATTTCTCCAAGAGCCCAGGATACGTTTTCACCAAAATTTTTGGATCACTCCAGCACGTACACAATGCCAAACAAGACGCTGGATTACCAAGAATGACTTGATATTTTTCTGGCAAGTAAAGCTCAATACTTCTAACACGAGTATCATGATCTTCAACACCGTCTGTTTGAGCACAATCTATCATCATATCACCATCTATTTTGTTTGTTATAGTCCTTTAATACATTGTGGCATACTAGCACAAAATATAAGTAGTTTGCACTATTTTTCACAAATATGGATTCTGTTACGTCAAAAGTGACTAATTTTATTAATCAAGATGTTTCCATACGTCGCGGTCTGACTCGAGGTTTCATCAACGTTAGAGCATTAGCAATCTACATCCATAAAAATCTCGACGAGGATTATGGCCTACAAGCGGTTATTAGTGCGGTACGTCGTTATTCTACAACAACTGATTTCAAAGAAGATATTAAACATCGTTATCAACTAACTGCACAAGCCAAGATGTCCTCACGTACCAGAATGTGTTCCATTCTACTCAAAAAAGAACCTGAAGTACGAGCAGCTCTTGCCAAAATCTATTCAATGATCGATTTTTCTCGTGGTTATGTCGTGAGAACTCTCGAATCGAGTCAGAACATTAAACTCATTATTGACGATGTTCATCTTGAAAAAATCCAGTCTATTTTTCAAAAATCACAAATCGTCGAAATCGAACGAGACCTTGGCGAGATCAGTTTACTCTATGATATTGATGTGCGTCACACCCCTGGTCTTTTTGCCGTTGTCACCAGCGAATTAGGGCTCCACGATATCTCTATACGCGACGGTGTTCTCTGTGGATCAGAATACATTCTTATCGTTGCCCAAGACGACGTTGTCAAAGCTGTTTCTGTTCTTGATGCCATACGTAAATGGAGTAATAGCAAGAGAAAAGAGAAGTAGGGACAAAAAAATAGGGTAAGTAATCTCCAAAAAAAAAAAAAAAACCTCTCAAACAGGGTCTCATCCTTTCCTTGCATAAGCTTTTTAAAGACGCTAACCTCTTACTTCTTATTATGAATAATCAACTCAAAACTGTCCTCTTGCTTGGGCTTCTCACAGGAATAATTCTTTTACTAGGTAATCTGCTTGGGGGAATAATGGGGCTTACCATCGCACTAGTCATCGCTCTTCTCATGAATTTTGTAACCTATTGGTTCTCTGCCAAAATTGTCCTCTGGATGTATAAAGCAAAACCAGCCGACAAAAAAGAACATGCTCATCTGTATGAAATGATTCACAATATTGCGACGAAGGCAGAAATTCCTATGCCTAAAGTCTACATCATTGAAACAACACAAGCCAATGCCTTTGCAACTGGTCGTAATCCGCAACATGGTGTTGTCGCTGTGACAACTGGGATTATGCAACTCCTCACCAAAGAAGAACTTAAAGGCGTCTTAGCCCACGAAATAGGTCATGTTAAAAATCGTGACATTCTCATCTCTACAGTTGCGGCCACCATTGCTGGTGCAATCTCATTCATTGCCATGGCTGCTCGTTGGGGTGCGTTGATGGGCGGCGGAAACAACCGCGATAATTCCAACATGATCGAAATTTTAGTTTTATCCATTCTAACGCCCATCATTGCGATGCTCATTCAACTGGCAATCTCACGTAGTCGAGAATTTGAAGCAGATAAAACTGGTGCCCATATTATGGGTGATGGTAAACCCCTGGCATCAGCCCTTCATAAAATTGAGAAAAACGTTCATGACCACCCTTTCCATCAGACCGGTGCAACCACTGCAACAGCTCATCTTTTTATCCACAATCCACTTACTGCAAAAAAATTCCTGTCGTTACTGAGCACTCACCCTTCAACTCAGCAGCGTGTAGAGCGCCTTGAAAAGATGAAATTTTAAAACGCTAAAGTCTGTTTAAACCATTTCTTCAAATCTCTCTTTAGTAATAATATCGCTTCTATAATCTACATCTTTAAAAACAAAAAACTCATCTCACACCTATGTCTGCACAAGAGTTGCCTATCCCCCCTTATCATCTTGGGTATGATAACACCAACCGTTGGCGAGGCAATCGGCTTGGACCATTATATGCTAACATAGTAAAAGATCAACGGTTCCTCTTAGATCTTGATGACTCAATTCAGTTAGTCCTTTTTGATGCGAGTACTCCTTCTGCTCTACGTTATGTTAATCCTCAAGTATCCCTCAAAAAAGTAGGTACAGAATCAGCTATTATTTTCGAAGCAGATAATTTTTATCGAGCATGTATTCTTGATGGAAATCTTGATTCTCTCGAAGGTACTAAGTTATGTGTTAGTTACCATCTCTCATCTCATTTTGTGCCAGAGTTAGTATTCCACTATTTTCGTCTTCCAAGTAATAAAAAAGTCTGTGTTGAAACAAAATTGGATCATTCGCACAACTTTGATCGTTACTTTCTTGAGAACACACCTCTTGAAACGCTCATTAGTAAAGTGCGAACGTATGATCAATATGGACAAGAAAGATCTCCTGGCGTATTCAAACCTTACGAAAAAAAACTCGAAGTAATACGTCAAAGTTTTAGAACGCTACGCGATGAAATAATGATAAGGGATAAAAACGAAGTTCCTCACAAAAGAAAAACTCAGACCAAACTTAAACCAACAGCAGAAAAATACGAGAATCCTACCCAAAATAGGGTCATGGGTGAAGTCTGGGTAGATGAACGCGAAGAAGCTAGAGGAAATGGTGAACTCGTAGAATTTGAAGAAATTTTAGGAGATAGTAAACCTACAACTCTAACAGATCTAAAAGAATCTAAAACTTCTCCAAGAACCTCTGATGATGATCCTAGCGGGGGGAAAGATATTGTACGTATTTTTTTATCATCTTTACGCCGCACTATTCTTCAACGAGAAGAAGAGTACAGCCTTGCAACGATGATGGGATCACTTCGCCATATCCGGGAAGAAATACGAGAAGCCGTCGTTCTTGATTATCTTAGCAGAATCGCACCTGATGATGATACAGGAGTTATGTTAAGACATCTTGAAGAAGGTTTGAATGAAGATTCTTTTCCCATTAAACACTATTTTAAAAAAGAAAAATATGAAGAAATGCAATGTAGTGAAGATATCAATGGATTTGATCACCCTGAGTCTGATCTAGAAGAAACTCTCCAAACATCACCAAAATCAGGATTAAAAAAAGATTACCACGGTCTACTTCACCAATTTCTCACCACACGCAATCTGGCACAGTCCAGCTGGTCACTTGAAACAGCTCTTGGTGATTCTTCTCATAACCAACCGTATCGAAAAGCGTTCTCAGATTTAAATTTCCATGAAAATTCACAAAATCTCCTCTTCAAAGAAGCTCTGAATTATTATGCAGTCCAACCTTCCGATCCACTAATTGGTCGTACTATTAATCTCTATGCACAAGTGGATCAAGCCTATACTTGTATTCGCGATTTTTTCCAAGAATTTAATCTACGTCTTGTAGTCTCAATTGCAAAAAGATATGCGTATCGAGGCTTGCAGTTTCTTGATGTGATCCAAGAAGGAACATTAGGCTTACGAAAAGCAGTAGAAATGTTTGAACCTCAACGAGGATATAAATTTAGCACGTATGGGTCGTGGTGGATACGTCAATCAATAACCAGAGCGATTGCTGATACGGCAAGAACTATTCGTATACCTGTTCACCTAAGCGAAATATCAACACAGTATTTCAAATTTTTAAGAAACTATAAAGAAGAGCACGGTTGCGAACCAACACCTCCAGAAGTAATGGGCGCTCTTAAAATCACGAAGACAGTATATGATGGAATTGTTCTTAGTGCTAATCAGCCAATCTCATTTGAGAACACGATAGGAGTAGACGGCGATAGTACTCTGGGAGAATTCATTCGTGGTGATCAAGGCAGAGATGGATTTGCAGGAGTTATTGAAGACCCTGAAAATCAAGCAGAAAGAAACCAGACTGATTTTGACCAGGTTATGGGTAACCTTCTTAGTCCTCGTGAAAAAGAAATTCTTGAATTACGTTATGGAAGAAACGGAGAAGAACATACACTAGAAGAAGTGGGGCAGATATTTGATCTCACTCGAGAACGTATTCGACAGATCCAAAACAGAGCAGAGAGAACACTACGAAGACAACATAGATTAAAAAAAGATGATGACCAATGAGTATATTCTACTATCTCAATCAATATAAACTCATTATAGGAGAAAACTATTATGCAGGCAACAGACCCAATCACTACTCTCTTACTTGATCAAACACGGTTTCTTGCTATTGATATGGGTAGGGTAACACGACAACCGGCGCAGGGGACACTTTACAAAGCAGTTATGCCTCTGCCAGCTTTTTGTAATGGGGAACTTAGACTCGAATCTTCTCCTATCCATCTCCACATTGGAGAACCTTCTCTTGTTAACACTTTACGTTTATCTCTTTTTCAATCACCCTATGTTCTCTCTATTGCCGGTGATCTTTCGTTGGTATTAAGTGAGGGTATCATTGAAGGTAGATTAAATGACTTCCAGGACTTACTTAATGATGATCTCACTGCTGATATTGCCCGTCTCCAATTTGAAAGGCCATTCACTGCTCTTACCAGAATCTACAGAGGAGATTATGAAGCACGTAACACCCAGCTTGACAGTATCATTGAAAGATACACAGGAGCATTCGAACATGCTAATACTCCTCTAGAAAGAGAAGATGCAAAGTTGGATCATCTACATCGACGAATAAGAGAATTAGAAGGGCGTCTTGATGTAACAGGTAATGAGGTGAAACGATTTAAGGGATTATACGAACAGGCTCAAAGAGAACTGCAAAACCCATCGCGCAATGGTGTAAGAAATAACGATGCAAGAGTAAGTCAGCTAGAAACAGCACTTCAAGAAGTAAGAATGCAAAGAGAAGGTCTTCTAAGAGAAAGAGCCACTTTAAACCGTCAACAGGAAGAATATCTAACACGCGTCACATCTTTAGAAAGAGAAATCATTCAGAAAAATGAGCCATTAACTCATTATTTAGAAAGATTGAGATCTATAGAAAAAGCCTACGGCGATTTACAAATGGTGCACTATGCTCTCCGATTAGACCACACTGCCGCCCTTCTTGCCCAAACATCTCTTGAACAAAAGGTTGCAGATTTAGGTGCACAGGTAGAAAAGCTCACAACTTTAAACGAAATACTAAGTTTACAATTAGAATCAGGAAGTGCCACGGTCCATTCCCTCACAACCTATTCTCTCACTACTCATTCTCTCACAGCCCCTTTATCAGTTAATTCCGAATCAACATCAGAAAATATCATCATGGGGCCAGAAGTTCCTACTTTCGTCGAACCCCCTCTTGTTACAAATCCTACTCCCACCGCAACCGCAAATTCTTCTTCAAAACTCGACGCAATCGTTTCAGCAGAACCAACGCCCCTCTCTCCACTATCTCTATCATCACCAACATTATCCCATTCACCTCCTCGTGATCTTCTCTATAAATTAACCCAATCACTCGTTGCTCATTTAGTCTCCAAAGGAGAATACACCGCTCAAGAAATAAGAGTAGGCTATGACGCAGATCATTCCAAATTCGTTGCTCACGATCGAATGCTTATGGCGAATAACCCCAAAGAGAGAACACTCATGGCACTAAGTGAAAACCACTTAGCAAGACGGAAACAAAAAGGACCTCCTTATTTTACATCTGTAGATATAGGAATGACTGCATTAGGAGTAACCTATATAAAATTACTAAATGAAGGATTTAATCAGTTCACTCCTAGATCTAATTTTAGCGTTAATTATCAGTATCCTGCGTCATTAATCAAATTTCTTCACCTCAGTTTTGGGAAAGAAAAGTTTGTAGATAAAATACAAATAGAATCTTATGTGGGATGGAGTGACGAACTCGTATCAGAAGCACTAGGGCAACATAAACTTAGACTAACAGGCACTGGTAAAATCACATTGCCATCGCTACGCGATCTTCTCATCAAGGTCTATCCACTCTATCGCGATCACCATCAAGAAATGTTTCAAGAGATTACGCAAAGCAATCCCCACGAGTCATCTATTAAAAGAACCATTTCTCCTCCTCAAAAAACCATCTCGCCTCAAGAAGAACTCCTCCTAAATCTCGTCGGCAAATTCACCAAATATCTTGTACACGCAGGCTGGTACGAAGCTCCTGATCAAGTTCTTCTGGCACCTCGAGGAGCAGAAGAAACACATAATTTCCCTTGGAATACTCGTTTTAATCTGTATGATTATGATGAAACTCCATATCTCGCAACGACACAAAATCAATTGGATACAGATAATCCCCGACGAGGTATCTTAACATCATACCGTAATAATCTTACCCGTTATCATGAAATTGGTCCAGAATGTGCAGGCGCCTCACTCTCTTCCATGCCTGCAAGTGCTGTACTTTATTTTCAATTAATGAGCCTAGGAAAAGGACCTATCGCTAAATTTGAAACCATTGAAGAATTGTTCGGAATTAAATCTGAGGATATTTACCAAGCACGAACAATAGGAATTATCCCTCCAGACGAAGCAAAAAGAAGTATACTCAAAACAGATTTCTCACAACTCTTCAACAGGGTCTTCCACTATTTCATGAACCATCGTGTAGAACTTCTGGCTCAAGTGCCGCCCAATCCAACCGAATCATCTTCTTAACTACCAAAAGTATAACCGTAAATCTATCAAACCGTAAACCATATCAATACTAATCTCTTCTCTCCCACCATGCAATTCAAAAAGATTCTCTGCGTCACCAAAACCACGTGTTACCAAACCTGCCCTATCACGCCTGCTTCACTTCCAAAATTCAAACGCGATCGGCTTCATAAAGAACATCTCTATCATCAACATGCCATTGAAAAAGCGAAGCAACAAGCCATCAAATATAATCTTAATATTACTTTTATTGCCGACCAAGATCTAACTCAATTAGTCTGCAAAAAGTATGATCTTGTCTTGACGTTAGGTGGCGACGGAACATTTCTTACTACTGCTCATTATACTAAAGACACGCCAATCTTAGGTATAAATTCTCATCCGGTCATCGCTGGAAGCAGAGGTGCTTTACTCTCGACAACTGTTACCAAAATACCTCAACTCTTCAACGCATTGAAAAATTGCTCTTTAAAATTCAGCCTCATTCGTTTCCCTCGACTTATCGCCACTCTCGATCAAAAACCTCTTCCCTCATCAGCTCTCAATGAAATTTTCTTCGGTCCAACCGAACAAGATAAAACGTTAGAGTTCAAAATCACAATACAAAACCAAAAAGTCCAAAAAGTAAATCAATCTCAAAGAGCAAATCAATCTCAAATCGTTCTCTCCTCAGGTGCTATTATCTGCACATCTCGAGGCTCAACCGGCTGGTACACCAACGCGGGTGGAAAACCATTTGAAAAATCGTTAGGTATCGGTGTACTCATTCGCGAACCTAATCCAACTCACTCTCTTACTTTTTCACAAATGATCATTCCTTCTTCTTCAACGACAACTCTTGAATGGGGCGGACAAGAAGGATTTATTTCATTTGATTCTCGACGTGAAGGGCGCTATCATACTGACAACAAACGTCACATTCTTACTATCAGTTCATCAACTAAAGAGGGGTTGTGGGTTGTAAAAATTTAAACGTTGTAAGAATTCAAATAATCAAAAATATCCAAATTTACTCTCAACCAGAAGTCTATTTCAGATGAACCGTCGATAAAAATTTCTGATACCAGTTACCCACTGATTTCGGCTCCTGAGAATTTAAACACGCCACACTCGAATCGACATACAAATAAACCTCAATCTGACGACCATGTTTTGCAGGAACAACAAACCGTTTAAATTTTGAAACATATTTTTCCCGTTGATTAAGATGGTTATACACCGTCTGACCAATGAAAATATTTCCACCTTCTGCTTGATCCATAATTCGTTGTGCAAGGGTAATTCCTGCACCAGCAACGTTACGATTTCCATTAACATCGGTAACTAAATTATCGGTATTTTCATTCACACCGATACGAATAGAAAATTTACGCATAACGTCTTCCTGTTTAAGATCATAAGCATGAAGCAGCTCCAAAATTTTAAGTGCAACTTGAACATGCATATCATACGGATCAGTGATATCTAAAAGTGCAATACACAACCCATCACCAGTCGGAAGCAAAATTCGTGATTTTTCAACAATTTTGAGGTCATGAAGGGCTTTTCGTACAATATCGTTAAGCACGCCAATAATATCTGTTTGTGCTTCAACTGTTCTTCCTTCTGAAAATCCTACAATATCCAGAAACACGTACTTTGCAACAACAGTTTTAGTGGAAGTAGCCATTATGAGGTAAAATAACTGTTATTATTTATAGGTTATTGTAATTCTATCACATTAAAAAATATTAAATCTACCACATTCCAACCACACACAAACCATCCTAAAAATCTTTTCTTCAAAAATCTTTCAAACTCTTCAACTTCCTCTCAAAGTCTTCTTTTTTCTCATGAATCGCGCTAGGTGAGCTTCCCCCATGCCACGTGAAACGTGGTCGCATCTGCACAGGAAAGAGACGTTCATTCGCATCATCAAAAATAACCGCAGCACCTTTCACATGAGGCAAAATGTTAAGTTCTCCATCAAGACCTGTACGCATATAACTTTGCATAATTTGCCCTAACGCATCAACATCAATCTTTGCCGTCAAACGATGCGCAATAACTGTATCTGCCTGAGTCATCACATCAGTGTGGATTTTCGCCGGCTGCTGCGTTGCTAAAATTAATGAAATGCCTGGTTGACGTCCTTCACGTAAAATTGTAATCAACGCATCTGACGCTGCAGTCTTGCCATCATGCGGCAAAAATTCGTGAGCTTCATCAAGCGCTACCCATACCAGAGGTTCTCCCAATTTTTCTTCAACATCCTTAGAAAAATAATGCATCGAGGCATCAAGTGATTTGAACTCTTCTGTCTTACGCGCCAACATACGTTGTTGAAATAACGTTCGACATAAAATTCCTACCACCAGTGCTTTAATCTCCCAGCCTGATGACATCGTTGCATAGGGGCTGACATCAAGAATCGTAACTTGACCTGGAGCAATCAAATCTTTAAGGGGTGTTGCTTCTTTTGTAAAAATCTCCCACCCTTTTGCTTTCTCAAACTGATTAATCACTACACTCTTTGTAACAGTATCGCTCTCTTCATCTCCACGAACGGCATCAAGAAATTCATCTAAATCATAACTTTCTTCCTCTTTTTTAAAACGCTGTACCAACTTTGTAATCAGAACACCAATCGAAGAGTTAGGATCAGTATTAAACACACTACACCAATCGTTAGGCTCAACATCAAGCGGACGAATCGTAAACGGAAAATCAGTAGGAATTCCTTCATCTTGATACTTATAGAAAAAACCAGAGGGCGTATAAATTTTAACATCAAGCGCTTTTGGTTCTAATCCCCATTGTTTCACCAGCTCACTATCTTGATAGTTAGGATACTTCATCGTCCAATAAATCCCCATCGTATCAATAAGAACAATCGAAAGATTCTGTTTAATCTCCGGTTCAAGATCTGCCAAACCTTCCGCAATCGATCCCAGCGTGTAGGACTTTCCGGAGCCTCTCTTGCCCACTAAAAAAACCACATGCGCCCCTGCTACATCTAAATACACGGGGTTAGACAGTGACGTCACCTGTCCCATCTTGACATATTGCTTTGCCAACAGGATTGTTCCTTTCTTACCAAACATCTCTACCTCTTTTCGAGAACGCCCAATCACCACATCAAAAGTCATGGGATAGAGGAGGGGAAAGGGAGTTATAAGGGTTGTGGTTAAGCCCGGGATTACACCTGAATAAATTCACTTATCTTTTTCACCAACTCTTTATGATCTTTGAGAGTGAGCTTGGCAGCTTTTGATATAATCAGATTTTTGCTAAGGTAAAGATTTGCCAATATTTCACTTTACTAGAATACGCTAAACTTCCCTCACGATAACCATTGATTATTAAGCCATCACTCTCAGGATTGCTTGTTATCGCACAAACTAAAACATCTTGATCACGTTCTGCAAGAATAACAACAGCGTTTCTTAGCCTGAGATAAATCAGAGTAAGGAAATGAAACAACAACAATATCTCCCTTAGAGTACATCATCCCACCTTTTATCATAATGGTTATCCCAGATTTTCTGAAGTGATTTTTCGCTAGCAAGCATGAAGAGATGTTTATCATCCAGAACAATGGGAGAAATTAAGAGTGATGCTCCTTCTTCTTTTACTAAGAGTTTTGTTCCTTTTTCAATCTTATAATGATCACGCATTTTCTTAGGGATAACAATCTGTCCCTTCTCCCCCACCGTAATTATCTCTTTCAGGTCTTTATCCATTCAAGTAGGAAATTTCTACCATGATAAAAAGATTATCTTAATCGTAACCACCTCGCTGTAGATTCAGCAATGCTATCACTGGAGAAGTACTCGTTGTTGATGGGGGAAATAAACTCAGAAATCCTGAAACAAGAAAATCTATGATTTTCTGTTCAGAAAACTGATCTTTGTCAGTTTTCAAGAATCGCCTACCCATCGTTCGCTTCGCTCACTGTGCAGCACAAGAAATACAACAGTGATTGTATTTCTGTGCAGAAATGAGATCTCTTTCTCATTTCTTGCAAGCTGCGGGGTATTCGGCGATTTCTAAGAAACGGATTTCTGGTTATTACTCGCCCATATCGTTGCAGAGCAACGGGGTACAAGAAAATGAGAAACTACTCATTTTCTGCACAGAAAGACGAAGTCTTTCTGGTATTAGACCCAGCGAGTAATAATTTGAATTAAGAAAAAGTAAACAAAATAAAAAAACAAAAGATTTGGAGGAAGACTAACTTGCTTAATAGTAAGTTTGTTCTTCTTCGTCGTCTTTCTTGAGTCGACTAAAGCCAATAATTAAGCCAATGATTACAAGGAGAACTACCAAGATAATCAACGCAATTTCAAGGCCATTTCGAAGACTCATGTTTGCTTTTTCTGCAGGTTGAGCAGGTGCAACAACATTCACTTGTAAAGGAACAGTTTGAAGTTCTTCGCTACCAGAGCGAACAACAACATTCACGCTGTGAGTTCCAACAGGTGCAGTTGTGGCAGGAGTTACATCAACACGAACAACTTTGTTTTCACCAGGAGCAAGAACAACAAGATTGTCGCTAAGAGTAGCGCCAACAGAGTCGCTTGCAACGGCTTCAAGGGTGTACGCTTTGGATTGGTGACCAGCGTTGGTCAAAGCAATGCCATAGCTTACGGTTGTTCCAGCAGCTGCAGTTTGGGATTGAGGCCCAACAGCAAGGACAAGACGGTTTGGTTGTTCTTGGAACATTTCGTTACCTTGAACATGAACCGTATAAGTTTTACTTGCGGTATGACGAAGATCGTCAAAGGTTGCGGTTACAACAACGTTATAATCGCCTTCTGCGGCGTTTGCAGGAATTGCAAGGAACATTTCAGGAACGTCTTCGAAATCAACGTTGTGGTTGTCAGTTTGAACAACATCAACGAATTCGGTTGCTTCAACACCAAGTTGAGGCATGTTAACATTCACTTTAACGTCTTTGAGGTCTTTGTCACCGTAGTTTTCTAAAAGCACGCTTGCCAAAAGGGAGCGGCCTGCTTTAAGAGTAGCACCAGGGGAGAAGGCAACGTCTTTAATACGAAGGCCTTTACGAGCTGGTTCTACTTGAAGTACAACATATCCAATGAGGGAAGGGCTGTCTTTGTCGTCAATAGAGACGCGAAGAAGATAGCGGTCTTTCTCTAGTCGATCAGGCATGGTAAGATGAAGCATAACTCTTTTACGAGCTGGTGCGTCAGCGGTTCCATCTAAATCGAATACGCGTAAGCGATCGGAAACGTCTTCAGTATCATCATATTCATAACCACGAACTTCTGCTTCAACTTGAATGTCTTCAGCGTGGGTCGTGGAAGCTAGAACTAACTCAACATCGAGTTGTTCTCCTTCATCAACAACAATACCGGAATTGTGATCAACGTCGTTATTTTCAATTTCAGCTTGACTGAGAAGGTCTACATTTGCATCATTTACTTGGGCACTCTCTACAGTTAAATCACCATTAGGCACAAAAGCGCTTACAAGTGAAACACTAAGCAGGCTTACAAGCAATGCTGCTACAATACTCACAAATTTATTCATTTTTCTTTCCTCCAAATCTTTTGTATTATTATGAAAGATGATACTCCAAACGAGGAGTAATATATAAATCTTTCGTTCTTTTTAGTATTCTTGAGTAGTTACACTTTTTCCTATGCGATTGGAAGACACAGGTAAAGTCAAATAACGGTACTCTGTCTCTCGTGAAAGCGAATCTGACACGACGATTTTTATCAAGTATTCTGAAGAGTAATTTTCGGTTTTTTCTTGGTAAAGAAGGGTGTCAGAATTCAACGTGAGCGGGATAATTATGTTATATAAATCGCGTGAACGAATGTCCAAAGCTCTCGAACTTCGACTAAATTCTAGATCAGGAATCATGACCTCTACGCGCACATCATCTACGTTTCGGCAGGGTTTAAGGGTAATACTTAACAATGGTTCTTGAGCTAGTTGTCCTTGCACAGGGTCAAACAATAATTCTGAAGAGTCAACAAAAACAGATTGAATTTGAATTGGTTTATCTTGAGAACAAGCTTGGGCCACAAGTGCCGCTTCTTTTGGTCGTTCTAGTACAATTGCTTGAATCGGTTGGAAAACAGGCTCATCAATATGCATAACCTCATCTTGTTCTAGTACAGGAATCTCAGGTTGTTGAATAGGTTCTGGGGCGGGTACATCAGGTATAACAAGTGGTTCTTCAGGAAGCTGTTGTGCTTGTTGAGGAATATCGTCAGCACCTTCTTGAGGAACTGGAGGTACAAACTGCCCTACTACTGGTGCAGGTTGAATGGGTTCTTGGACAGGAATATTATCTTGAACAGGAATATTAAAAACAAATTGACCCGGTTGAAAAAATCGAAATTGACTAATAGGGTTGTTCATCACAACTTGGATAGAATCATCAAAAATATTTTCTTGGTTTTCAGGAGCATTGACTTCTGGTGCTTCTTCTACAAATTCTTCCTGCTCCATAGGCGGCTCTTGCACATCACATTGTGCATCTCTATTAAGATCAACACAACCATCAAAAGGACATGATGCAGGACGGAGCTGACACTCACATACTTCACAAAGAAGACCGTGCGATGCTAAACAAACCTGACAACTCTCAGGGAGATCATACACTAGTTCAATCAAAGCAAAGGCCTGTGCATGGACTGTAAGTAAACATACAGTTACAAAAAAAATGAAAGCAAATTTATTCATGGTTCATGTCCAACACCTATCAACCACGACTCTTCTTTACACACCTTTATTGTTTCTAAGTTGATTATTGTTGGCCATCAACAGTGAGGATACGATACGCAACTTCATGGAAATGATCATCACGAACTTCGATTTGAACTAGATAATCTCCAAGCTGTGTATCATATGGAATTGCTAAAACAACTCCTACATTTTGAGATCGTCCAGCATCAAGATCAAACTGGGCACTCGATCGATGTAATCCTAATTCCGGAACAGTTATGGTTACCCGAGCATTTTCGATATCCGTTGCGCCTTCATTGTTCAAATGAATATTTGCATAAAACTGATCGCCAGCCGCAGTAATAGCGCTTCCAAGATCAATATGGACAAACTCTGCACTTGCTTGCGCACTTCTTACGCGTAAAGTATACTGTTGAAGCGTCACATGAGCACCGTCGCTTACTTCAACGATAACTCGTTCGGTCCCCTCATTTTCTGCATCCCAGCGAATGTGACCTTGTTGATCAATAGTCATGCCGGAAGGTGCATCACGCAAGTGATACGTCAATGGATCACCATTATCATCACGAGCAACAACATCGTATGCATAACGTTCACGTTCACGAGTGATATCTACTGGATGAGACAAGATCACAGGTCCAACATTACCATTGCCGGGTTCTTGACAATCAGGGATGCCATTATGATTTGCATCATCAGGTCGACCTGGGCATTGATCTGCATTACCACAAATTCCATCGCCATCAGCATCATTTAATGGATCATTGGGGCAAAGATCACATTCATCTCCAATACCATCATTATCATGATCATCATGTCCATCCTGAAGTGGATTCGCAACAGCAGGGCAATTATCTACATCATCGCAGATTAGGTCTTGATCTTGATCACCATTAGGACAGACATTACATTGATTTAAAGGGTCGTTAGGACACGCATCTACATCGCCACAGATACCATCTTGATCAGCATCGTTTTGTGCGTCAGCAGGACAAACATCACACGCATCCCCTAGGCCATCATTATCAGCATCTTGCTGACCTCGATTTTCAACAAGAGGGCAATTATCTACATTATCACAAATTGAATCAGCGTCAGAATCACCAGCAGCATTGTTTCCAAAACAAAGATCGACGTTATCACAGATACCATCTTGATCTAGATCAAGGCATGCTTGTTCAAGACAATCAGGAACTCCATTATTATTAAGATCAACACGATCATCTGCCGCAGGACATTGGTCAACATTATCACACACTAAATCTTGATCTGCATCAGGACACATATTACATTGATTTAAAGGATCAGCAGGGCATAGATCACATGCATCCCCTTGTCCATCATTGTCGGCATCTGCTTGACCGGCATTTCCTACAAAAGGACAATTATCTACATTAGCACATTGACCATCACCGTCAAAATCATTGTCGGGATCAGCTACACAAACATCACACGCATCTCCTAGGCCATCTGCGTCAGCGTCAGCTTGGTTTGCATTTGGTACCACAGGACAGTTATCTACACCATTACAAATACCGTCCCCATCAGGATCGTTTGCAGGATCATTAAGACATACGTCTACATTATCACAGATTCCATCATTATCTGCATCAACACACGGTTCTAGGCAATCAGGAACGCCATTATTGTTAAGATCGACACGATCATCTCCAGCAGGACATTGGTCTACATTATCGCACACTAAATCTTGGTCTGCATCAGGACACATATTACATTGATTTAAAGGATCGGCAGGGCATTCATCTACATCACCGCAAATTCCATCACCATCAGCATCGTTTTGTGCATCAGCGGGACAGAGGTCACAGACATTTCCTTGTGCATCATTATCTTGATTGGCTTGGTTTGGGTTGACAATTGCAGGACAATTATCAGCATTATCACAAATACCATCATTATCAGCGTCGCCTTGAGGACAGAGTTCTGCGCAATCGGCAATACCATTATTATTAAGATCAATACGGTCATCCTCGCCAGGACATTGGTCTAGGTTACCGCAGATACCATCGTTGTCAGCATCACCAGCAGCATTATTTCCACGACAGAGGTCGCAGACATCACCGATGCGGTCGCCGTCAGCGTCACGTTGATCTGGATTAGGATTGTTTGGGCAATTATCATTATTACCGCAAATTCCATCGCCATCGGCATCATTTAATGGATCATTGTCGCAACGATCTACGTCGTTACATAATCCATCTCCATCAGGGTCGCCAAGTGCATCATTACCTTGACATTGATCATCGACGTTACAAATACCATCTTGATCATCGTCAGCGCATTGTGGTTCTTGATCATCACATTGACCATTATTATTGCGATCAGCACATACTTCAATTTGAACATCAACAAAACCTCGTCCGTTCATCTGGTCGGTTGCGGTAAAGCGCACGACATAATTCCCAATCTGGTTTGCTCGAGGAATCCAGCTAAATTGTTGAGTCGCAACTGCGTTAAATCCAGCGCCTTGAGGCATATTTTGTGCACTATATCCAAGACCTGCTTGTTCATCTTCAGGATCTTGGTCAGTAGCATGAACTACAAACGTGCTTAATTGACCTACAGGGAAACGATAATCTGGTTCAGGTTCAAACTCCGGAACACGATTCACATCATGAACTGTAATAGTAATTGGTTCAACATTTGAGGTAATACTACCATCGCGAGAGCTTACTAAAAGATGCATATCTTTGGTTCTCGCTAGATGAATAACAGTATCAAAATCAGGGCTATAACTAAAAGAATGTGTTGCAGCATTAAAACTCATACCCTCAACAACTGCAAAACTTGCAGGATTACCTTGAGCTGACAACTCTTGTCCAGCTTGAAGAACATTTGTAGCAAGACAGAGAAGTAATTCGATATTACGATATCCTTCTGCAGCACAATCAAGAGTAATAACATATTTTACTGGTTCGTTTTCAGGATCGTTAGCACGAATTTGAAAATTAAGAGTTTGACCCTCATTAACATTAAATTGATCAGGGATTGCTTGGAGTATAGGGGGATGATCTAGGCAGTCGGGTATACTATCTACGTTCGTATCAGCACGATCATCGAGACCGGGACATTGATCTACATTACCACAAATTCCATCGCCATCAGCATCATTTAATGGATCATTGTCACAACTATCTTGGTCGTTACAGATATTATCATTATCAGTGTCGCCACTTGCATCATTACCTTCGCATTGATCATTATTATCACAGACAGTATCATTGTCAGCATCTTCGCAGATGTCTTGAGGTCCGTCACAGACATTATTGTTGTTAAGATCAGGACAGAGAGTAAGAGTAGCAGTTTGTACATCACGTGCATTACGAGCGTTAGTGACTGTTGCTTTTACTTCCAGAGGTTGATCAAAGCGAACACCTCGCATTCCTGCATTGACGAAAAAGTTTTGATTGTAATGATTACCATTAGCATTATTAAGAAAATTATCAACAGAATCATATTGGACTAACTGTTCCATTCGTCCCTGAGCATTTTGTTGTCGTAGTTCAACGAAAATATCAAATGGGATACCTTGCTCAGCTGCAGCTTGTACACCAAAACGATGGAGCTGATTTGCATCATTAGCATGAAATGGAATTGCACGATCTTGCGTACCAACCCAGTTGCTAAAGACAGATACATCGCCTGCTTGAGCAAGTCCAGCACATAATAGGACAAGTAAGAATACTGAAAAAATTCCAGCTTTCATTCCCATTTTATTTTCCACCTTTATCTTCTGTTTTCTGATCGTAATGAATTGAAGGAGCATCTCGAATTCCGAGATTAAGAAAGAATGTAGGATTATTTCCTCCAGGGACTAAACTTAAAGAGAGACCAGGGACAAATTGTGTCTCTTTGCCAATAGCATATCCTACGCCTGCACCTAAGACTGCGTTTAGATCATGATCCGCAAGTGCATAATCAATACCTGCAAAGGGTCCACCCTCAAGTCCATCTACTCGATAATCTTCGTGCCATAGTGCATCAACACGAGCACCAAGTCCAAAGTGGTGTACTGCATGACTATGTGGTTTTCCAGCTGGTCCACCGGTTATAATTGTAGTTTGATTAGGATCATTTTCCCACGCACCTGTATTTACATTTCGTACTTGAGGTGTTCGTACAGTTTGATTGCCAGTAGATTGACCTTCAAATGTTACGGTATCATAAAATAATCCAGTACTAGTAAGAGTAAAATTTTCTCCTGCGTGTAAATAAGGCGTAAATGATGCGTCAAGGCTAACGGACCATAATGAAACATCATTACGTCCAGAAACCGTAGACTCTTCAAGAGTACGTTGACAATCAGTAATACCAATTGCAGCAAGTTCAGGGGAACAGCTATTCGCAAGAGTTTCAATAGTGTTTGTTGGATCTTGAGTAGTTGTGGAATCTCTTGCTAAACTAGGAACATCAAGAACACCTACTCCAAAACCAAATTCAAAACGACGAGTCGCATAATGAGTCCCTGCATTCGCACCAATTCCCCAATTTCCATTAACAAGACCACCAAAAGCAGATACATTGTAACCAACTTCAGAAGCAAGAGCATTCTTAATCTCTTTAAGATCATCTCCTAAATCAGTTACTTGTGCCTCAGTTGCAGGACGGTTAGCAATAGTGATTGTTAAAGGAACTGGTTGCGAGATTGTTTTAATCCCATTATCTTCATCAGAAACA
>JAHFSP010000048.1 GCA_023265685.1 Candidatus Woesearchaeota archaeon | reverse complement strand
AAAAGAAGAGAAAGAGGTAAGAAAAAGCTAACGCTTTTTCTCCAGAGCTCTAAAGAGCTATCTACATACCTCTAGCTAAAGCTCTTGCTAAAGCGAGGTATGCAGAATCTAAAAAGAATAAGAAAAACAAAAAAAGTAAGAATATAAAAAGAAATATTTCAAATAAAAAACAAAATCTATATTCGACCATATACTTTGTCAGAACAATTATATACTTAGTTTTACTTCTTGTAAATACATGCCAAGGTTAAGCTCTACAGTAATTCCGCTAATACCCTTAGGTCTTGCTGCTCTTTTCTATACAAGTGATCAACCAGTATCAGTAAAAATAATTTTTAATGATCCTACTCAAAGACAAGAAACTCAGCATCTACCTATATCTTATGAGCAAGCAACACCTTGGATTGATTATGGACCACCACTTCCTAACGTTCAACATCAACAAACAAGAAGAAGTAATAGTGTTGCTCAAAAACCGTATACGAAAACAGACGAGAGTACTTCAGAAATTAAAACACTGCATCTCAAATTACTTGTCAAATGTCTTGATGACAACGTGGGAACTATGCGATTTAACAATGATACCGCAATTATCGTTCCCAAAACATTCGAAGGTGTCCCCTGTACTGTTACAGAAAACGGTTTAGAACAATACACCTCGTTAAATATCCCACCTAAAGAGTCAGTAGAATCAAAAACACTTGAAGTGCGTATGCTCACATGGGGAAAATATGTTAGTTTTACTAAAGACCAAAAAGAGAAGGAGGATGGTCTTGTCTGTTTGAATAAATATACACACACTTCTTCTGGATTACCATCACAATCATTAGATTTACGTCTGCGAAAAGGTTTAAAAGAAGCATTAACAAAAATGGGTGGGGCCGTTGAATCGTCAATTGATACCATACTATCTCAACCCCCCAAACCTGAACCAACATCTCAAAAAACAGACACACAACCCTATACAGCAACTTCTGATTCTCGACTTGTGATTATACCCTGGACTCACGATTGGATTAATTATGATCGACGTTTTGGCTGGAAAGATGTCAGCGTTACGAGAATAAATCCACCCCGAATAAAAGGAAATGATCCAAAAGATTATCGAGTTCTTGCAACATCGCGACCAAAAACTTACATCTTAGCACCATCAATTGACCTTCTTGAGTTATGCTACTGCGGACAACCAGATGAAGATGCACGTGATACGTATAGCGATAAAGTTCTCTCTGATACTCCCACAACACAACAAGACTTTGTCTCTCAACAACTAGCAAAACTCGACGATAACGGTTGCCAATCCAAACCAGAACAATACCAACAGTTTCCCCTGTTCACAGTCTTATGTGATAGCAAAGATGGAAAATAAGCCTAAATAGTATGAAAAAATTATTTGACTGTTACATACATCTTCTGAAGAGTACCGTAAGAGTTTCCATCTAACATCACTTTAACCGTGAAAATATATTGACCTACTTTAGCCGTTTCATCAGGTGCAACCAGGATGAGGGAAGTAGTATGTTGATTTTCCTGTAGAACAAAATCACTAGAATCATATTCAATCCACGAAAGAGTATTTGTTTTATCTACATCACTTAAGACCAGTTCTTCACTAACCCCATCAAGTAATTTAACAGGAGTTATCTGAATTCTAAAATGAAGCCCATTCGTACCATCCGGAACTACATGGTTATTCAAAACACCAACGCCAAAAACATGCGCACTGCCTCTCTCAACCGTAGCTGTATTAAATGGAAAAGCAACCTGTTTACCTTGATCAACAATCATATTCTCTAACGCTGTTTGTGTTCGCTCATCTAATTGAGCCTTCGTCTGCTCAGCCCCAGAAATAAACTTGTAAAGAAGCGCAACCCCTCCACTCAATATTACCAAAGAAATAATAACTACCACTAGGGTATTCATGGATAATTCCAATGAAGCTTTACGATTCATACTGCGACAAACCCCCAGTCAATAAAAAATTCCATAGTAAAAAGAAAAATAAACAAAATTTATTTTTGTAAAAATTCGTATTCACGAACAATTATCATGCGAAAGAGCAAGAGTAATACCGCGCCCGCAACCATAAACCAGATTCCAGCAGTAAAACTGTTATTTGTTAATGATTGATACATACCCCACGCCATCATGATAAACCCTAACCACAAGAATTTATCCAAGACCAATTTCATGATCTCAAACTCTTGAGTCTCAGTCATCTGACGTTTCCCTGACGGATGAGACGGGAAGCGTGGAAACGATGTTGATTTTTTTATTGCCATGAGTATCACCTAGTTTGTTTTAATAAAGAAAGTACGCGAATCAAAAGGGGAACCATCAGCTAAATTTACGGAAACTTTGTAAAGATATGTTCCTGTTTTGTCTGGTGCTTTAATTGTCACCGGAATAATTCTCGTTTCACCTGGTTTAAGAGTCTGGGCAGTATCATCCCAAATAATCGATGAGGTAGTTTGGATATCCCCACTATTTTGAAACGGTAACTCCCGATCTGCAGGGAAATCAGTAAAACCGCCATCTCCACCAGCTTTAACTTGAAAACTAAGAACAAGATCTGCTTCACGATCTAAAGTATTTTTTATGCCAATGGCTTGGACTGACTCTTCACTCGTTGCTAACGTTAGTTTGGTCGCAGGAAAACTTAATTTTTTGTTACCGGTACGTAAATCATCAAGAATTTGCTGACTTATCTGTTCCTGAACTGCACTTGAAGTTTTATCAATACTACTAAATTGATTGCGAACAAACCCCAAACCCAATCCTAGAACCACAAATGCAATAACCACAATAACGATGGATTGAATAGAAAGTTCCAACGACGCTTTCTTTGTGAATCTCATAGTACACCTCTTTTAATAGATACATATATGCATAACTCGCATTACACTCTTTTGAACATCTACCTTTCAAGCATTATTTTCAGGTATAAAAAGCTTTGCGTTTCCACGCACCTGAGAAAAAAGATTATAAGCTCATACAATACCCAAACAGTATGAAAAGAGATCTAACCGAGGTTATTGTCCAGACAATTGCCGTAATTGTAGGAATAATACCAGTCGTATTTCTTTTTCAGACAAGTCCAACCCAAATTAGCACTCAAGCTTTAATCATCTTGGGCATTATTGTAGGGGTAATTCTAGCAATATTTATCTTTAACTCAGTGTATAATAAATATAACCGATTCAAAAGACAAATTGAAGAAAACAAGCGTAGTCTTGATGAAATCAAAAGAGATTTAAACTTCAAGAATAGCATTAACGAAATGGAAGTTCGAATGCAGGTGGTGGAAACTCTTCTTAAAACAAAGAGAAAAGGACAAATTGACCCCAGAATTATCATGGTTGTTATTCTTATAATCTTACTATTTCTTTTTCTACGTGTGATGAAAATAATCTAATTACCAAATAACCTAATCACCCTAACTCTGAGCATGTGTAAACTCTTGGCAAACATAATGGGTATGCCTAACACGCCTACGACGAGTTCGCGGAGCCATGCCTAACAACACCAACAGTCCCATAAAAAGACTTAGTAAGATAAACAGAAGGGTAAATAGCGGCATAAACGACGCAGAAATTAGAGGGGAGATGTAATTATACAACCAATACATTGAAACTAAGACCACCGCTTCCAATAACAACGCCACAAATATCCATCCTTTCATACTATCTCAAATACTCACAAGGATCATATTCTCTTGTTCCCCCCATCATAGAAACCAAATGAACGCTTTAGTGTAACAACGTAAACAACGCCGAAAATGCAGCATCTTTCAAGAACAAAAACGCAATATACGCAATCAGAAAACTCGGCACAAACGGCACACCTTCTTTGACAACAATATGTGAAATCTTCTTCTCTTTCTTCCACTCAACAAGACGATGTAGATCAGCCCCCTGCAACTCTTTGGGCTCCATTACTCGCTTCCCACCAACGCACACTGCTTCATAAAGCCAGTCCCCTTCAGTTGCATGAATCGGATCAATCTTTTTGTGAAAGCAATTCTTCTCCATCACACTCACAAACAACAAAAAGACAGTTAACAAAAACGGCAATGGCGCAATCAACCACAACAACGGCACAACCAGACTAAAACCAGCAAGTACAATGCTCAGCAGCAACATACCACATACCAACTTCTTATACGCAGCCAACATCTCCTGATACGCTGGCCACACAACTCTACGACGTACGATCGCTAAACCAAACAACCACGCAACACCATACACAGAACCTAAGACCAGCAACAACACAAAAAACAAAGGCAGATGAAACGTCTCTGTACCCCAAGGATAACTCAACCCCACTAATGCGCCCATCCCCATAAGTAACTTCGCATCTCCTCCACCCCATTGTCGAGAATAATAAAATGCAAGAGCAAGGACATAAAAAACACCAAACCCTAGCAACCCATCCACCAACATCAACCATCCTTCTTCAAAAGAGAATAACACACGAATACCAATCACCGCAAACAAAAAACCATAACTCAACCAATCCGGAACTTCACGTGTACGCAAATCACAATACGCAGCAACACTTAAAGCAACCAACGTCAACGGAACCAAAACAAACTCAATCATTCAACCAGAAATGAGAGTAATTCTCTTAAATCTATCTTTTTACAGAACCTATGGCAAATAAACCACAGGGGACACAAATTCTTTTAAAGTAGCACACCTTAATCAAAAAGATGGTATCACTAACTCTACTTATAGCAGTCATCATCATGGGAGTCTGTGTTATTGTCTTCCCTCGGTTCTTACGCTACATTGTCGGATTTTACCTAATAATCACGGGATTACTCACAGTACTAAGTTATTTTCTCTAAACAACCAGCCTAAGTTTTGGTAACATTTATATATCGACCTTGCTTCATTAAGCACTAAAAAGCGGTGATAGCAATGGGTAATGATGAATACGAAGTAATTCCACATCAGATTCTTGAAGATCTTAAGTTCGAAGTAGAAGCACTCAAAAAGAAATTAGCACAACCTGACGCTAAAATTAATGAACTTATTCTTGAAATTGAAAGCCTTAAAGACTCAATTCGTGATTTACACTCCGTATTTACCAAAACACTTGAAGAAGTCAAAGAAGAGGGAGATGTTGGAAAACTTCTCCCCACCATTAAAGAACAACTTGATTCTCTCTCATCACAAAATGAAACCATTGCGAAAGGGATGATTGCTATTTCAGATAAAGTAGATGAGTTCACACAAAAACAAGGTTCCTCACCTTCTTCCTTAAATTCCACACCGCCTATGGCCGATATGTCTCTGGGATCCATGCCTAATTTTAGTGGCATGCCTGGTATGCGTGGACCATCTCGAATGGCTCCCCCTCTGCAAATGGATAGCGGATATGGCAGTCCTAGTGATCTTCCTCCGCCCCCTCCCCGACCTGGTGGAGCACGTCGCGGATTTGGAGGAGCATTTAGCTAAGTGAGGTACACATGGCTCACATTAAAGCACAATTTCTTCTTTTTCGTCTTGCCAGTGCATTTTACCAAGAACAAGAATCTGTGTCCAAACAAGAAATTCTTAAAAAAATTAATGAAATCAAATATCTTTCTGAACAAAAGAAAGTTCCCCGTTTTCAACTACAAAAAGAAATTACTCATCTAGAACACAAATTAAATGTTGTCTTCTCACTTGAACAAAAACTTGCTCAACAACGACGCCATGAATCAATGCGTATTGCTGCACTCAAAAAAGAAATCGCTTCACTACGTCAACGTCTTGCTCTCGCCCAAGATCCCGATTTCTGTTCCAAAGTAGAACGCGTCGCCCATACCGTAGGTTCCCTCATGGCTCAACGCGATACCAAAG
>JAHFSP010000047.1 GCA_023265685.1 Candidatus Woesearchaeota archaeon | reverse complement strand
CCTCTGTTTGTTGTAATGCTTGTTGTATACTTTTTATAGATGTAGAGCCCAAATCGGAAGTTATAAAGGTTATGGACTAGAAACCTAGGTACATAATTCTTAAAACTACAAAAATTTAAATAGCCTCAACACAAAAAACGTTCATGTCACTTGAAAAAAAAGTCTACCAATACGCAGAAATTGTTCCACCAGCCCCAGAACCAACATTTGCAGAAAGATACTTACCGACATTTCTCGCTGTAGGCAGAAGAGCAGGAATTATAAAAACACCAGAACAACCAGTAGCACCCAACGTTGAGTATGGACAAAATATCACTATCCAATTCCCACTAATTCCTCTTGATAAGGGTGGAGAAGAACATGAATTACTCTATCTTTTTGCCCGTCTTGCAGACGTTGCAGATAGAACTATAAAAACACCAGACCAAGAAACGATCTACAACTGTCGAATGAATGAATTCGATTTTCAAAGAGCTATGGACTTCAACTTTCGAGGAGATGGAACAATGTTTGGAGATGTCATGTTTCAAATGCTCGCACTCAAACAATATGCCGATCAATTCTTTGACGAACGTGGGTACGTTGCCACCTGCGCCGGCGTAGAAATGCTTGATAAAATATCAAGAATCAAAATTGGCTTAGCTAAATTAGCTAGACCCATAGAAGAATATAAATCAGAAGAACCTCGATTTCGAGCATTGATGTTCCCCCAACAAACGAATGATTAAAAATTACATTCAATAAAAATATGATTAAAATGAGCAATTGCGTACTTTCTATGTGACAAACCTTATAAAAAAACAAATTTAAACTAATATCATGAATATCCTTATCCTCTGCAATTCTTTCCTTCCCGGTTTCAAAGAAGCAACCAAAATCACCATCACTGAATTCTCCCAAATTCTTACCAACCAAGGACACACCGTTGAAATCATCCCCAACAATTCACTCTATCAAACTTATCAAAAAGCGAAACAACTCAAAAAACAAGGTTTCACACCTGACATTATCCACTGCTTTAGTTCAGCACCTCTACTCGTTCTCAAAACACTCCTTGTCAAACGCCTCTTTTCAAACGTTAAAACCATCCACACACTCAAATCCTATTCCAAAAAAATTCTAGGAAGCCTCCACTTCTCTCGACTTTTAAATCGCATCGACATCATCACCGTGAGCACCCATGCCACAAAAAATGAACTGATCACACACCACACCGACCAAAACAAAATCCATATCATCCGCTCACCCATCAACCTTGATCGTTTCATCCCGATGAACAAAGACATCCTCACAAAGAAGTACAAACTCGCCAACAAAACTATCCTTTTCTATTACGGAAGTCTGCATAAAAACAAAGGCCCCTATCAACTCCTTGATGCTTGCGCTCCGCTACTCAAAGAAAACCCAGACACCATTCTGATCACCTGCCCACGTCATACAGTACCACAAGAACTTCTCAACCATGCAACCACCCTTGGCATTCAAGACCGCATCCAATGGCTTACCCACGATGTCAACATCGTCGAATACCTCAACATGGCTGATATACTCATCCTACCCTACATCAGCATGGAAGGCACCGAAGGCAACCCTTCTTGTTTACTTGAGGCAGCTGCCTGTAAAGTACCAGTCGTAACCTCAGATTTCCCCGAACTACAAGAAATCATGACCCCCAACGTTGACATCCTAATGGCACCACCATCAAATATTGAAAAGCTCACTGAGCAAATTCAACGTATTCTAGGGGATAAACGCTTAGTCAAAAAACTTACAGAGAATGCCTACAAAAAGAAAGACGAATACAAAAACACAGTAATTACCCAAGAATTTGTACAACTATACGCGAAACTTCTGAACTAAATTCAAAAACGAATCTCTAATTAACAACTCATTAACGACTCAACCGTAGCTTCCTCAATTCTTCCAACTTCTCCTTCCCGCCAGGCATTTTCAACAATCGCTCACGAAAAGCTTGTTCCTTGTCAAAAATTGCATCAATAAATTCTGTGTGAATTTTCTTCCATTCCATAGGATGCTCTCGCACAAACATAGCCCACCGTTCAATCTGATCTAGATGACTTTGTCGATCATTCATAGACGCAACCTCTTAATGAGTTTCTTGACATTAGTAATCTCTACCTCATTAACTAACTCTTTATAGACAACTCGTAGATGCTTAGAATCTTCTAAATCTTTAGTGCTTTTCAAGAGTTCTTCTTTAAATGCAATATTGACATTAATGTTACTAAACCAAACATCCAAACCAGTAAGAGATAATTTAGTACGATGTTCTAATTGATATTCATCCAAGAGATCTTTAGAAAATTTCACTTCCATTTCAGGTAGAGGATGATTTTTTTTGGTAAAACGCAGTGATAATTTGTCCGTAAGATAGCTATACGCTTCCGTGATATCAGACGTCTGCATACACTCAAAACCATGCTTCTCAAGATCGGCAAAGAACGTAACAAAAAGCTCAGAATTCATCTTCTCAACAATCATATCGATATCTTCTGTTCCTCGTGTCCTACCTGATGCAATCGCCACAAACCCAGACACAACAATATATTTCACATACTTCTGTGTAATAGCGCAAAACTCCTCACAAAACCTGTCCAAGATATTGCGATCAGCAATAGCACGTTCCATACAAACTCAAAAGAAAGAACACTATAAAAAAGAATTGGAAGAAAAAAGAGAATCTATTTTGATGTATACAACGGTGCTAATTTCTCAGCATAATTCACGCCACCTACCCAACCAAAACCTTCACCACCACTTTCTTAATCTTCCCCTCACCACCCATTGGCGCATGAGCATCATGTGGAAAAAACACCGCAAATGAACCAGCAGGTACTTCCACCCAACTTGTCGGCCGAGTCGTAAAAAATGTATAATCATCCTTCTCATTAAAGGAACCTTCAGGTACACACGAAGCAGCATCCTTCCACCCAATCACATCTGTTCCAGAAATAGTAAAATGAATATCAATATACTTTCGATGCCCTTCAAACTTCACACTCTCGTGACCATTTTGCTCACCTTCAATTACCACAGCATAGACGTTATCACCATCAATCTCATATCGACCAGGCTTCAACGTTGAAACATGTCCAGCTTGTAAAAACATAAACGCCTGACTAAAGTGCGTATGCACATCAGCATACAACGCCGCATTTTTAAGAGAGTCAACAATCATAGTACCATCACAATCAAGCTCGTTTTAATACCTTTTCCTCAAAAAATACTCCCACACTACTTTTTCCATAGTAGCAAAATCGGCCTCAATATTTGTAGTTTTAATTGTAACGCCCTTAAATTTCTTGACCAAGATCTCATACAACCTCATCTGCCGCTCTAACTCCAACACAGACTGTTGTTTACGACGAGAATACAATACTGACGCATCATTATACAAATAAAATGTAAGAGTAGGCGTAGGGACAAACCATAACAACAGCTTCTTCTCCCACAACGGCACATGTGGCATCACAAAAATGTCGCTCGCGTACCGATCAGTAATCACAATCCTTCGACAATGACGTTTAGGAAAAATAACGAATAGATACCGTAGCAACAAATCCAATGTGTATACAGGTGCAGCCAGACTATATAGTAATCGCTGTAACGCTGTGCTTTTTCTACTCCCCTCAGATTTTTCTAAATTCAGTCCTTTCGTCTCTTCTTTTTTCTTATACACTCCAGCTAATCTCTTAATCGGCAAAATATTTCCTTTTCCTCGTCCTGTATACACCAACGACACTCGACGTCCAGCTTTCGCCAACAGCTCATACATCTGCTGCGCATTCGAACTCTTTCCAGATCCATCCGGCCCAATAAAAGCAATCAGTGGATACGAATGACAAAAACGCTTCCAACGCAGCCAACGAAAAAACAATAAAAACATTATTCCCCATCGTCGTGGCGAACGCAACACAAACCATAAAGCATAACCCCAACCTTTATGCTCTAAAAACGAATAACTATGAACCTTCAATGAAGACACGAAACTCCGAGAAGTTCTTCCACCAAAAACCGCAGACAGACACTTTTCCACATACTCCCAATTCAATCGATGGCTCGCCAATTCTCGAACTCGATCCTGATACTTCTCCTTAAAGAACCGTTTGCCCAACAACGAATGACAAATAAACATCACCAACGCATCCTCAGCAGACAACACAAAGAACCATTCCTTCTTAACACGATTTTCTAAAATGGTCTCCCCATGCAAATAACACATATCATTCCAATGGATTCCACCAAGTTGAATATCAAACCCAAATTTTTCATGAATCGATTGAACATACATCCCATACCCCTTATGCTGACGAGAAAATTGCGCAGGATACGCCACAAACCCGTATCTCTCCAGTACCCCCACTGCTTTCACAAAATCAGCAGGCGCAACCACCAAATCAAGATCACTACCGCGAGGAGCATGGACATCATACAAAAACTCATAATTTCGTAACACACAATACCTAACACCTGCTTTGTTCCACTCCTCCAACACCCCACGTACAATTCCTACTAGAACATCTCGTTTACTCATTCTCTCCCTCGGTAGAAAGCTTCTTATCATGTTTCTTGAAGACCAATCTGACATTCTTCCAAAATTCTTTGAAATTGAATAATTTAAAGATAACACAAAAAAAGCCGTATATTATTGCACTTACAAAAAAAGTGATTATAAAATTAACCGGAAAAGAGAATGGAAGAAGTACATGCAAATAAAATACTAGGACACTAAAAATAGATACTGCAATTAATAATAGCCCATGTTGTTTCCAGGGAACACTCCCCTCTAATCGGTTCAAAATATGTCTAACTGAAAGGAGATAAATTATCACGTAACTTAACGCAGTCATTACCGCAGCACCATAATAACCGTAGTGAGGTATAGCTATCAAATTACCAAGAACATTGATAATAGCACCAAAAAAGATAATTTTGGTTACTTCCTTGGGTTGACCAGTTGCAGAGGTGATTGTATTAGAGATAGATGCGATTACATAAAAAAGAGTTGCAATTATCACAATTTGAAACGCAAGAGTTCCCTCAACATAATTGGCCCCAAAGAGCAAATTAATCAAATCTTTACCAAAGATAGCAACCAGAATTAAAGCAGGAAGAAAGAAGATAAGCACATATCTTTCTAGATTAAAGAACATAGAAACCATTTCCTTTTTCATATTTTTCAACCACATCTCTGACATCATAGGTAAAAAAACAGAGCTTACGGCACGTGAAATAAAAAGAATTGAAACAGCGGTTGAAAGCATTGCACTATAAATACCAACATCATGTAAATTTGCAAAATATGTAAGCATCAATACATCAGCGTAGGCAATAAGATCGCCGCCCATACCAGTTAACGTAACCGGAACGCCATAAACCATAATTTTTTTATGCATCTCTTTAAGATTAATAACTTTAAATTTTCCCCAGTGAAAATATTTTCTAAAGAAAATAGGCAGAAGAGAAAAAACCATCAATAGGGTAACAAACGGATAAGCTATAGCACCCATGAGAGGTTTATTAGAAGAAAAATGAAACAAAATCAAAGTGAAAATAAGAGTTAAAGCATTTTTAAATAATTCACAACTAGAAAACCACATCATGTCCTGAAAACCTAAGAAAGTTGCTTTGATTACACGAAAGAAAGAAGAAGTAAAGATATAAGCTAAAAAAACATAGAGGATTAATGTAGCATCAGGATTCTTAAAATAGTGTAATGAAAGAAATTTAGCAAAGAACAAACCGAATAGGATTAGAATTAAACTAGAAATCAATTGAATTTTAAAAGTACTAAATATTGCCGTCTTTATCTCGTCAAACTTTTCCTCAATACGGTATCGAGCAATATAATATACCAACGCCTGATGTGATCCAAAATCACGAAAGAACAAAAAGAAGGTAATGAACGTATACACCGCA
>JAHFSP010000021.1 GCA_023265685.1 Candidatus Woesearchaeota archaeon | reverse complement strand
TCCCATACTTGGGTAGATAATTCTTGAGCGTCACCTGCAGCAATCTCAATACGCAATGGTTCCCATTGAAACTGAGGCAGTGGTTTTTGTGGATTTTTAGGATTCTTTCCAGCATAAGTAGCAATAAGCATTCCTTTTCCGTTAATCGGTTCAACCGCATAATACTCAGCCAACCTTGTATCTCTCCCTGATTGAGGAGTACTTTGAATGCAGGAGATTATTCCTAAACCTCCCCCACCTGTATCATTCATTGAACCCATTATGCGAGAAGTATAATTTGGTCCATCAGGTTCATATGTTGCAAGATTTATCATTCCATACTTAGGATCAGTTACCCAAAGTCCATTCTTATGATCTTTCTCAAATACACCCCGAAGAAAATCATCTTGAGAGTCACCTTCATGTCTTCCATTCATATGTGCATCAAACAGAGCATTCGTCTGAGCGCCATTACTAACTCCCACTCTTCCATCATGGACAAATAACGCACTATATTCTAACAATGAAGGACTTCCTTGTTCAACAAGTTCTCTATTAGTTGCACGAACTTGAACAACACTCATTCCGTCATGATCATACCTAACTAATTCACGTGCTTGACTCGACGCACTTCGACCTGTTACACCATAGACAACAACATCATGTTCTCCTTGAGGATCTTGTCCTATAATAATAAATCGTCCCGGGTACTCCATATTTGCTAATGCTTCTAATGATCCCATTCTTCATCACCTTTAATTATTGACCTAAAACTCTTTCCCCACTACTCTTATTCTTCTCTAATCTACTTGCTCTCCATTCGACTGGCATACGGTAAAAACGTATCAACCCAATCCTCTAGTCGTCGATGTGAAAATACTTCGCGTCCTAGCATCTTATTTGCCACCATCAACAACGCATCTGACATCACCTCAGAAGCATGTTGTGCCAATGGTTCTAATTTCTCTCGGGGAAAATGCTTATAAAAATGATTCATCCAATCATCACCATGCTGTAGCTTTGCCTCATCACGTGCAGCATACACACCTTCTTGACGAAATAACGCTCGCGCAATCTCTTTGTTTGTAGGAAGTAAATACGTAACACCATCACGCTCATACGGCAACATTAATCGATTCTCATGAGGCGTACATGCAAAATCACCTAAGAGAACATCCTGGCCACTTACAACCATTTCTACCTTTCCATCAATATTCACAATTCCACGCTCTTCACAAAATTCTTGTTGATGTCGAGCTGTCTGACCAAGCAACTCTTGTGCTTTTGCATAGGTCTGGGCATTATTCCCAAACGCCGCCAACACCTCATCATCATTCATATCAAGATCTCCTGCTGGATGGAACTTAGTAGTATAATTAAAAACAGGTTCAGGTAATATTATCCCTGGATGTGGAACAGAAGTTAAACCCAACGTCGCCAATAATTCCAACACCCTTCCCTCAGACTTTACCTTCTTCAACACAGCAACCGTTTGATCATACGTTGCCGCTCGTTCATACTCCTCTCCGACATCACCTGCTCTACAAATCTTTCCAAATGTCGAAGATCCTAACGGTAATCCTCGGCGAAAAATCGCTTCAGCATCAGCAACATAAATCGAAATTTCCCCTCTATTAATCGCATCATGATATGCTCGTCGTGGTTCATGGCCCTTACCCCGCGGAACGTTTGCTAACATCATTGCTACGTGATGACTCGTCTCTCCACGATCCAACAGTTGATCAACACTAACAACACAACCACGGCGATCCAGCATTCCTACATAACACGAATTAATTCCAGCACCAGCCGCAGCTTCAAAGTATGCAGCAGTACTCATCGCTAACGCTTCAGCTTGTCCTTTAACTTCATACGAAGGAAGTAATGATTTCAAATCAGCAACCGACCAACGACCTGAAACATCCCATACACCAAAACCCCATGTTTGCGGTGTAGCCACATTATAATAGTTTGAACCAAAACCAGCAACAACTAAATCTTTAACGCTTCCCATTATGCTACCTTCCGTACGAATACAACTTGATTATCTTTTGGACCATAGGAGACCATCGCCAACCTATGACCCTGCGCAATAGTATCCAAATAAGAACCAAACTCAGGATGAAGTCGACCACCTTCAACAGGATTATTTGTTCCATCTTCCATAATTCCTGGCCAGCTTGGAACTAATCGAACAATAGGAATACATCCTTTCACCGTAAGATGTTCTTGGCGTAGTGGCATTCCGGGCCTAATTGTATCTCCTTTACTATAACCCGGATATTCTCCTACTACTTTATACCCTGTAATAATTCCTACGTCTGGTTGTGTTGCTGCTCGATCACCTGCATTATACGCAATCACTGCACCCTTCCCTTCATGGCCATACACAACTCCATCTTGAACCATATCTTGAAGACGACAAATACGAGCCCGTTTAGAAGTCTCACCAGTTTCTCCCCACATCCGTGCCGTCAGTAATGCTCGTGCTTCAACTAAACTAAACTCCTGATTAATACCAGCAAGTCGAACTTTACTATCACGTAACGAATAGCCTTTTTCAAACGCTTTATAGAATGCTGCAGTAACTTGTGTAAATGCTTCGGCAATTTGCTCGCCAGATAAATACTCATCCAACGTCGCCGTTTTCTCAAATCCAATTTTACTCAATGCATCTTGTGACATAAACCCTGACATGGTCGGAGCTGTACCACCAACAGCAGTGTTACCAAATTTCATTGCGAGAATTCGATGATACTGAATCGACGGATGACTTAATCCCGCATCACCAATAGATCCCGAACCATCAGTATTTGAAGCAGTTCTATTATTGGAATATTTAACCGCATTAGAAAGAAGAGTTGACTGAACGCATTCAATAATCCCTGGAACGCCTTTGGTTACTAAGTAATCAATCGTACGTTGTGTATCACCAATACTAAAGAGCTTCGAAGCAAAAATTTGTTGAAATTGAGTTAATAAATATCCTGCAGGATCATCAGCAGTAAAAAATGTGATTTCATCAACAGATAACTTATCTTTGAGAACTTGCAATCGCTTGTGCAACAGTCCTTCTGATTCTAAAAGTTTCCCAAGTGTTTTTCTATCAAACGCTCCCGCGTCATAAAGTTCAGTATCATGTGAAAGCCGATCTTCAAACTCTACAAGTTGTTTTTCTACGAGACGTCTAAACTCAGTAGGATCATACAATGCCTGTTCAACAATTGGCGCAATCTTTCCCGCCACATTTTTTGCCGCAGATGTGGCACCAGCAACCGTCGAACCCATTGTATTTGAAACCCCCACCACATCATCTGCTCGATTAATCGGAAGAACTAAGTTAGCATGACAATCAACCATAAGATGATAATCCAAACCTAACCTCTCTCGGGCAGTCTTAGATCTCATTAATTCAACCTCATCACGAAGTTTGAATGGGTTTACCTGGGTCTTAGAGCCAATAAAATTCTGGATTTTAGGATCATCAAGTGTTGCTGGACAAAGATGCAGTGTATACCGCACCGGCTCACCATCAAGATTGAATGTATGAATTCCCTTCCCTGCATTATGGGTACTCGTCGGAGCCATAACCCAACCAATCTTTTGTTCTAATTCTTGATTTAGCTGTCGCAGTGCCAGAGCAATTTTACTCTTCGCCTCATCACCCTGTTGACCACCAATAACTACATACACTGGAACTGCACTTGGAGAATCAAAATAAAGTCTTCGTGCATCTTGGCCAGAAATAACTTCAAAATGTGTTGGCGGTAATGCCAACATTGGATCAATAAGATATTCTAATGTACGCATCGGCGCGAAATTGATTTCAACTAAAGATGATTGTGACATATTTTCTACCTCTTTTATCTCTTTTTATAATTTGCAGGTTCCTTAATCATTGTAACATCATGAACGTGAGACTCAGCAATCCCTGCTCCAGTTAATCGTCTAAAATTTGCAATACGTTGAAGTTCGTCAATATTTGCCGCACCAACATATCCCATCCCTGCACGTAAGCCACCTATATATTGAGCAATAACTGGGGCAAGTGGGCCTTTGTAAGGAACCATTGCTTCAACTCCTTCAGGAACTAACGTCTTTCCTTCTGCTTGACGATAGCGCTCTCGTGATGCGGCAGAATCTTTCATAGCTCCTTCAGATCCCATTCCCCTATATCCTTTCCACTGTCTTCCTTCGTGATGTATAATCTCTCCGGGTGCCTCATGAGTTGCTGCGAGCATACTTCCCATCATAACACTATACGCTCCAGCACCAAGAGCAATAGGAATATCACCTGGATGTTTCAAACCACCATCAGCACAAATCGGCACATCACTTCCTCGTAACGCTTTAGAACACTCATAAATCGCCGTAACTTGGGGGCATCCAATTCCCGCAACAATACGAGTCGTACAAATCGATCCTGGACCTTGTCCAACTTTAATTCCATCAGCGCCAGCGTTTAATAATCGACGAGCGGACTGCGGTTCAGAAACATTACCTACAACTATATCCACAGATTCATAAATTCTTTTTAATTCTCGTAACATAGAATATACTGGTGCCGAATCTCCATGTGCAGTGTCAATAACTAATACGTCAACATTTTTTTCAACAAGTCTTTGCGCTCTCTCAAGATCACTAGGGCTAGTACCTATTGCAGCTCCAACGCGTAACTGTCCTCTATTATCAAGATTATATCCTGCGGTGCTACCTTTTACGCGAGCCTTTACATCACTAAAAATATAAAGACCGACAACTATCCCTAATTCATCAATGACCGGCAATACTTTTTTCTTCAGCTCCATCATCTTATCATAGGCAGTCTGAACAGTCAATCCGTCTGCACTAGAAACAGTAATTGGATCACGAGTCATAACTTCTCGAGCAAGTAATTTTGTATCTTCACAAAAATCAAAATCATTTTCAGTAAGTATTCCTGTTAATTTTCCTTCACCGTTTAAAACCGGAAAAGTATGGAACCTAAACCTTCTCTCATCTCGACGCATTAAAATTTGTTCTATAGGATCGGTTTCTTGGACGCAAATAGGTTTTTCAATTCTTCCATTTAGATGATACTTTACTCGAACAACTTGTGATGCTTGTTCTTCTGCCGATAATCCTCGATGAATTATTCCTAATCCGCCTAATTGAGCAAGAGCAATTGCAAGAGTATCTTCAGTAACAGTATCCATTGCTGCGCTTACAATTGGTATTCTGAGTGGAACGTTACGAGAGAAACGAGTTTCAAGATCAACTTCTGCAGGCATTAGATTTGATTCTCCGCTTCGTAAGCGAACATCATCATAAGTTAGAGAAACTTGTTGACGTTCCATTGCTGCAAAAAAAACATCTTTTGGCAACCCTTGTAGTAACCTTTCAGTTTGTCTTCTCGCCATTCTCAACACCTCATTTTCTCTCTTCGACTCTCCCACTAAAATAGACTTCTTCTCCATTAAACGTCTGTAATCGCACGCCAGAATTCTCAGGTGTTGCGTTCACCAATTGTCCCACAACACAAGCATTCAAACCACTCCGACGAATCATATCTATTGCTTTATTTTCATAACCTGGCTGGGCACTCACCAACCCTTCAACACCCATTGGCCACGATTCATATAATGCTTCTGCACTTTTCCCAGACCATGCTGCAAGCTTTCGCTCTGCCCCACATAATGCTGGTAAATCAGTAACGCTGACATACAGTTCCTGAGCAGCTAATGGTACAGCAACTTTACCTTTCCAAGATCCGCCGCTAAGGTGAGTAACATTTGTAACAAGTTCCTCTTGAATTAATCTTTCAAAAACAGGATAGAAGATAGTTGAAGGAGTACTTAAAAAATCGCGCACATCTTGATATTGTTTATTATAATGCCAAGCATGCCCTTTGTCTTCCATAATTCTTCGACGTAGAGTTATCCCATTTGAACGTGGATTTGGTGCTCCCCATATCGCAATTAAATGATCCCCTGCTGAACTTTGCAATGGATTTTTCAATCGTTCTTCATCAATCGTGCTAACGACCGCTCCATCAAGATTAAACGCTTTTCCAGAATGATAACCCTCGATACGCCAATTCACATCTTTCGATTCGACAACACCCATAATCCCTAACTCTTTCATACGTCGTTTAAACTGGTGAGCTACTTTTTGTGGAATTGTACCAGCATTCCAATTATGTTCAAGCAATCCTACAACCACTTGAGCCTGTGCACCTTTCTTACTTGTGTCATCAAGATTCATTGCGAGAAGATCATCGACAGCTCTTCCTTCCATGTGCCGCCGTTCATAAAATTCAGTTTTCGTACCCACACCATCACAATTAATGAAAACAGGTTTTCCTTGCGGATTAAAAATACTGTATTTCTGACCTCTCGACTCAATAACTCCTACTTGTCCACTAAAAAATCTTTGAGGGATAATACTTACCATAACCCCACTAATGTTTCCATTCCCCACAACTCGATCACCGAGAACTGCATTCTCCCCATTAAGAACACCAACTTTATATTTTTCACATCCTTCATGTAAACCAGTAATAACCTGAGACAGGGAATGTGCATCACTTCGAGAGGTGCTAATAATATTAGCAAAACCGACAGGTATTGCACAAATACCATACGCCTGATCAACTAACTGCTCAACAAGTGATCGAGCATGATCATCAAGGCGTTCACTCTCTTTTCCAAATGCCCCATGAACTATTACTTTATAACCAGCAGGAACACGTACAACCGGATATCCTGTGCTAAGGTCAATATATGGACTATAACGTAATGTCTCGAACGTTCCTTCTTGTAATTGTCGAGAACCAGCATCACCTTTTGCAATAACATCCTTATTATAATCCCACGGTCCATCTCTGATAGTACATCACCGCTGCAACTACCTCTTCTCATCTTATTAATACTTTAGCCACCCCAAACTCGTAGTTAAAAGATCAATATCGTAAGCATTATATACCACTACTACCTTCAAGATATCGAGGACTAGATGATTATCACTATAGATACTAAAGCTGATTCGCCATCCGATATCCGTAAAGCTATCGCCTTCTTACAATTACATGTTGAAGATTCTGGTTCATCATACGTTCCTACCACTGCTGCATCCACACCTATGGACACAACAACCATGATGGGCATGTTTGATGATACCCCTCCGGCAAGCAATTCCCCTTCCGCATCAGCACAACGCACCTCTGATGGTTCCGCTCCCGATTTCTCCTCTTTTCTCAACTTAACGAAAAAAGAAAGGTCAGCAAGCAACGTCCCAGCTCTCAAACCACAGATAGAATTCTATTAATCGGTTAGACTGACATACCATTTTGAATACTTATCACATTAATCATCACAAAATACAGATAAAAATAACACTAAAAAATAATCTAAAACCTAATACTCATCTTCCTCATCAACATCATCTTCGTCGTCATCCCAATCGTCATCATCATCGTGACCCTTGGCCATTGCTAATAACTCGACTTCTTCCGGATAAAGTATGTTTGCCATGGTAAATCCTCCATTCACTAGTACACCCAATTCCTCACGGCGCTCTAATATTTTATTAGATATAAATGTTTTGGCTCTAATCATCTAACTATTACCCTAAAAAAAGACCAACATAATTACACCAACGCCTATCAAAACTGCAAACAATCCTACAACAATTTTACCAAAATTACGGTTACCCAAAAAAAATGCAATTGCTCCTTTACTCATAATATTAGTCAATACGGCTATCAGGATTCCGTTACGTGCCGTGACCATGTCCACTCCACTTCCACCCAGTTGAGATAATGACAATGTAATGGCATCAACATCAGCAAAACCGGAGAGAAAACTTGCCACATAGACTCCATTACTTGCAAAATAAGTGTGAGCAATATTCACAAGGGCCAAAATCGCCGTTAACATCAACGCAAATTTAAGAGCAGGCCATAGCGCAAACGGAGTTCCGATATCGATATGGGCTTCAACGTCTCTGGTTCGATGCCACCAGATATAGGCAAAAATAGCAGAAATAAGCAATAGGATCCCAAAGGGTAACAACAATCTCGCAAAAAGTTCTTTATTAACCGCAAACACTTCTACAAGAACCCGAATAAACATAATGGCATTAGCCAGGATAACACCCAATGCTAAGATTTTGTAAATCTTAATTTGTTTCTTACTTCGTTGAGCAAAGCTCGTTGTCACTGCCGTACTACTCACCAACCCTCCTAAAACACCTACGAGCGGAATTCCTCGTCCACCATACCATTTCATAAGAATATATCCTACAAAACTAATTGCAGAGATGAAAATGACCATTAACCAGGTATTGTATGGATTGAAAAGACCATATGGCCCAAACCCTTTGTCCGGTAAAAATGGTAAGACTACAAACGCAATAACCATGAACTTAAGGGTATCGGTCATTTCTTCTTTGCTCATGTGCTTAGCAAGATTATGCAACATCGAGCGTGCATACAAAATCATGGTCATACCGATCGTAACCAGACTTGCTAACCTAATTTCACCATAAATACATAATGCACCTACAAAAAAAATCACAAAACCAGCAATTTCAGATGTCGCCCCAATATATCTTCGTTCATGTTCTGCGATGGCAAAGTATCCTGCAATAATAAACACGCCCATTATTAGGCTATCAACAATAAATACCCAGACATTAACCAGCTGACCTAAATAAGCACTCAACGCTCCAAACAATGCAATCAACGCATAGGTGCGAATTCCTGCATGTTTATGTCCTCGTCCTTTATATCGTGCATATTCCCGCTCTAGACCAACTAATAAACCAAGAGCTAACGCAATCAGAAACCGCTGAAGTAACGCTATCTCCACCATCTATAACACCACAAAGTATCTTTTTTTACTGGTCCTACTTACTATTATCTTATTATTTTATGACTCTCAGGACTCTACTTTTAGAATGTATATTTTACTTATTAATGTTTAGTTTTGATAAAACTAGTTAATTGAAAGATATTATCCGAAAGATAATTTACCCAGATTTATTTTTAAAAAATGTATCCAACCCTTTTTGCTCTCCTACCTTAGGTATCTCTCCAATCTTAGGTACCTCTTCTATCTTTACTTCTCTAACATTCATTATCTCTTTTACCTTTACCTTTTCTGCTACCTTTACCTCTTCTGCTTTAGTAACCTGCAACTTGTGTACCATCTCATCTTCGCTCACAAATGCCTGCTGCAACTCCTCGGCACGTACCAATACACTCTGCGGCAATCCAGCTAAACGTGCTACATGAATACCATAACTCTGATCAGTACCACCCGCAACGAGTCGATGTAAGAACACTACATCACCATCTTCCTCTTTCACCGCAATATTATAATTTTTGATACGTGGTAAACTCTGTGCCATCTTGTTAAGAACGTGATAATGAGTCGCAAACATAGTCTTACATCGAATCGAATGATACAAATGCTCAGCCACACTCCAGGCAATTGAAACTCCATCAAAGGTTGATGTGCCTCGTCCGATTTCATCAAGAATCACTAAACTCTTTGATGTCGCATTGTGAAGAATCGCTGCCGTTTCATTCATTTCTACCATAAAAGTTGATTGACCTGAACTTACATCATCATATGCACCAACTCGTGTAAAAACTCGATCAACAATACCCATCACGACCTCTTGAGCCGGAACAAAGCAACCTATTTGCGCAAGCAATACAATCAGCGCAGTCTGCCTCATTACGGTTGATTTTCCAGCCATATTTGGGCCAGTGATAATCATCATCTCACTAGAATTAAGAACAATATCATTGGCAATAAATGAAGAGGAACTAACTTCCACTACGGGATGTCGACCTGCTTTGATATGCAAAATATCTTCCTCTACAAATTGAGGATGGCAATAGTGTCCCTCGACTGAGACTTTAGCAAACGTCGTAATCACATCAAGTACCGCGATTCTACAGGCAAGATCTTGTAGTTGAGGTGTCACCACCACAATTTTTTCCAAGAGCATTGCGTAAATCTCCTGTTCCAGAGCAATACTTTTTTCTTCAGCTCCTAAAATTTTCTCCTCTTCCATTTTAAGCTCAGGAGTAATATAGCGTTCTCCATTTGCAGTGGTTTGTTTACGAATATAATGTGGGGGAACATATCCAACATTTTTTTTAGTGACTTCAATATAATACCCAAACACGCGAGTGTAGCCAATCTTAAGAGAATTAATCCCACTCTTACGACGCTCATCTTCCTCTAATTGAGCTAGATATTGTTTACTCGAATGAGCAATCGTATCTAACTCCAAGAGTCGGGGATCAAACGCTGGCTGAATCATTCCGCCCTCACGAATTGTTGCAGGTGGATCATCGCGTAACGCACGTGATAACAAATCACACAACGATGAAAGTAAATCAAAAGACCCCGACTCTCGTAGAATGTTGGACGAATACTCTTTCACTTTCTGCTGCAATCTTGGTAGCATCTCTAAACAACCACGCAACGCCAATAAATCCCGTGGCGTCGCACTCCCATAATGTACTCGACTCAAAATTCTCTCAACGTCTACCATCCTCGAGAGCAATTCTCTAATCTCTTCTCGCAAAATCACATTCTTGCGTGATTCATCAACGCCATCAAGACGTTCTTCAAGCACTCCACGCATCACCAGTGGAGACGTAAGCCACGAACGTAATAACCGCGCTCCTAACACTGTAATCGTCTTATCAATAACTTGCAACAACGTCCCTCTACTGCTCCCATCACGAATGTTACGCATGATCTCAAGATTACGTAGCGTTGTGGCATCAAGAATCATCGTCTGAGAATTAGCTCGAGTGCTGATTCGCATAATATGAGCTAATGACCTCCTTTGAGTTTCATGCAAATACCCTAACAACGCACCACATACACTCTGCATCGATAAACCATGCGTTGAGGAATCATCAAGTCCAAAACTCTCCATTGAGTTCACCACAAAATGCTCATGTAAAACTGTTCGTGCTTTCTCTATATGAAAATAATAATCCTCTCGCCACGTGCAAAAACATCCTGCATTTTTGAGTAACTCGCATAATTCCTTGTCAACACCAAGGCTCTGTGGTACAACACATTCTTTTGGATTAAATCGTACTAAGTCACTAGCTAAAGCTCCTAAGGAAAGATATTGAATACAAAAAAAGTTACCTGTTGAGACATCACACCACGCTGCCACATAACTCTGCTTCACTGCGCTAATCGCCATCACATAATTATTCTCTTTCTCTTCAAGTAAGTTAGGCTCAATGATCGTCCCTGGTGTTACAATTCGCACTAATCCTCGTTTCACCAACCCTTTAGCCTGTTTAGGATCTTCAAGTTGTTCAATAATCGCAACTTTATAGCCCTTCTTTACCAGCTTACCCAGATAGGTCTCCAACGCATGAAACGGCAACCCTGCAAGTGGCGCACGCTTTTCTCCTTGTCCACGTGCTGTAAGAGTAATCTCTAACTCTCGAGACGCCGTAATTGCATCCTCATAAAACATCTCATAGAAATCACCCATCCTCAACATCACAATACAATCAGGATGAGCCTTTTTCGCATCTTGATACTGCCTCATTCCCGGCGTAAGCTGTGACGCAGGCAAGTCTAAAACAGAAACCTCTTTGGACATGAATGAATTTGAGGCAGCACGTTTTTTAAGAATTGCGGTTCTTTAAGAATTGTGGTGGAAAAGAATTGGTCAGAGGGGGAGGATCTCACTGTGTCAAAGATAGTAAAAATATGTCAAAAAATTTCTGAACTAGCTATTTAAGCCATATACTTTATATGTGGTTGTCGTTCCCGAAAGTCTATGAATGTAACATACCCTTTGGACCTCTTTTTTCAGGACTTAAAAACTGCAGAAGTTTTTCATGCTAAAAGCACTCAAATTTATGATTCTGTGTGCCGTGAGATTACGACTGCACTTGCTCAAAGAGGGTTAGCAGGCGAAATTCATCTTGTTGGTTCCACAGATCCAAAAAAATATCGTTCTGTCATTGATCCACTAAGCCCTGATGATCGTTATCCTTCTGATTTTGATTTTAATGTAGTCATACCTCAAGATTTAGATAAAGATGGTCAACAGATGGTTTTATCGTCTATTCAGTCCAGAATTGGGGGAGAAATTACATGCACTGGATACCGTAGACGACAAGAGTTGATTAGTTGGGTAGAACGCTTTCCGATTAGTATTCTCGCTTGGGGTAATAATGGTTTTGATAATTTTCCTCCTCACCGCTATTGTCAAAGTCTTAATCTTACTGATGGACAAAGACAGAATATACAAGCCTTAAGATTATTTTCAATGCGTTCAGGGGTTTATGGTGGTTTCACTCGTGGTTTTAAAGGGATGGCATTAGAAAGAATGCTTGTAGAACAAGGAGATTTTAATGGAGTCTTAAACTGGTTATACCAAAATTTGGAAGAAGGGAAAACTCCCGTCGTTACATCTCCTTTAGATAATTCAAATATAGTTGGACATGTTCAACCAGATATCTGGGAAAGACTACATTTTGCTCTAGGCGAATATGTTAACAATGGTTCAATCAGAGCACTTCCTTATACTGTAGAGTCCTGGATGCTTGAGCATCCTAATCGTTTCAATGCACAATTTCATAGTGAGGGATCTATTCCTTTTGCTACATACAAAAAAGCTGTTGAACTAACAAAACAGGTTGTAGGGGAGCTAGGCATTACAACTCCAGATGATCGTGCTCTTGCAGTATTGGTCTTACCTCGTTACAAGGCGAGTAGTGTGATGATTAGCGTTGATGGTTTAAAGCCACGTCAACGAGCTGAATTCTATAAAAGACTCTATGAAGTTCGTCAAGTTCCAAATTAAACTCAGCCTCCTCACCTCTTTTTTTCTTCACTACTTTTATAAAACACTCATTCTACAATCCACATCATGCCTTCCTTATCCTTCGAAACACTCTCGTTCAACAAAACAAAAACTCACCTTACCATCACGTTGCTCAAACTCTTCACGACAAAAATCCCCTTAGAAGAAGTAAATGCCATTAGCGAATTTACCCTTCCCAACCCTAACGCCATCACATTCGAAAAAGGAACACAAGAAAAAATTCAACTCAAATTTTCCTACCTTCTCGAAAAATATTTCGATTCTCTCACCACCAAACTCACCGGTAATCCTGCAACCTACATTCACAAAAACACTGGTATTCCCCTTATCGGCAACGTTGCGTTTGGTATTGTCTATCGTAACTCCTCTATTATTGAAATTAAACCCGTCACCTCCTGTAATCTTGATTGCGTCTACTGCTCTATCTCCGAAGGTCTTTCAAGTACTAAACACGACTTCGTTGTCGAATTAGACTATCTACTCGAAGAACTAGAAAAAATTCTCCGATTTGTTAACGAACCTCTCGAAATTCATATCGGAGTCCAAGGAGAGCCGTTTCTCTATGCTGACATGGATCTCTTAATCGAAAAACTTCAACCTCTTGAATTAGTTCACACAATCTCTATTGATACCAACGGTACTCTGCTCAACAAAGAGCGTATCGATCGTTTAGCAAAATGCACCAAACTCCAACTCAACCTCTCTCTTGATGCTATCGATTCCCAAAAAGCTAAAATCATTGCCGGAACCAAAACCTACAACGTTGAACACGTCAAAGAAGTCATCAAATACGCTTCCCAAAAACTCAATGTCATCGTCGCACCTGTTCTTACCAAAGGCTTTAATGAAGATGAAATGGACAAAATTATCGAATTTATTAAATCACTTCCCAAACAGCCCATTCTTGGAATCCAGAACTTTCTCCACTATAAAACTGGCCGCAAAGCCGCTCAAGAAATTCCGTGGGATGAATTCTATGCCCTTCTTGAAAAGCTAGAGAAAAAACACGACATAAAACTGAAGTTAAGCAAAGAAGACTTCCACATCCGTAAAATCAAACCTCTCCCAAAACCATTTAACGAGGGCGAGGTTATCAATGCAACCATCAAATGCCCTGACCGTTTTCCTCATTCAGTGATTGCTGTTGCCAAAGGTCGTAATATTTCTGTACCCCTGTGTGAATTTAAGAAAGACAAGAAAGTCAGAGTCCAAATCGTACGCGACAAACATAATGTGTTTACGGGAAAAATTGTGTAAATAAAGAGTAACATCAGATATAACATTACCGATGAATAATCCCTACTTTTGGTTTTGGTATTTCTCGAAAAATCAATGGGAAATCATACCCAGAGCGCATTAGAACTTCATACATCAAGTATTCTCGACGTAAAATGAGTTCTATCATGGTCTCATCAGCATTTTTTCTTACGATATGTTCCCGCCCCATAACCAGAAGATTGCTACCGCTCTTACCCAATAGATCAGCAAAATGATCCTGAAAATTAACTGGATATTCAATTTTCAGTTCTCTTGACATCACCACAGGAACGTCCATTCTGTGTGTTTGTAAAAATTTTTCCAAATCTCTAGCACGATAGGCTCGAGAATGATTGTTACTCAACGACTCATAAAAAAGCCCAAAAGAAGAAAAATCATTCCTCAATACCTCATTTAAATCTTGAATAATCTCATTATTCATCGCATACGCTTTGAGAATGCCGTGAGCCATGGTATCACTTAAGAGTGATAAGTTTATAAATTCTGCCCTATTTTCACACCCCAAGGGGAGATAGAGAACTAAAAATAATACTAATGGTGAAATAATTATGGCTCCTCCTCAAAATTCTTTAGATGGATTTTATAACGTAATGTTTAATGGTGCACCTGTTCATGATCCTGTTACACTCCACACAGCACTATCAAATATTAAAGACTTAGCTACTCTTCTTCCACAAACTAATCCCGGAGTTTTAGATGTAAACTCTCGTCTACCAGATGCTTCTGCTGCACCATACTCACTTGAGGTAAATGATGGACAAGTTGTTGCTCTCAATGTTGTGCGCAGCGGAATGAACACAAAATACCTTCTTGATCAAATAGTGGAAGTTGAAAGAGATTTAGGAAGTAGTCTAACAGGTCAACTCCAACTAAGTCGTGCAGAAAACCGTAGACTTAACAAAAAACTAACTCTTACTGTGGGAGTAGCAACAGCAGTCGGTCTTTTAGGATTAGGATCTATCGGTGTCGGAGCGTACAGACTTGGAGAAGCACGTAATATCGAAGCTGGACTCGTAGCTCAATACGGTCAAGCAGAAATGGGTGTAGGGAACGGTGAAAACAAAGTAGGTGCATTATTTGGTCGTGTTGCCCTTGCAAAACAAACCGTTGACACTCAACTAACTCCTCAAATAAACGCTTTAGAAGCCAAAACGAACGGTTTAGAAAGTACAGTGAGCAAGGTTGCAACTGAACTTAGCGCAACTGCAATACAAGCAGGAAGACTTCAACAAGACGCTGCTACTGCCGCTGCCGTCACTCATAATTTCCAGCTCGCATATGAGAACTTCCAAACTGTTGGGGACGCAATCAAAGTTCTTGCAAGAGGGAGACTTACCCAAGTTCTCGGTCCAGCACAAAAATTGAATGGTGCAGTTGCTCATTATCAAGCTGCTCTGGCAACTGGTGTTGCTGGTCTTGAAAAACAGACTGCCCAATATGCTACGTTTGCTCAACCTGTCCTTATGGGTGGATTAACAGACTTGTTAAAAGGCCCTTCTATTGATTTTGGTTCTATGAATGCATCTCAACAAGCTAATGCTAACCTCTACCAAACAACTCTTCATGGTCTTGGTGTTGCCTACTGTCTTCAAACGCCGTCAGCAAATCCAGCGATAACTTGTATTGAGGGCAATCCCCACATTACTGGTACAACACCTCAAGAGGCTGCAAATGCCCTGTTCCTTGGACTTAAAGTCTCAGATAATGAAGCTACAAAAAATCTCTTTACCACATACACCACGCCTCTGCTCAAAGAAGCAAATGGCAGTTATGTCTTACAGAAACAATAAACGTTTTCTTTTTTTCCAAGTTTTTCGTGACCTTATCGTGTCGAAAAACCGCCACATTTTTAACGTCTCTACTCTACAACCTAAACCTTTAAATTCCCCTTTTTGTAAAACCTCATCATGAGACTACTTCCTCTCCTGATTTTTAGCATTATCCTCGCCGCCGCCGTTACCGCGATCCCTGAACTTGTCAACGTCACCGCTCCACCGCAAGGCTGGCCCTGTGATGAGTTTAAAGTCATGCAGAAGACCTTTATCGCCAACTCCACAGACATTTATACGGGAGTTTTATGCCCACGTGATTCACGTCTTGATCTCTTCAGCTGCCAATACGGTTCATGTTCATTTATTGCCCAAGCCTATAAACGAAGCGGGGTTTTACCTTTCTTTCGGGGATATGATTTTGGCCAAACCTACCGATATCATTGTTATGCCTGTGAAGGAACATGTGCTCTAAGTGCACGTGAGGGTGAGCGTGTAAGTATTCCTCAATTTTTCCTCGGTCTTAATGCTTCCATCGTTACCTCCCAAGCGCCTTTCAATAATGAGGGTGTTTGGAACACAAAACGCGGTGATGCAGGACATTATAACGTCACCGTTCAAATTCGCGAAGCATCCAAGATTGACGAAGCAACGTTCTGTGTTGCTATTGCCAAGAATAACGCTCCTGCTGTGCTTAAAGTTGCTGCCCAATCAATCACGGTCAATGAAGGAGATACCGTGAGTCTCCCTGTTACCTGTGCTGACCCCAATGGAGATGCGGTAACAGAAACATATTCTGGCTGGATGAATACCAAAGAACGTAAAACAACCTATACTGACGCCGGAAAATATTCTGTTCAAGTACTTTGTTTAGATACAGAAGGTGTTGGACAGAAAGCCACTATCAAAGTTATGGTTCTTGACATCAATCGCCCACCTGAAATTTATGGTGTAGAAAAAAGAAAATAAACTCAGAAATCCTGAAACAAGAAAATCTATGATTTTCTGTTCAGAAAACTGATCTTTGTCAGTTTTCAAGAATCGCTTACCCATCGTTCGCTTCACTCACTGTGCAGCACAAGAAATACAACAGCGATTGTATTTCTGTGCAGAAATGAGATCTCTTTCTCATTTCTTGCAAGCTGCGGGGTATTCGGCGATTTCTAAGAAACGGATTTCTGGTTATTACTCGCCCATATCGTTGCAGAGCAACGGGGTACAAGAAAATGAGAAACTACTCATTTTCTGCACAGAAAGACGAAGTCTTTCTTGTATTAGACCCAGCGAGTAATAATTAACCTCTCTTTTCATTTCCATTATTTGTAACTCGCAGTATAACTACTGTTTTATTATCATGCGTATAAGGATAATCTAAATTTAATATTTCCTCAGCAGCATTATGGAGAGAAGAGTGGCTTTGTAAAATTTCTGCAAGTAAATACCGTCTCCTAAAAACTCCAGTCATGCCTTGAAAGGCACGTGCTGCACCATCACTCATTAATACAAAATCATCTCCTGGTACTATTACTAATGATTCTAAATGGCTATCGTAACCTTCTAATCGACCTACTTCATACATTTTTCTTTCAAGAGTATTTTTGTCAACTCCATTAACGCTTCGAGTAAGAACACTTGAAAGCAATTTAGTGTCACCATTTTCTCCTTTTATACCCAGAGAGTAATCTTCTCTATCTTGCTTATCAAACTCAACAGGGTCAGTAATAGCACATTTCTCTTTGCTGGTTATATACTCTAACATTTGATTATGATCCCGATTTAGCAAATATATCTCTTCGCCACGCTTTAAATAAATCCGGCTATCTCCCATATTACCAACCATAGCTTTTCCGTTATTTGCGATCAGTAGAAGAGAACTTGTAGTGCCGCCCTCTTTTATTCCTAGACTCCTATATCGGGAATGACAGCGTGTATTAAAACGATCCAGGGGGTTAAGTGTAGGCGGCTGATTTTGATTTACAAGTTCAAGAAAAAAATCACTCATTCCTTTGCTACACTTTTCTCCTTCTTTTCCAAATCCATCACCTAAAAATGCTCCTGCGAGGTATAGATAATCAGAACTAAGGGTTGAGTCCATCCTAACTAATGGTTGATTAAAAACTCTTTCGCCTAATGTTTGAAATGGAGGTACCCACAAACGATTATCAGAATATAGAAATCCGCTAGCATAATCCTGATTAGAATCACGTTCGTTTTGATGTGTAAGCAACACAATCTCAACTCCCAGAACCATTTTAACCTAAGAAAAATTCAACTTTATAAGAATTTCTAATCTTTATCACTTAAAAGTAGAATCTAAACCAAAAAAAGCCTCCCCTGTGCGTTACGAATCCATCTACTCTCTTGTCCCTCACTATTCTCCCGGATTAACTTCATCTTCATATTCCACAAATCGTTCTTCCTCAAATGAGTAATATTTACTTGAGAATTGATTTAGGGTATCCATCTTTTCTAAAAGTTTGAACAAAATATCTTTGAGTTCATCTGACATACGATCAGCAACTGGCACATATTCAATATCTAAAATTGAACAGATTTCTTCTCTCTCTTCGGGAGGAAGTCGTCCTAATTTCTTCATAATGTCCCCACTCGACATCAACATCTCACGAAGTTTATCTTCAATAAGTGCAATTTGCTCCATTAAACTCTCAAAAAGTAAACGGTGAAGGTTCGCCAAAGCATTCTCTTCAAGTTGAATTGGAGCTACATGAAGTAACTCGTCAATCCCATCTAGATCTGCCTCCATACTTGAATGTAGTTCGTAGCGTTTCACGTATTCTAACGCCTTGTCCACCACACCCAACATTGTTAATGCCCGCTCACAGAGCGGAAGATAGTCCACTCGCTTTCTCATAATTCTCTTTAGGTCTTCATACTTTAAAAAGATTTTGACTCAGTTTTGCCTTTCCTTTTCCCTTTTGGTAACCTATTATTCAAGAACGAATGGAGCACCACGGGAACCATACTCTGCCACCCTTCCCTCATCAAAAAAGCATCTCGAACTTTTGTCGCACTAAACTGCCCATATAATCGCAATTTCTCAACTAAAAATCCCTGTTTCTCAAACGTTTCTGCCGTCCAAGAATTACCCGTAAAAACAACATCAATACCATTTTCCCTCTTTCTCCCAACTTTCTTTACAATCTCCCCTACCCACGTTTCATCATCTGCATAATCTTGAATACCAAAAAGAGAATAGTTCTCCACACCCTCTGCTTTCAATACCCTACGAACCATCCATACTCGCTCACGAAAAGACCATGGATTTTCCGTTTCACGTGACTTCTCCATACTTCCAATACCAATCCAAAGAACATTAACCTTAGAAGCACATTCTTTAATCGCTTGAACGTGGCCGTTATGTAACGGCTGAAATCGACCAATAAAAAGACCAACTTTCCCCCCTGTGTTTCCCATTTTATCCATGTTCTTATTATCCATGCTCTTATCCATTTCTACTTTCTTATCCTTTCTTTTATCACCAAGACCGCAAGCCTTTTAAATTTCTCCTCTCCTACTCCAACTCATGAACATTCTCCTCCTCGGTCCACCTGGCAGCGGCAAAGGCACCGTAGCTGCCCAACTCGTTACTGACTTTGGGTTTGTCCATCTCTCAACAGGTAATATGTTTCGTGAAGAAATTACCAAACAGTCTGCTATTGGTAAAGAAGTGAAACAGCTCTTAGACAACGGTATTCTCGTGCCTGACGAACTCACTATTCGTCTCGTCAAATCAAAATTACAAAAAGGCAAGGAATACATCTTCGATGGCTTTCCTCGTACCATTCCACAAGCCGAAGCTTTCCCAAATATTGATATTGTCCTCTACTTTGAAATTCCTAAAGAAACGGTTGTCAAACGCTTTGCCGATCGTCGTATGGATGACAAAGGCAACATCTACAGCATGAGCATCAATCCGCCACCTAAAGGTGTCAAAGTCATTATTCGCGAAGACGACAAACCAGACGTCGTCTCAAAACGCTTCGTTGAATACCAGCAAAAAACCCAGCCTCTCGTAGCATATTACACCAAAAAGAAAATTCTCAAAACCATTGACGCTGTAAAAGCCACAACTATCGTCTATAATCAAGTAAAGAAAGCCTTGGGGAAGAAATAATCATTTTCTTTTCTTTATCCAAAAACTATCGATATCTCACACCATCAACCACTTTCAACGCCTTCTTTATCTCCTTCACATCATGCACACGCACGAGTGTTGCACCTTTCATTACTGCCATGATTGATGAAGCGATCGTACCTTCTAATCGTTCCTTTGGTCCAGCACCACCCATTAGCGTTCCTAAAAAAGACTTACGCGAGGTTCCAATCAGAACCGGATACCCAAGAGTGCAAAATTCTTCAAATCGTCGTAAAATATCTAAATTATGTTCTAATTTTTTTCCAAAACCAATTCCGGGGTCAAGAATAATTTCATTAATCCCATTCTTTTTAGCAACTTTAATTCTCTGCTCAAAAAATGTTTTAATGTCATCGACCACATCCCCATAAACCGGATTGTTCTGCATGCTCTTCGGATCGCCTTGCATATGCATGATAATCACAGGACATTTATGTTGAGCAACAACCTCAACCATGCGAGCATCTCGCAGTCCCGAAATATCATTAATAATATCTGCACCTGCTTTCAGTCCTGCCTCTGCCACTTGCCACTTATACGTGTCCAAAGAAATAGGAACAGTAACCAAAGAACGCAACCGTTCAATCACAGGAATTACCCGTTTCAATTCTTCCTCTTGCGAAACAGGATCTGATCCGGGTCGCGAACTCTCGCCGCCAATATCGAGAATATCGGCACCATCATTCACTAATTGCATCCCGTGTTCAACTGCTTTCTCAACAGAAAAATACTCTCCACCATCAGAAAAAGAGTCAGGGGTGACATTCACTACGCCAATAATTAACGTATGAGAAAGATTTTCAAAATTCATTGTTTTGCCTCATACCTCATATGTGGCGCATATGTATTACATTCATGATTAATCATTTCATCAAGCTTATTACAGACCAAATCAAAAATTTCTTGTTGTTCTGGGTATCGCATCAAACAATCCCGTGCAGCATCTCGAGTGTGCCATCTACCGTCACGATGTTTATCTTCAAATTTCATAACACAGCGATCATCAATCAACACTACTAACCCATGACATGT